>JAYELZ010000100.1:0-3907 GCA_034717835.1 Chloroflexota bacterium
GGTGGTCGTTAGTCAAGTAGCAAGAAATCTCCTGTGTCTGGTCCTAAATTTAGGCCAGAGAGGGGAGATTTTGCTTGTTATGCTGTTAGTCGGGTAGTCAATTAGTCGGGTAGTCAGGTAGTTCGCCCCGTGGCTGAAGACCACGGGCTACGGAACTACGCCCCATGAATGGGGCTAGCCCACGCTCATTCGCTCTCTCGCTTGCGCGCTTGCCTGGTGCTTATGTCTACTGTCTACCGTCTACCGTCTACTGTCTACTATCCTTTGCCTCTCTTCCTTTCTGAGATAAACTTACGCTATGCAGACTTACGATTATCCCCAAGCTTTTGTCACTCGTATGACCGGTTGGCTGGGGGGCGAAGCGGCGGATTTCTTCGCCGCTTTAGCTCAACCAGAGACCGGCTTGCGTCTCAATCCGCGCCGGGGTGCGCCGGAGGAACTGGCGGCTGCGCTTCCCTGGCAGACTGAGCCTATTCCGTGGTGTCCGCTGAGCCGGTGCTTGCGGGACTCGGACGTATCGGCCGGCAGACATCCCTATCACCAGGCAGGGCTGTATTACATCCAAGACCCCACCGCGATGGCGGCCGCCGTGCTCTTGGACCCGCAGCCTGGCGAGTGGGTGTTAGATTTGGCGGCTGCGCCCGGTGGCAAAGCTTCCCATATCGCCGCGCGGATGGGGAACGAGGGCGTGCTGGTGGCTAATGACATCGCCCGCCGGCGGGTCTCCGTCCTGGCGATGAACTTGGAGCGGTTGGGCGTCACTAACGCGCTGGTAGCTAACGAGACCCCCTCCCGGTTGGCGGAACGGTGGCCCGCGCTCTTCGACGCGGTGTTGGTGGACGCGCCCTGCTCCGGCGAGGGGATGTTCTCCCGCGACCGGCGCATAGTGCGCGCGTGGAGTTTGGAGAGCGTCCAGGCGTATGCCGCCCGGCAACGCGAAATCCTGGCGGAGAGCGCGCCGCTGGTCGCTCCGGGGGGACGGCTGCTCTACGGCACGTGTACCTTCTCGCCGGAGGAAAACGAGGGGGTGATCGCCGCTTTCTTGGCCCAACACCCCAACTTTGAATTGCTGCCCTTGCCCACCCTACCCGGCTTACGGCCTGGGCAGCCGGCTTGGATCAATGCGCCGGCTCTTTTGCGCCGGGCGGGTCGCTTCTGGCCGCACACCGGGCCGGGACACGGGCACTTCTACGCGCTGCTACGCCGTCATGGCCAGCGGCAGCGACCTGCGCCGCAACGCTGGCGCGGTCAATCCCTGCCAGCTGAGGTGTTAGCTCGCTATCGGCAGCAATTGGCAGCCGTGCTCTCCCGCCCGCCGCCAGAGAGCGGGTTATTTTTGAATCAGCATAACCAGCTTTACAGTGCCCCCATCGCCCCGGAGGGCTGGCGCGGACTGCACGTCATGCGGCCCGGTTGGTGGCTCGCCACTGCCCATCACGGGCGGATCGACCCCGATCACGCGCTGGCGATGGCGCTCTCGCCAGTCGACACACGCGCCACTTGCGAGCTCTCGCCCGCTGATCCCCGGATCGTCAAATACCTGCGCGGCGGCTTCTGGCCTGATGCTGGGCCGGCGGGTCTCGTTCTGGTCACGGTTGGCGGTTATCCTCTGGGTTGGGCCAAGCGCGGCGGCGGCCGCTTGCACAGTCGATATCCCAAGCATTTGCGGAGGTAATGATCTATGAAGGGCATCTCGCATTTTATCACCGGAGTGGCGCTGGCTACCTTTTTCCCGGAGGTCGTGCAACTGGGCGCGGAAGGCGTGCTCCTGCCGGTGTTAGCCGGGATTGGCGGCATCCTGCCAGATACGTTGGATTTCAAATTCGCGCGCTATTTTGAGAAATACGACTTGGAGATTGATCCGGGTCTGGATCCCGACCCCGAATACATCGCCGATGTCCTGGTGGCAGCCATGCGACGCGCCTACAAGTCCGGTGACTCGCAGAACGTCATGGCGCACACGGTCCGCTTGGGGCCGGATCTCTGGCGTGAGTACGCGATCCGCTTTGATCCCGAGGCTGGCGAGGTGGCCGTGCGCGTCGGCCCGCTGGTCAACACGGGACAGGTGCCCTACGCCGGCACCGAGCCGCCGGGGGTGGAGGAAGCGCGCCGCCAGGTGGGCGTGCCGGTGGTGCATACCTACAGCGCGGAGTACAAGATCAACATCTTCAGCGGGCCTTCTTTCCGCTTTGCGCGGGAGGACAATGAGCTCTACGTACATTTTCTGGATTGGCACCGCCGTTGGTCGCATAGTTTCACGCTCGCTCTGGTGGTGGGGGTGCTCTGCTGGCTTCTCTTTGGGAAGTGGGCCGGGCTGGTCGCGGGGCTAGGTTTTGCAGCGCATGTGGCGGAGGATCAAGCCGGTTATATGGGAAGCAACCTCTTCTGGCCTTTTACCACCAAACGGCTGCCCGGCTGGGGATTGATACATTCTGGGGACGCCATCCCTAACTTCCTCACCGTTTGGACCTCTGTGGCGTTGATACTCTTCAATCTGGACCGTTTCTCTTCGGCCCCGCTCCTGCCGCCAGCGCGTTACCTCTTCGTCGCCATTGGGGCGCCCTGGTTAGTGTTGGGCGGCAAATATGCCTGGGATAAAATCCAAGCGCGGCTGGAACCCATCTCGCGGGAGGCGCAAAAACAGGGCGATATTATCGCGGAGATGGAAGGGAAGGTCAATTAGTGGGTGGTCGAGTAGTCAGGTAGTCGAATAGTCGGGTAGTCGGGTAGTCGGGTGGCTGGGTAGTCCAGTAGTCAGACGTAATCCTTCAGGTGTGTGGAGAAGGTAGCCTGACAATAGCAAATCTCAGCGACCTCGGCGCGCTTTGCGGTGAGAATATACGTACATCTGGACGCTGGCAGCGGTTCTACTCATCCAACGGGCTATGCACGGCAAGACCACCACGATTAAGAACGTGCGTGTAAATCATCGTCGTTTTTACGTCCTTATGCCCCAATAATTCCTGCACGGTACGGATATCGTAGCCGTTTTGGAGTAGGTGGGTGGCAAACGAATGGCGGAAAGTGTGCGGGGTAACGTGTTTGTCAATCCCGGCTTGTTGGGCCGCGGCTTTAATGGCTTTCCGGAGAGTGCTGCCACTACGGTGGTGACGTCTGGTGATGCCGCTACGCGGGTCTGTGGAGAGTTGTTGGGAGGGGAAAACCCATTGCCAAATCCATTCTTGCTCGGCGTGCGGATATTTCCTCTGCAGGGCATAGGGCAAGTAAACCTGCCCGTAACCATTTTCCAGGTCCGCTTGGTGCATATACTTGACCCGTTGCAATTGTCTTTGCAGCGCGCCTTTAATACTCTGCGGTAGGATAGTGAACCGCTCCTTATGCCCCTTGCTATCTCTAACCAGGAGTTGGTAATGCCCAAAATCCACATCTTTGACTCTCAAACGTAGACATTCCGAAATGCGCAGGCCGCTGCCGTAGAGTATTTTGGCCATTAGCTGATTGAGTCCCGTGAGCTGCGGCAGAATGGCCGCTACCTCTGCCGGGGTAAGCACCGTAGGGATATTTTGGCGACGTCTGGGGCGCATGGCATTGATATCAGTTAGCTCTCGGTGCAGAACTTCCTGGTAAAGATAAATCAGGGCACTGAGGGCCTGATTTTGAGTAGCGGCCGCGACCTTTTTCCTGACCGCGAGATAAGTGAGAAATTCCTCAATCTCTTTTTCGCCCATCTTGAGCGGGTGTTTTTTGTGGTGGAAAAGGATATAGCGCTTAATCCAGCTGGTATAAGACTGCTCTGTGCTGTAGGCGTAATTGCGTTGGCGCAGAGAATTTCTCACCCGTGCCAGAAGTTTTGGTTTCTGGGATGTCATTTGACAACCTCCTGATAAGGATATACACTATCAATTGATGGGGTTACAGATAAGCAGTTAGCGGGAATTAATTCCTG
>JAYELZ010000101.1:0-3899 GCA_034717835.1 Chloroflexota bacterium
TGAACTTTTATGGTACCAGGTTCCTAAGCCGCCAGTCTTACCCCCACACCGGGGGCGGCCCTCCCTAGCCTTTTTGGAGCTCAAAAAACAGTGGCTGGGCTGACCACGATTCCCTGTGGTGCTACCCAGTGCCGCATAACTATTAGATATTCCGAAAAAATTCACGATAACACCCTCAAACTCCGTCTATCAGGAACTATTTCGTCATAACCACCTCCCCGGGGCTGTTAGGGAGCAAAACTTCGGTATAATACCCTCAACTGAGTATATTCAGGAATTAGTTCCCCATAACTGCTTATCTGTAACACCATCAATTGATAGTGTATATCCCCATCAGGAGGTTGTCAACTGACACCCCAGCAACCAAAACTTCTGGCCCGGGTGAGAAATTCTCTGTACCGTGAGGTGGTATTTAGACCTCCTAGGTTTTGACGGTAATTTGACCGAGGATGCGCGCTAGGTATCACCAGAACCGGCCACAGGAGTACCAGCTGATAACCCTCGGAGGGCTGGGGGTGTGTTTTTCCTTACTCCTCTGAACGCTTACCAAAATTCAATTGCCCAATTCTCTCAAATGAGTATACTAAATTCATCTGAGAGCTACGGTAGCCACCTGGACGTGGCAATCTTTTGAGACCTCAGAAGTCTGAAGTAGGCTGGCCTGGGTAGCTACAAGCTACGAGAGGTAAGGAATCATGTTCAACCTTGTTGGCAAGACGCTCGGCAAATACCGCCTCGTCGAGAAACTGGGCCAGGGGGGGATGGCGCAGGTCTACAAGGCCTACCAACCTGATCTGGACCGGTACGTCGCCATCAAGATTCTACACCCGCACCTGACCGGCGACGAGGATTTCGCGGCCCGCTTCCGGCAGGAGGCCCGCGCCATCGCCGCGCTCGAGCATCCCCACATCGTCCGTGTCTACGACTTTGACGCCGACGAGGGCGTGGCCTTCCTGGTGATGGAACATCTGGCCGGGGATAGCCTCAAATCCCACCTGCACTGCCGGGAAAAGCGGATGGATCTGGAGGAGGTGGAGCGCATCGTGGGCGCATTGGCCAATGCGCTGGATCACGCCCACCGGCAAGGAGTGGTACACCGCGACCTCAAACCTTCTAACGTGCTCATCACCACCAACGGACGCCCGGTGCTGACCGACTTCGGTATCGCCCGGATGGTAGACACGGCAACTATCACCGAGAGCGGCGGTACGTTGGGTACGCCGGCCTACATGTCGCCGGAACAGTGCCGGGGAGAACCCGGCGACGCCCGCTCCGATATCTACGCGCTGGGTGTGTTACTCTACCAACTCTGCGTCGGGCGCGTCCCCTTCAATGCTGACACCCCTTACGCGATCATCCTGAAGCACATCACCGCGCTGCTGCCGCCGCACAGCGGGTTTGAGACCTCGGAGGTCTGCGGTAGGCGGGCCTGGGTAGTTACGCTAGTGGATACAAATCTGACAATCAGGAGAATGTAAAAATGAATAAAATCACTAACAACACTTTGGGGGCCATCATAGCGCTAGAAGGCCTGATGCTGGGTATTTTCATAGGGCTAGAAAAGAGTTGAACGAGGTGCGTTGATAATCCGATTGGCCGATTAGAACTGCATTATAGAGAGAAAATGAATCAAGGAGAAAGCTCTGTCGGGATGACGGGGCTTTTCTCTATTTGAGCATACAGAAAGAAGATGGTAAGATTGCAGCATGATGACCACGTTACTTCTGACCACTGAACTCTATATCCCCCTGCTGCGCCCCAATCGCCGTGGCCTGGCTCTCGTTGGATGAAGGCGACACGGAGGCCGTAGCGCGGGCACGCGAACTGGGCATACTCTAAAATCAACCCCCTAAATCTAACTTTTGGCAGATGACAACCAGCCAGTTGACAGCTATACTTGTGGCTTGGTTGTCACCTGCCTTCCGTTTTGCTGAGCAGAAAGAGAAATCAGTGAAGACGAGAACCAGGAAGCTTCGTTTGGACCAACAGGCAAGGTATGAAATCCAGGTACAGGGCTGCCTCGACGCGAGTTGGGCGGATTGGTTCGACAACGTGACCATCACGGTCAAGCGTGGGGACGATGCCCCGGCCAGCACGACGTTGACCGGTCTCCTGGCCGACCAGGCTGCTCTGCACTCGCCTTGAAGGAGACCCAGCCCATACATCCACTTGCACGGTTGAGATAGCCGGTAAGACTCTGGAAATTCATGCTCAACGTAATCATCCGGCAACGCATTCCAATCTGTTCGGGGGTACATGTGAAGCATCTTACGACGGCAAACAGTGGTCTTGCCGTATCGGCTCTCAGTATGTCCATGTGCATTGGTTTGCCTATATCAACGAACCACTTGGTCTGGATCAAACCCAACTCGAAGTTCTACGCCGCGAGTATTTCTTCGAGAACCTGCCAGAAGAGAATTTTATTGCCGGTGGAATTGTGGTTTCTGTGGCAACTATGATAGTTGTTGTTTTAGCGACGGTAGCATGGCTCTGGCCAGGATCTCGTAGTAAGATAGTTCTCGCTCGAATTGCGGCGGCGTCGGGAATAGCATCGCTGGCGGGGTCATTCATACTTTCGCTCTTTCTGACTAGAGATTTTTGGGATTAGTGTCTATACTCATTGAGGGAGTTTGTGTTCGCATCAGTTGTCATGTATTCACACATTGTTTTAACTTAACTCCTGCACATTAACAACCTCATACGCCGAGTAACCCGCAAGCGACTTCAGGATTCTGCTTCTCCTGGAAGAGGTCGTAGAGCCACTGCACCAACGCACGTAAGACTTCGCGTTTGACGGCGCGGCACACATCGCCCAAAGTACGCAATGCCTGGTCTCGATTTTGCGTCAGCAAGCTATTCACGCGGTGCAGACACCAGTGTCTAATGGTGCCCAGGGTGCTCCGTCCCTGATACTCATCCTGGCCTAGCAGTTGCTTGCCGTTGCGATACCCGGTCTCTATTCCCCAGCGCTTTAAGTAACGAACGATGATCTGTTGATTGGTCAAATCTGTTCGCGTACAAAGGATGAAGAAGGGCTTGTCCTGGGGATCGGACAAGTCATTACAGCAGATCATCAACACTGTGCCTGGATCATCGCCTGCTCGCGAAACCTTTCCGTCGTAGCGGTACACGTGGAAGGTGCGCCCGTGGGCATTTGTCCGCTCGCAATGTTGCCTCTCTAGTTCACTGGCCCGGGTCTTCAGATTGACCTTGCTCCCATCGCGCCGCTAGATGTGGCGGCTTTTCTTCAAGCCGCTGATGAGGTAGAAACCTTCGTCCTCGCGGGACTTGACGGCTCTGATGAGCGGCCAACCACTGAACCAACTGTCGACCAACACGCAAGTTTCTGTGCCTGGTAACAGTTCAAAGTTTAGAATCTGCTCTTGCACCAGCTCCGTCGTGGTTCGAAAAGCTACTCCTTCGGCCTCACAGTACTCTTTCTTTAAATACAAGTCACCCCAGTATGGCCAGCTGAAAGGTCCAACCCGCCAGAGACTGCTGACCATTTTCTTGCCCCACTTGTATCCTCCGCCAGCGCGGAAGGAACCAGCACCCGCGATTTGACTACCCGTCTTCTCGTGGGTTGCATCGTCGAAGACAAGATACGTCGTGACTGGACGACCATCCTCCCGGTTATTTAGCCAGGTGACAATTTCCCCACGACTTAGAGCCACGCGCTGTTGAGCTACTGCATCTTCAGACCATTGGTGCTGGTTGACAAAACGGCTCACCGCAGTGTTGTCCTGCTACTCTTCCGGCCAGAGTGTGGCGTTGATGTTGGTTACGGTGCGGTTACCCTCACACGTCACCAAGCCAACTACATAGGTCTGGAAATGACGTTGTTGCGGTTTGCTCAACATATCGTCGTAGCCGGACAGATACTCGGCCAAACTAGCGGG
>JAYELZ010000102.1:0-3884 GCA_034717835.1 Chloroflexota bacterium
AGGCTAAGAAGAGGACTAGAACGAGTAATGCTGCTATGGCTGCCATGTTCAATATCTTTTTCATGGTTCATTCCTCTCTGGCGTTTTGTCCAAGCCTAACCAGAAATGTTGGGAGGGGATGACGGGTGCGGGGCGGATAGTGAGGCCGCCTAACGGAGACTCGGCCACCTGAACTCTGGGTGGTACGTAACAGACGTTAGGTGCCCCCCGCAATCGTTCTCGTTCTCGATAGCGTTGCACCGCGCCAGGTAGTTGGGTGGCGCACGCTGCTCCTTCGTCATACCAAAGTAGACCAAGTTCCATCTCTGACCTCCGGGGGCTAAAGCAAGTTATGTTGCTGATATTGAGCCCAGCGGTAGTGATAGGTCTCGCGGTCAATTTCACCGTAGACGTAGCGCGCCACGAGCCGCCTGCGGCGCCGCTTTTTGGCTGCGGGGGAACGCTCCCCGTGTGAGAGCCGGTAGGCGCTTTGGCAGCTACGATTACAAAACTTCTTATTATGCGTGCGGCGGTCAATCAGCGCCCCGCACTGAGCGCAGTAGCTAGGTGGACGCATGTGAGCCTCCGTGAGTGGGGCTTTTGAATTCTTGGGTGTCAATGAACTCCTCTAAATCAGCGCGCCGTACGCGAATCAGGCGCTGCCCTGGCCCGAGGCGAATGACGTGCAGCGCCTCCTGCTTGATCCATTTGAAGACGGAGCGTTTACTGACGTTGAGTATCGCCGCCGTTTCGGTCACGGTGTAGAGGTCTAAACTAGGCGGTACCTGGGTGGTGCGTGTTGCTTTACGGTGAGACATAGCTAACTCCTTAGCGAATAGTTGCTTGGTTAATAGTCACTCTACCCCATCCAAAAGCCCCAGGGCCGCTGACGGCGCCTGGGGCGATTAAAACAAAAAAAGCCCATAGGAGCATAAAGCTCCTATGGGCCAGTAAAAACATGTTGTGTCTGGTCTAAAGCGTGCTATACTTGAAATCTAGACTGAAAATGAGTCAGTCTTGGCGGCTAAGTGCTGCACGGGGGGTCAACAAGGTGTCGGCTGGATCTACTTGGAAATTGGCTAACGCCCGTCGCTCCCGCTGGTGACATCGAAAGCGGGAAGGTAAAACTTCTCGCTTTTTTGTTATATACGGAGTGCTGGGTTTAGAAAAAGAATATGTATTGTTAGTACCGCGTTTGTGTTGAATATTAATTTTTCACATCGCGTCCTAGTGAGGACTCTCTGGGGCGTTTTGTTTTGCCTCAGCCCCCCTTTCTAACCTTTGACGTTTGACACGATTGATACCTTTGACACGTTTGCGGGCGGGTCGTTCCCGCGACACAGGGGGCGAAATGGCTCAGGAAACCTCAACAGAGTGGATTACCACCGATGAAGCTGCCCAGCTGACGGGGTATAGCCCTCACTATGTCCGGCGTCTGGTGCGCCAGTCTCGCGTTCGAGCTAAGAAGTGGAGCCGCGTCTGGATGATCGACAAGCAGGCGCTGTTGGACTATCAGGAGCGTATGGAGGAGTTAGGCCGCGCTAAGCATGATCCCTTCCGTGGCAAGAAGAAGGACGAAGACGCCGCGGAGTGATTGATTGTGGTATCTGGTCGCCTGACCAGATACCCTTTTCTGTTTTGTTCTTTGCACTCCTCAAAATCTGTTCTATACTCAATTTGTACTCATTCCGCTAGCGAGCTAGCACCTCATATTATGCGGCGGTAGATAACAAAGGAGCATCCATGGTCAACATCCACGCCAACGGCGGTGAACTGGGTTTCGAGAAGAAACTCTGGGCCGCAGCCGACAAGTTGCGCGGTCACCTTGATGCCGCCGAGTACAAGGACGTTGTGCTCGGCCTAATCTTTCTGAAATATATCTCTGATGCCTTCGAGGAGCATTACGAACAATTGCGCCTCTGGACCGCGGACCCTGAGAGTGTTTACTACATCAAAGAGTCTCGGGAGCGCTACCAGGTGCTGGAGGATCGCGACGAGTACATCGCCGAGAACATCTTCTGGGTGCCGGAGCAGGCGCGCTGGTCGCATCTGCAGGCGCGCGCTAGGGATCCCCGCATCGGCATTCTCATCGACAAAGCCATGCAGGCCATTGAGCGGGAGAACCCCCGCCTCAAAGGTGTGCTGCCCCAAGGTTACGGACGCGATGACTTGAACAAGCGTCGCTTGGGCGAGTTGGTGGATTTGATCGGCACTATTGCTCTGGGGGATGAGGTCAGTCGCTCCAAGGACATTCTGGGACGTGTCTATGAGTACTTCCTGGGCCAGTTCGCCGATGCCGAGGGCAAGAAGGGCGGTGAGTTCTACACGCCCAAGTCTATCGTGCAACTGCTGGTGATGATGTTGGAGCCGTATCAGGGGCGCGTCTTCGACCCGTGCTGCGGCTCCGGCGGGATGTTCGTGCAGTCGGAGCGGTTTTTGGAAGCACACGGTGGGCGCTTCAATGATATTTCTATCTACGGGCAGGAATCTAACCCGACGACGTGGCGGCTCTGCAAGATGAACCTCGCTATCCGTAGTATTGAGGGGAATCTAGGCGGTGAGCACGCGGATTCTTTCTATCATGATCTGCACCCCGACCTGAAGGCCGATTACGTGCTCGCCAATCCACCTTTCAATATGAGTGATTGGGGCGGACATTTGCTACGGGATGATGTCCGCTGGCAGTACGGCACGCCGCCGGAGAACAACGCTAACTTCGCCTGGGTGCAGCACTTCGTCCACCACCTGGCCTATGAGGGACAGGCGGGCTTTGTGTTGGCGAACGGCTCCATGTCCACGCAGACCAGCGGCGAGGGTGAGATCCGCCGGGCGCTGGTGGAGCACGACCTGGTGGCCTGCATGGTGGCGCTGCCGCCGCAGTTGTTCTACAACACGCAGATCCCCGCCTGCCTCTGGTTCCTGGACCGGGCCAAGCCCGCGCACCGCGCCGGGGAGACGCTCTTTATCGACGCGCGCGACGCGGGCGAGATGGTGAGCCGCACCCGCCGCGTGCTGACCGACGAGGAGATCGCGCGCATCGCCGGTGTCTATCACGAATGGCGCGCTCCCGAGGGTGAATATGAAGAGGAGCTGGGCTTCTGCGCCAGCGCCGACCTGGCGGAGATCGAAGGGCACGGCTTTGTGCTGACGCCGGGGCGCTACGTGGGCTTCGAGGAAGAGGAGGACGACGGCGAGCCGTTCGCGGTGAAAATGGAACGCCTCACGGCGGAGCTGGCGGAGCAGTTTGCGGAAAGCCAGCGGTTGGAAGACGTGATCTGCGAGAATTTGGATGGGATTGGATATGCGGTCTGATTGGAATTTATGCAAATTGGGAGATGTAATTGAAGTAAACCCCTATCCTGAATTGAATGCTGAAGAAAAGGTAGTCTATGTAGGTATGGCGGATTTACGAGAGAATGCTCGTAAGATTGATTCCTGTGAATTGCGCGAATATCCGGGTTCTGGTTCCAGATTCCAGAATAATGACACTTTGCTAGCTCGAATTACTCCTTGTTTGGAGAATGGTAAAACAGCATACGTTGACCTTTTATCAACCGATAATGCCATTGCCTGGGGATCGACGGAATTTATTGTCTTACGCGCCCGCCCTAATATAACAGATGCCCTCTTTGTCTATTATCTCGCGAGACATCCTAATTTTCGTGACTATGTGATTCAGCGTATGGAAGGAACTTCCGGACGGCAACGTGTACCGACTATCTCTGTCGAACAATATCAATTTCTACTTCCCCCTCTCCCCGAACAGCGCGCCATCGCCGAGATCCTCGGCAGCCTCGACGACAAGATCGAGCTCAACCGGCAGATGAACGCCACGCTGGAGGCCATCGCCCGCGCCATCTTCACATCGTGGTTCGTGGACTTCGACCCGGTCCACGCCAAGGCAC
>JAYELZ010000103.1:0-3871 GCA_034717835.1 Chloroflexota bacterium
ATGGAGCTGCCGGGGAGATGTCCCTGGGAGGAGAGCTAGTTCCAGCGTGTCCGTAATGATTTGTCCGGGCAGCCAATAGGAAGTGGGGTAGCGTCCGTTCCAGGGTTGACGATCTAGCTGTGAGATATTTTCCCCGGCAGTGTCTTGTACGTTTGCGAAGACTGTGGCAGCATACGGCAGTGTTTGTAAGCATTGCCACGTGGCAGTTACGATGAGTGTGTTTTCCATCTGCGAAAATGTTAGCCCGTTGAGAGCTATCCGGTTATCCAAGAGATAGTGGGGATCTGTGTCTAGGGTTGAGTCGGGAATGGAGTCTGGGGCTATGATCGCTGGCCCCTTGAAGGTAGCCAATGGTATGGGATTGCCTAGTTCTGTGGTCGGGATCAGGCGCTCTTCCGTCTCTGGATTGATGAAGCCTATTTCCAAGGCTACTCCCCAGGGGGTAGGAATGGTTTCATCGACTTTAATTAAGAGCCTATCGCAGAAAACTTGTCCTATTTTCCAACGATCGGTGGGACGATTGCCTAAGCCGGGATATGTTTGCCGCGCGCCCCAGATTTTAGGTGATTGCGAGGAGCTCGAATCTACGGCGAGTAAATGTAAGAATTCTGCGTAAGGCGAGTTTGTTTGAGCTATTGGTTCCCAGCACAATTCCACCTCGGCATACGCGCCGGGGTGGCTGTAGGCTGACGGCAAATTGTAACCGCGCAGTTTGACAATGGGTTCTGCGGTGTCGGCTGTTTGGTAGCTGATGTGGGCGGGATATTGTATCTCTGGCTCTCGCCATACCTGCGAGGGGTGATATAGAGGATACAAGCTCACCACGGGTACGAGAATTCCAATGCTAATCATTGTCCCCGCACTTAGCCATAAAAGGAGCTTGTTAATGCGGGGCGGGGCTAATTTATACCATCCCCATAACAAAAAGAACATCAAGGGCGCTATGCTGGGAAGTAAAAAACGCCCGAAGGCCCAAGAAGCTCGCCGTGTCCAGTAAGTTATGAGCAGCATGAAGAACGTGCCGGCCCAACTGGCGAGTATCCAGAGTTTTTTATTGGTCAGATAGGCCGTCGCGTGACGTATCAGTTCAACTAAGAGCAGGCTGAGACTAATCCGTCCCCACCAGATAGCGACCTTGTCCAACCAGATAGGGCTGACGAAGGTGCGGGCCTGATTCCCCCAAAAGGTGCGTTCAATACCCTGTAAATCTGCTGACAGGCGTCCCCAAAATGTTCTGGTGACATGGTAATCGGCTAAGTGTGCGTTAAGGGTAAGGGGATCATGGTAGAGAATGGCGTTGCGTAGATACCACCAGCCGCCAATTAGGAAAGCGATGCTGAGTATGAGCAAGGCTTCCTTGAAAAAACCGGGGCGAAATCCTTGGCGCATCAGTAGCAACGCGAAAACGGTCAAGGGGAAGAGCACTAGCGCATTGACTTTTGTTAGCGCGGCTAAGCCTAGCGTAATTCCTAAAAAAACATCTAGTTGAGCTGTAGCTGTATTTGAATGGCGATAAATTAATAGGGCGATGGTCAAGGTGCTGAAAAAAGTCAGAGCAACATCGTTGTTGAGCGCTGTGGCCAGATAAATAAACTTGGGTTGAAAACCTACCAGCGCTGCTACCAGCAGAGGGAAGAGCGTATCCTCTGTAACTAGCTGCGTGACGAGGAAGTAGGTGGTTAATACGGTGCCCAGTCCGAAGAGCAGGGAGACCAAGCGCGCTCCGAGTATCACCGAGGTTAGTTGGGGCGGATGCAGGAAGACATTGCGATTATCGTTCCGATAACCGGGCACGGAGAAATCCATGTAGGGGTTGGGCACTGTCAGTTGCTCTATCTGGAGAGGGTCTTTTAGCCAACCGGTTAGTATGGCGGCGGTGACATAATAAAGTGGCGGTTGCTTGGATTCAAATAGCCATTGTTGATCAGGGGCCAGTGGGGGTATTTTATGGTGTTCCCGGAGATATTTGAGATAACCATAATGGTCTTGCTCATCCGGCTTTTCGAGTGCCGGCGTAACCCCAGCGTAGGCCAGGCCGGTGACAAGATAGAGCACGGCGAGCCAGAATAGCGGGGTACGCAATAACTGTTTAAGGCGTAAGTGCATAGTTTGCGTTTCCTTAGGGGGTCTCTGGGGTTGAAAGCGGGATGAAGATCGCATCTGCACCAGCATTTGTGGCTAGCGACCAGCGGACGCCATCAGCTTGCCAGTACGCGCCGGTGCGCAGGTAGAGTTTGCCGGCGTGAGCCGAAAATTGGTGTCGCTGGATGATGATATCGCCGGTTTGCCAGGAGTCCGGCGGGACGCCCAGGCCATCGGCGACTTCCAACGTCTCTCCTGCGGCTGTGATGAGATGCGCCATGATGGAGAGCGGGCGCGAGATCGACCCCTGGGTTACTTGCCACCAGGTCTCTATCTCCAGCCGCGCGTCGTCAGAGCGCGTCAGACGGCTGCCCAGATGGGTGAGTGGCCCGTCTAACGCCAGTGGCGGCTGTTGGAGCGAACTTGGTGTGAGGTCTTGGGGCGGTGTTGCGGCGGGAGCCATCCAAACTCCTGGTGGAATTGGCTCTGAGGGTGGCGTGGTAGCGTGATAGAGCGCGAAGGCCGGCGACGCGCCATATTCTCGCTGTTGGTAGGCGATTCTGGTGGCGGTCAAGTGGTGGACGATGAAAGTATCGTGGCTGCGGGGCGGCGTATAGTGCAAGCGCGTGCGCCAGTCATCTTGGAGCAGCGCACCATGCAGGGCGTAATAACCCGGTTCGCCGTTTTGCGGGATGAGCCAGCTCTGCGTGCAGTCGAAGGTGAGCTTGCGCAGTGTCCGGTTCCCGAATCCGGCTTGGATGGCCTCGGTATTCAAGGGGATGGTCGGAGTCACGCATTGCGCCAACCAGCTGCCCTCGGTCTCGGCGGCGCTGATGTGGTAGTAGAAGAGCGCGTTCCCGAGGCGGGCCTCCGGTTCACGCCAGCGGAACCAATCGTACATCTCTGGATCGGCCAGGGGGATGCCATCTAACGTGGTGGCGCTGATGGCGTAATCTCCCGCCGGGGGCGCGAAGCGTGACGGGAAAATTGCCGGAGTGTTGCCGCCATAGGGTGTGAGCGGCGTGTAACGCACGCCGTAGAGCGCCGGATCGTAGAAGATGAAAGCGGAGAGGTTAAAGTGCTCGATCTCTGCTTGTTCCTGAAATGCGGCCAGCTCCTGGTAGCCCTGACCCCAATCGGTATTGGAGTCGGCTAGCCAGCGCCAGCCGTTTTCGGGGCCGCCGGCAATTTCATTAAAGAAGGTCAAGTAGTGCGGCGCGAGGGCTAGGGCGCCGAAGGCGAGCCAGATGAGTAAAACGTAAAACGTGAAACGTCTTGCGTATTGCGTATTGCGTAAGGGCTTTTTTGACTGGCAACTTGCGATACCAATGTACAGGAATGGCAGGAGGGGCAGTAAGTGGCGGTAGCCGATATTCAAGGGACTGAAGAGTGCTGAAATAGCATAGAGGAGCGGAAACGCGTAAAGTGTGAGCTGTGAAACGTGGAGTTCGCGATGCAATCCGCGATACATAATTCGCAATAAACTTACACCGAGCAAAATTAGTAGAGGTAGCGGCGTCTTGAGCGCGAAGGCGATAGGGAAGTAATACCACCAACCGTGCATCCCGTTCTGTCCCAGAAGAAAAGTTTCACGGCCATAAGCGAGGTTGTCTTGCAGCCGTAACCCTCGTTCAATGTGCGCAGCAGCCGGCAGGGGCAGGATTCCATTGAGGATCTCGGGCAGCGGGCGTACCTCAAAGCCGTAGAGTCCCCACAGCGTGAGCGCCGCCACGCACAGCAGCCCCGTGTATGAAAGCCCGCGTTGTAGCAGCCTGGTCCAACGCCGATT
>JAYELZ010000104.1:0-48885 GCA_034717835.1 Chloroflexota bacterium
GTTGTTGGCTGCCGCTAACGAGAAATAGCTTACAGGTTGCGTGGCTGGTCTTCCCAGACGGTCACGGATGACATCTTCGAGAGGTAAATTAAGACGGCTGATAACGCCATAATTAAACCTACAAGCCAGAGCGCGAGTGAGGCTATGTCTGACATTTTTCTCTTCTTATGATAATGGGTTAGTAAGGAATGTACATCACTTCTGAGGCCAAGAACCTCCCAGTTCGTTTTTGAGCCCAATCCTCTCTGCCAACTTACGTGCTAATTGACGGAAATCCTTATGCACTTGCTGGACAGCCTTATAATGAGAGCCAATCGCCCCATCGGCTGGCTTGAGATGAAAAATCGGCTTGCGCACCTCTTGGGCCATAGGCATCAGGCTGCGATAATGCTTAATCAACGCCAGGCAGTGGGGATCATCATGTACCGACGGACAATCATCGGTCGGCTCATCCAAGACTTCCTCGCGATAAACGCCAGGGATGCGGGCAATCCAACGCTCATACGCTTTCACAGGACGATCAAGGCGCACCGAATGCTGCAACAAGATATAGCCCACTGGTTCAATGCGCCCTTGAGGCAAAGGGAGGTCTTCGGCTGGATTACGCGCGAGTCGCTCGCGCCACCTTTTCCGCCAATCGCGCAACGTCGGCCCCAAGTTACGCAACCCCTGGAGAGAGAACAAATCAGGCGCCAAGGGAACCACGACATAATCAACCGAGATGAGAGCGGCTCGATTAATGGCTCCCAGATTCGGGCCAAGATCCATCAAGATCAAATCCGCTTGTTCTTGCTCGGCGGCTTTTGCAAGAATGCGCCAAAAAGCCGACATGACGCGGAAAGCACGCTCATCGCTATCCATGCACTTGGGCCAAACTTCGGAAAGTTGGTCCTCAAACTTGGAGAGGGCCAAATCCCCAACTAACACGCTCAACAGTTCATCGACGTGCTCAACTACCGGCTCTGATATATCTCCGACACCTCGGATCAGGGGGTGCAAGAAATCATAAATTGTATGCTGATCTTGTCCATCAATCCATAACTGAGTTAGGCGATCTTCATCCAGAAAAGCAGATGTCAGATTGGCCTGGGGGTCCAAGTCTGCGGCCAAGACGCTAAATCCCAAGTCCGCGTACATCCAGGCCAAGTGGTAAACCAACGAGGTTTTCCCCACGCCACCTTTATTGTTGAAAAACGCGACAACCGGTACATTCATAGTCGCCTCCTTAGTGTGACTAACAGTTGGTTCTGTCTTGGGGCGAACTCTGGCTGAGGATTGCCGTTTTTCTTCATTTCACGGCGAGCCAGCGGAATTCCCATGCCAAATCTTTGGACGTATCCCAAGTTCTTCATGGCTTCTGCCAGATGCGGATTGCGATAATCTGTCACTCCCGGCTGTCCAAAGTTTTCGGTGGTGACTTGACCATAAGGGCCGCCGGGGTTCTGTATCTCAATCCGGTCGTCAAACCACGTAATGCGCACCGGGGCATACGTTCCCTCATAAGTGCGATGTAACACGGCATTTCGCGCTAGCTGTTGCAAAGCCACGATGGGATAATCAGGGTGACGGACGTCAGCAACTCCTTTACCAACGTCTAGGGTTACAGAAATGTGGGCTTCAAACGTTTCATCCAGTCTGCGAAGAAGTTCTGCTAAGGGGCCGTGAATTTCCTTCTGATCCTGAATAGGATCGCCAAGCTCTACGCCAGCAATGCGTAAGAATTGCACGTAGGCGCCGGGCAAGAAGCGTGTTGGCTCTTTGCCTATTACCAACATACCCATGACGGTAGGATGGATATCTGCGCCCAGCGTTGTAAATCGCAAAGATGCCAGTTGTGCTTCCAAAGAACGTTGGTTTTGCTCAATGATTTCCGGAGCCAACGCCGAGGGCAAATATAGCTGCTCAAACAAATCGTGATCCAGATCCTCCACGGTTGCCGCACGCACCGGTCTCAAATCGAAGGGCAAATCGCTGGCGCGTCGTTTTTCGCTAAGCCGGCGCTCTTCCTCGGCCGTAGCAATTGCACGACGCGGCCCCACGCGGACCCAGACTCTGCCTTTATAGCGAACAGGCGGCGCATAGGCAGGCGCCACAATGACCACGACCAATTCGCAGCCTGCCAATGCCCGTTTTTGCACCGTCATAGTAGGGAAGGGCAATGTGTTACCATCGGACCGCATATCTGCCAAACGCAGCAATAGATCATCAGTGATCGGCAGATGGGCACAACTTCCATCATCATGTGCTCCAACAAAAACTACGCCTGGTTTCTGGTGATTGGGTAAGTCATTGGCGAAAGCGCAGATCGCTTCTCGAACCCGGCTAAGAGTTGATTTTGAGGCAGAAGATTTGCGCTCAACGCGATCTGATTCGAGATCTAACAGTAGCTCTTCTAACTCGTGGTCTTTCAGAGTCATCATTTTCTCCTATGTGGACACTTGGGGAACGCTTTGAATGTCATCTCGATATTCCGGGACGGTTACATTGCCCCGGCTTTTTGAAAAAGGTACCGTTTTGAATATGTGAATCAGTAAATCAGGTCTAGGAATTCCTCGCGCGTGACGCCGCCGAAATAGGTGCTGACCTCTAATGCGGCGAGCGCGGCGGCCAGTGGCGCGCGGTCATAGCGCGTGCCGATTAAGCATTGCTCGAGGTCGTTGATTTCGCCATCCCCTAGAAAATCCCCGTAAATCTTGGCGCTCTGGATCTCGCCCTGGTGGATGTTGAGCCGCACATCCACTTCGCCGGCGGGGAAGCGGTGGCTATGCTGGACGTTGAATTCCGGCGAGCGGCCATAGTTCCATTCCCAACAGTCGTAGCGCTCCGCTTTGATGCGGTGAATCTCGTCCCAATCGGCTTCGGTGAGCTCATAAGTGGGAATCTCGGTGGCGTGGTTGAAGATACCTTGCAATAAACGCGCGCGGAACTCGCGAGTAGTCAGCGGTTCCGCCAGGAATTCGCTGATGTTCGCTACGCGGTTGCGCACTGATTTTAGACCTTTGGAGGTAATTTTGCTCTGGCTCACATTGAGCGCGGCGACCACACCAGCTAGCTGGGTATCAAAGAGGAGCGTGCCGTGGCTGAACATTCGCCGGGCCGTGCGATATTGTGCATTGCCGGAGATCTTGCGCCCATCAACGAGGATATCGTTACGCCCGCTCAACTCCGCCTCTACGCCGAGAGCGTGTAGGACGCGGATCACCGGTTGGGTGAAATGCTTGAAATCTTGGGGCTGTCCGGGACGGTACGGGGTGATAAAGCTGAAGTTGAGGTTCCCCAGGTCATGGTAGACGGCACCGCCACCGGAGAGCCGCCGGACTACCTGCACGTCGTGTTCTTTGACGTAGGCCGTATTGATTTCCTCCAAAGTGTTCTGATTGCGCCCGATGATGATGGAGGGGGCATTGATGTAGAAGAGTAACAGTTCCTCATTAATAGCTAGATTTTTGACTAGATGTTCCTCCAGGGCTAAATTGAGTCGGGAATCAGTCTGGTTGGCATTATCCACAAATAGCATCGGTTCCCTCCGGGGAGATTAGTTTAGTGTTTGTAACTCTTGATCGAAAGTTTTTCTGGTCATAATGTTCCTCAGTAACGGCTAGGGCTGGGTTGGCTATATTATGCTTCAAGTTGTGAAATTTTCCAGTCGGTAGCGCGGTCAAAGATTGACCACAGATAGGTTCTGTGGACGTGTCCTATTGGCAACTTAGCCGCTTTGGTGTATTATAGCTGGGTGATTGGATAACACTTAGTTCTTAGGGAGGTTTTAATTATGTCGATTATTGAAGCAATACATGCTCGTGAGATTTTGGATTCACGCGGTAACCCCACCGTAGAGGTGGATGTGGTTTTGATGGATGGCACGTTTGGCCGTGCGGCAGTGCCTTCTGGCGCTTCTACCGGCGTACACGAGGCGCTGGAAATGCGCGATGGCGATGCCTCGCGCTATCGGGGCAAGGGTGTGCTCAACGCGGTGGAGAATATCAACAGTAAAATTGCTCCAGAAATCATTGGCTATGATGCAATTGATCAGAAGGGCATTGATGAATTGATGATCGAGATGGATGGCACGCCGAATAAAGCTAACTTGGGTGCCAACGCGATCTTGGGCGTCTCGCTGGGAGTGGCGAAAGCGGCAGCTGAGTATCTTACTCTCCCGCTTTATCGTTACATCGGCGGCGTTTACGCGCACACGCTCCCCGTGCCAATGATGAATATCCTCAACGGTGGTAAGCACGCGGTGGATGGCCCGGATCTGCAGGAATTCATGGTGATGCCGGTCGGCGCACCCTCCTTCGCTGAGGCGTTGCGCTGGGGCGCGGAGACCTATCACGCGCTCAAGGGCGTGCTCCAGGGGCGCGGTTGTAGCGTGGGCGTGGGCGACGAGGGCGGTTTTGCCCCCAGCCTCAAGACCAATGAGGAAGCGATTGAGGTAATTTTAGAGGCGATCCAGAAGGCCGGTTACGAGCCCGGCAAGGATATCTTCATTGCCATGGATCCTGCTGCGGCTGAAATCTATCATGACGGCAAATATCATCTGGCTAAGGAAGGCCGCGTGCTCACCAGTGAAGAGATGGTTGAATTCTATGCCGCTTGGGTTGCTAAGTATCCCATCATCAGCATTGAAGACGGTTTGGATGAGGATGATTGGGACGGGTTCAAGCTGATGACCGAGCGTTTGGGCAATCAAATTCAGGTGATGGGTGATGACCTGCTGGTGACCAATACCTTGCGCATCAAGAAGGGCATTGAAAATCATTCCGCCAACTCTGTCCTGATCAAACTTAACCAAATTGGTTCATTGACCGAGACCATCGCCGCTGTGCGGATGGCGCAGAAGTACAACTGGACCGCGGTGGTTTCCCATCGCTCCGGTGAGACCGATGATGCGACAATTGCCGACTTGGCTGTCGCGCTCAACACCGGGCAGATCAAGACTGGCGCGCCTTGCCGCATTGACCGCGTAGCTAAATACAACCAGCTCCTTCGCATTGAAGAAGAGTTGGGCGAGAGTGGCGTCTTCGCCGGAATGAATGCGTTTCCGAATCTAGGTTAGTCGGGTAGTCGTTAGTCAAGTAGTTGGGCCTTCTGGTCGCCAGTGGCGGCGGGGAGGCCTTTTTTCTTTGCCCGCCCTTGTCATTCTGAGCGGAGTAGCGCCCGTTTTGTGGAGCGCTATGTGGTCAAGGAATCCTTAGCATCTCTGCGAGGGCTAAGGGCAGAAGTAGTAGATTCCTCGCGGGCGCGGCGCTGGCTTGGAATGACAAAGCGCGCCTGGCGACTGAAGTCGCGGCTACGATGGCGAAGTCCACCTGCGTGAACTAACACTTGCTCCCTCGCCTTCTCGCTCTCTCGCTTTCTCTTTGCTCTTGCCGTTGACGCGGCTATAATCAGGGGAGATTATTATTTTAAGTTAGGAGGATTTATGGCTGGGGAATTAAGCATTGCACCGGTGGAGACATCGGTCGAACGGCATGAATTTATTAATTTTGCTTGGAAGGTTTATGCGGATGACCCTTACTGGGTGCCGCCTTTGCTCTCTGCGCAGGAGGAGTTGCTCACTACGCATCCTTTCCACGAGCACGCCACGATACGTTATTTCTTAGCGCGCCGTGAAGGAGAGGTGGTGGGACGGATTGCGGCTTTCGTCAATTATGGGCACAATGAACATTGGAGCGAGCAGATAGGTTTCTTTGGCCTTTTTGAGGTGCTGGATGATCAGGAGGCTGCGGTTAAGCTCTTGGAGAGAGCTGAGGAATTTGTCCGCGCGGAGGGGATGACGGCGATTCGTGGTCCGATGAATTTATCCACCAATGAGGAATGCGGTTTATTGGTGGAGGGCTGGAATGGCCCGCCGGTAATTATGATGACTTACAATCCGCGTTATTACGTCAATTTTATTGAAGGAGCCGGCTACGGTAAAGCGATGGATCTCTTGGCTTATATTGTAGATTTGACAAAATATCAGGCAGATGGCACCGGCCTCAATGCCAAATTATTGCGCGTGGCGGAGCGGGTTAAGCAGCGTTACAATATCAATGTGCGCCCCATTGACATGCGGAACTTTGACGAGGAGGCCAAGCTCATCAAGGAAGTCTATAATGCCGCCTGGTCGCAGAACTGGGGTTTTGTGCCCTTTACCAATGCGGAGATGGACCATCTGGCCGAAGAATTGAAGCAAATACTTGATCCTGAAACAATCTTCATTGCCGAGAAAGATGGCGAACCTATTGCCTTTATGCTTCCGTTCCCGGATTTGAACCAGCCGCTATTGCGCGCTTATCCGCGTCCGGGTGTGCCAGAGTGGTGGACTATGCTCAAGCTGCTTTATTGGTGGAAGGTGCGACACTCCATTGCCGGCATTCGTGGCGCGGTGGGCGGCGTCAAGGCGCGGTATCGAGGGCGGGGAGTGGACGCGGTGCTCTTCTTAACCTCGTTGTTGGCCAGCATACGCCGGGGCTATACACAATCGGAGATCTCTTGGGTGTTGGAGACCAATACTCCCATGCGCCAGACGGCGGAAAACGTGGGCGGTGAGGTTTACCGGACGTACCGGGTCTATGAAAAAACATTGTAGTCGATAGATTGGCAGCCTGGCGACTAAAGTCGCGGCTACCTTTGCGAAGGCCACCTATGTGGACTAGGTGGCCATTTGCTATTCGCTTTCTCGCGCACTCGCCTTTTAGCTTCTTCGCCTACTCGCTCTAGCGTGCGGGGATTTTCCCGGCGGCGCGCCTCTCTTTGATGATCTCCAGCACGGTTTCGCGCGGTACCAGGTCGTAGCGGTTGAATTCTAGCGTGAAGGTGCCTCGTCCCTTCGTCATGCTGCGTAAATCGGTGGCATAACCGCGCGCCTCGGAGAGGGGTACTTCGCCATCAATGTTGCGGTAGTTGTTGCGCATCCGCATATCGTTCATTACTCCCCGGCGACGGCCGAGATCGGCCACGACGGTGCCCATGTACTTCGAGGGCAGGTTGATATCCAGGTGCATAACCGGCTCCAACAGGGAGGGCGCAGCCTGGTGGACAGCTTTGCGGACGGCGATGCTGCCGGCAATCTCAAAATCCATCGCGGCGGAGTCGACTTCGTGATAGTCGCCATCTAGCAAGGTAATTTTGACGTCGGTGAGGGTGTACCCGGCGATGATGCCCTTCTCCAGGGCCTGCCGTGCTCCCATTTCGATGGGGCGCACGAAGTCGCGGGGCAAGCTGGCGGGCGGTGATTTATCCTCAAAGAGCACGCCCTCTTCGCCCACGCCTAATGGCTCAATGCTCAATTTGACTTTGGCGTAATGCCCGTGACCACCACTTTGCTTCCTGTAAATTAATTCCACCTCGGCGGGACGGCGCACCGTCTCCCGATAAGAGACTTGCGGTGGGCTGACCTGGGGCGTCAAGCCGAACTCGGTTTGCAGACGCTCTACGGTGATTTCCAAATGGAGCTCGCCCATGCCAGATAACGTCAACTCGCCGGTCTCGGAATCAACCCGCTGGATGAGGGTAGGGTCTTCGTCACAGAGGCGTTTTACGGCGCGGTGCAGTTTTTCGCGCTCCTTGACCGTGGAGGGCGAGAGCGCCACGGCAATCACCGGATCAGGGAAATCGAAGGTTTCTAAGATGATGGGGTGGGCGGGATCGCAGAGTGTGTCACCCGTGATGGCGGACTTCATGCCCACCAGCGCTACGACGTCACTGGCGGACATTGAATCCACTTGTTCGCGGCGGTTGGCGTGCATACGGTAGATGCGTCCGACGCGCTCTTCTACTTCCGTGCGGGGATTGTAGACGTATTCTCCTACGTGCAGCTGCCCGGAGAAGACTCGTACCCAGGTCAAATGCCCTACGTGAGGATCGGTGACGATCTTGAACGCGGAAGCACAGAAAGGAGCCGCGGGGTTATCGGACCGCTCAGTGGTTTTTTCCCCCTCGCCGGGCACGCGACCTTGTATCGGATCCTTGTCCACTGGCGCGGGCAAGTAATCTACGATGGCATCTAACAAGGGCTGCACGCCGATATGTTCGCGTGAAGCGCCACAGAGCACCGGGGTCAACTGTTTTTTGATGGTGGCTGCCCGCAGCGCGGCTTTTAATTGCGCCACCGAGGGTTCTTCGCCCTCTAACCGTTGTATCAGCAGCTCGTCGTTGGTCTCGCAGATAGCGTCGATAAGTACCTCGCGCGCTTCCGCTACTTGGGCTGCCAGCTCTGCGGGGAGCGGGACAATTTCCGGTTCATCCTCGCCGGTCGGCCAGACTAACGTTTCCTCGGTCAGCAGATTGATGAGGCCGCGATATTTATCCTCTTTGCCGATAGGAAGCGTAATGGGAATGGCGGTGTTGGTGAGTCGTTCGCGGACCTCAACCAATACCCGCTGGAAATCTGCGCCCAGGCGATCCAATTTGTTGATGAAGATGAGTCGGGGCAGGTTTTCGCGGTTGGCGTGATTCCAGACGGCTTCCGTCTGCGGCTCGACGCCGCCGACACCGCAGAGAATCATCACCGCGCCATCAATCACGCGGATGGAGCGCACGACCTCGGCGGTGAAGTCAATGTGACCGGGGGTATCAATAAGGTTGATGCGATGGCCATTCCAATGGCACGCGGTAGCGGCTGACATGATGGTGATCCCGCGCTCACGTTCTTGCTGCATCCAATCTAATTGTGTATCTCCATCGTCGATGTTGCCGGCCCGATGAATGCGCCCAGAATAATAGAGGATCGCCTCAGAGGTGGTGGTTTTGCCAGCATCCACGTGGGCGAAAATTCCAATAATGCGTACTTTACTTAGCGGTGCTGCTTGCTTACTCATATAACTTCCTTGGTTGCTTTTTAATTGACATAAAAATAACCCCGTCTGCGCAAGCAGCGAGGTTTCTCGTACCAGACACTTAACGCTATTCTACTATGCGAGCCAGATGCGTCAAGTGGCAAGGGATGTTTAGACGATTTCTTCTTGAGGGTGAATTTCCACCGGAAAACCCTTGACAACTGCTTATGTTTATGCTATAATTTTATCAGTAATGATTATTGATAAGCCTTATAGCGTGACCCGATGAAGAGAGAGACGGCGTCAGGGCGAATATCAAGAATAAGCACCGAGCTGCGGGCAGAGGGCTACCGCTTAACTCTACAGCGGATGGCTATACTTCACGCGCTAATCGGTAACATGAGTCATCCCAGTGTGGAGGAACTCCATGAGCGCGTGAAAGTGGATTATCCGCAGCTTAGTCTCGCTACCGTCTATCGACTGGTCAACTTGCTCAAAGAGCACGGCGAGATTCTTGAAGTTAATCCGAGAGTCTTTGGCGCGCGCTATGATGGCTGCAACCCCATACCGCATCCGCATTTGATCTGTATTGAGTGTGGCGCTGTTGAGGATGTTGAAGTTTTGGGAAGGGAATGGTTTACCAGCATTGAACAGGAGGTGTCCCAGAAAACAGGTTATCGTATTATCAGATGTAACACGGATTTTTTTGGAATTTGTCCTCGCTGTCAACAGAGGAGTGCAGCATGACTCTGTTGAAAAGGGTATTTCACCATAGAGGCCACTGAGGGAAAAAACTAAAGGTTTAGTTTCAGATCTCGATGTTCTTCGAGGTGTAAATTTTGTTTTTAGTAGGTTCATGGTTAATTTAAGGAGGAAGTGCAATGACTAAGTGGGAATGTGTGGTTTGTGGTTATGTGTACGATCCGGCGGTGGGCGATCCTGATGGGGGCATTGCTCCCGGCACGGCATTTGAGGACATCCCCGAGGATTGGGTCTGCCCAGAGTGTGGTGTAGATAAGAGTATGTTTGAGCTAGTAGAATAGAGAAGTTAGCTATGTTATCCCCTAGAAAAATAGCCGCAGGTGTTTACTGGACAGGGGTAGTGGACTGGGATCGTCGTCTGTTTGACGATCTCATCCCGCTCCCTGACGGGACTAGCTACAATGCTTATTTGGTGCAGGGCAGTGAGCGGACGGCGCTCATTGATACCGTTGAGCCAGAGATGTCCGCCGTTTTAATGGGACATCTGGATAAATTAGGCCTAGAGCATCTGGATTACGTGATTGCTAATCACGCCGAGCAGGATCATTCCGGTTCGCTGCCGCAGGTGCTGGCCCGGTACCCCGAGGTCAAGGTGCTCACCACTCCCAAAGGGGCGAAGATGTTGCTCGAGATGGGGTTAGTGCCGGCGGAGCGACTGCGCGCGGTGGCAGATGGGGAGACGCTCTCCTTGGGCGACAGAACCCTGGAATTTATCCACGCCCCGTGGGTGCATTGGCCGGAAACCATGTTGACCTATCTGCGCGAGGATAAAATACTTTTCTCCTGTGACTTCTTAGGCTCCCATCTGGCTACCACCGAGCTCTATGCGCACGATGAGGCGCTGGTTTATGAGGCTGCCAAGCGTTACTATGCTGAGATTATGATGCCGTTCCGGCGGTTGATCAAAAAGCACTTGCAGCGCTTGTCAAAATACGAAATCAACCTCATCGCGCCCAGCCATGGTGTGCTCTATGACCGACCGGAATTTATCTTGGAGGCGTATCAGAGCTGGGTAGCTGACACACCCCAGAATATTGTCGTCTTGCCCTACATCTCCATGCACGGCAGCACGCGCAAGATGGTGGAACATCTGGTGGATGCTTTGGTCAACCGGGGCGTAACGGTGAAGCTCTTCAATCTAGTTGGCACCGATATCGGGGAACTAGCGATCTCGCTGGTGGATGCGGCGACGATTGTTATCGGCTCGCCTACCGTCTTGACCGGCCCGCACCCGACCGTGGCCTCGGCGACCTATCTGGCGAATGCCTTGCGCCCTAAAGCCAAGTTCGCCACCGTGATTGGCTCTTATGGTTGGGGTGGGCAGATGGTTAAGAAACTCACAGCCATGTTGCCTAATCTGAAGGTGGAACTGTTGGAGCCGGTGATCGTGCGTGGTGCTCCGCAGGCTGGGGACTTCGCGGCTTTAGAGCAGCTGGCGGACGCCATCGCGGAGAAACACGCGGCGTTGCTGGCGTAGGAGGTACTTGTTTATGGATAGTTATCTAATTGTGGGGAACGGTATCGCCGGCATCACCGCCGCGCGGAGTATCGCCAAGTCCGCGCCGGGGGCGGAAGTGGTGGTGGTGGGTGCGGAGCCATATCCCTATTACCAGCGTCCCCGGTTGTGGGAATTGCTCTCTGAGGAATTGGCTCCTGAAGCACTCTACTTCCGCTCTCTGGAGTGGTACGCTCAACGCGGTGTCCAGGTGCAGACGGGGAGCAAGGTCAGCGAGATTTTGCCCGCGGCCCATCAGATCAAATTGGCTGATGGGGCCGAGTTAACGTATGATCGCTTGTTGTTGGCTACCGGAGGGCGTGCTTTTGTCCCGCCGTTTGCGGGCGTGGATAAGGGCGGCGTCTTGGTCCTCCGTTCGCTGGCCGATGCCGTGGCTATCAGAGAATACGCGCGCCACGTCTCCTCCGTGCTGGTTATCGGTGGCGGCCTGTTGGGCCTGGAAACGGCGCGCGCGCTGCTGGCCAGAGGTTTGGAAGTCACGGTACTGGAGTTTGCCCCCCACCTGATGCCCCGCCAATTGGATCCGGAGGGTGGCCGGGTGTTGCAGGCGCGGCTGGAGGCGTTGGGGTTGCGGATTTTGACCGGTGTCGTTACCGAGGCTATCTGGGGTGACGAGCGGGCGGCGGGAGTGCGTCTGCAGGATGGGCGGGAGTTGGCCGGCGAGCTGGTGTTGCTCTCGACCGGCATCCGCTCGCGGGTGGAGCTGGCTCGTCAGGCCGGCTTGGAGGTCAATCGTGGGGTGGTGGTCAATGCCGAGCTGCGCACCAGCGCTCCCGACATCTACGCGGCCGGTGACGTAGCCGAGTTTAACTCGGCTGTCTACGGAATCATCCCGGCGGCGCTGGAGCAAGCACAAATTGCAGCGCAGAACATGGTAGCGGCCGGCAGCGCGACTTACTCCGGGACGACCGTGGCCACCTCGCTGAAAATCGTGGACGTTGAGTTGACCTGTCTGGGAGAGGCGCTGGCCGGTGGCCCAGAGTTGGAGTTGATCCGCCATTCAGATGTGGAGGCCGGCATTTATCGACGGCTCGCGTTACGCGATGGCAAACTGGTCGGGGCCATCCTGCTGGGAGATACCAGTGGGGAGCGCGTGCTGAAGCGGTTGATTGCTTCCGGGCGCGACTTGACGGCGTATAAAGAGCAGTTGCAGGCCCAAAATTTCGAGTTAGAAACGTATCTGCTTCAAAAATAAACGTCGGGGGTAGGGCGGATTGCCAATCCGCCCTATGTGGCTCTGTGGTGAAAACTGCCCCGAAATATTGAGATGATACTTAGAAACCTTATCAACTTAAGCTATAAGGAGCTAAAAATTATGCGTAAAATGACGGAAGCTAATTTGAAAACGGCATTTGCCGGTGAGAGCCAGGCACACATGAAGTACGTTGCTTTTGCGGACCAGGCGCAGCGAGAGGGGTATCCCGGGGTGGGACGTCTCTTTCGGGCGATAGCTTATGCCGAGCGAGTTCACGCCACCAACCACCTGCGCGTGTTAGGAGGGATTGGCGATACCGCATCCAACCTGGCAGAGGCTCTGGGCGGGGAGCACTACGAAAATACGGAGATGTATCCGGCCTTTGATGCCGTCGCTAAACTGCAGGGAGAAAAGGGGGCAGTACGTAGTATCCACTTTGCTTTAGAGGCAGAGAAGATCCACGAGCAGATGTACGTCGAAGCCGGAGAGAGCGTGAAAGCCGGTAATGATATCGAATCAGACTCGGTTTACGTCTGCCCCGTCTGTGGTCACACGGTTACTGGTGAGGCCCCGGACAAATGTCCGATCTGTGGCGCGCCTCACGATAAGTATATTGAATTTTAATTAGTGGTTAAATTAGGAGGTAAGTTATGTCTGGTATGCCTTTGATTGGTGATAAGTTTCCTGAGATGCAAGTGCAAACTACTCACGGGATGCTGAATCTCCCGGAGAAGTTCGATGGCCAATGGTTCATTCTCTTCAGTCATCCGGCGGATTTCACGCCCGTTTGCACGACGGAGTTTTACGCTTTCCAGCAGCGCTACGCTAAGTTTAAGGAGCTGGGAGCGGAACTGATTGGGTTGAGTGTGGATCAAGTCTTCTCCCATATCAAATGGGCGGAGTGGATCGAGGAAAATCTCTCGGCGAAGATTGAGTTTCCGATCATCGCCGATACCGGCGCGGTGGCGGAGACGCTGGGGTTGATACATCCTGGCAGCGGCACGCATACTGTCCGCGCCGTTTTCTTTGTGGATCCTCAGTCCACTATTCGGGCGATTCTCTATTATCCTTCCGAGTTAGGCCGCAACATGGATGAATTTTTGCGGATGCTCAAAGGGTTACAGGTCGCGGATGAGTATAAAGTTGCCATCCCGGCTAACTGGCCGGAGAACGAGTTATTTGGCGACGACGTGATCGTCCCCCCGGCCGCCGATATGGAAACTGCTGCGGCGCGTAAGGGACAGGAGGGGTGTTTGGATTGGTGGCTCTGTCATAAAAAGGTAGCGTAGTAAGTTGCGCGTTAGGGGAGTGAGGAGGGGCAAACCTCTTCACTCCCTGATATTTATTTAGCTAAGGAGGTTAGGCGATATGGGAACCCGTGGTAGGTCAATGATAGTGGGTTTGGACGTTGAGGAGCTGCTTGTTAAATTGAACAAGGCGTTGGCTGATGAATGGTTAGCGTATTATCAGTATTGGATCGGTGCGAAAGTAGCCGCCGGCCCGATGCGCGGTGCGGTCGCCGCAGAGCTCGAAGAGCACGCTCTTGAGGAATTGGGACATGCCCTGTTGCTCGTGGAGCGCATTATGCAGCTCGGAGGCACACCGTTGCTCAGTCCGGAGAGCTGGTATGAAGAGACGAACTGCGGTTACGATGCCCCGGCAGATTTTTACGTGGAAGTCCTCTTGGAGCAGAACGTCAAAGGTGAGCAGTGCGCCATCGACACCTATCAGGATTTAGTGCAGTTCACTAAGGATGCTGATCTCGTTACTTATGAGCTGTCCCTGCAAATTATGCGGGATGAGATCATGCACGAGGAAGATCTGCAGGCGCTGATCGAAGATATCCAATTGATGAAGGAGAGGAGGTAAAAAATGCAATTAGGAGCTAGGATTCAAACCGCTGATTGGAAGAAGGAAAAACATGCCCCGGTGATCGAATGTCCGGCCGTGGCGCCGGCGGGAGAGCTCTTCGAGGTCAAGGTGGGCTTGGGCAAGGAAATTGCTCATCCTAATACGGTGGCGCATCACATTCGCTGGATCGAGCTCTACTTCCACCCGGAAGGCGAGAAATTCACCTATGACTTAGGCCGCTTCGAGTTCAACGCACACGGCGAAGGCCCGGCGGTTACGCATTATGCGGTGGCCGTCTCATTGAAAATTGACAAACCGGGCACTATCCACGCGCTCGCGCTCTGCAACCTCCACGGTCTTTGGGAGAGCAGTCAAGAGATTGGCATAGAGTAGCATTGAACTAGCAACGTTCAAGGGCAACACGCTCTTCGTGATCGGCGTGTTGTCCTTTTGCTTTGTAGGGGGAATTATGAATGGAGAAAGCAAAATCGGCAAACAAATAAAAGCGCAACTCTTGACCTATCAGCAGAATGAAATTACAGAATATCAAATCTACCAACGGTTGGCTGCCATTGAGAAATCGCCCGCCAACCGGGCAGTGCTCCAGCGGATTGCGGCTGACGAATTACGCCATGCGCGGATCTGGCAGCAATATACCGGGCAGGAGGCGCCTCCGCGACGTTGGCTGCTCTGGAAATATTATCTTATCAGCCGTTTTTTAGGGCTTACGTTTGGACTTAAATTGATGGAGCGGGGGGAGGAAGGCGCCCAGGAAAATTACGCGGAACTTTCTCGAATCGTGCCGGTGGCGGAAGATATTATGCGCGAGGAGCACGAACATGAGCAAGCGCTCTTGGCCCTGTTGAATGAGGAGCTCTTGCACTACGTGAGTTCCATCGTGCTGGGATTGAGCGATGCGCTGGTAGAGCTGACTGGTGCTTTGGCCGGTTTCACGCTGGCTTTGCAGAACACGCAACTCATCGCTTTAACTGGCTCCATTACTGGGATTGCGGCGGCCTTCTCGATGGGCGCCTCAGAATACCTATCCACTAAAGCGGAAGAGGGCGTTAAAACTCCGCTAAAAGCCGCGCTTTACACCGGTAGCGCGTATATCGTGACGGTGCTCTTGCTGATCTTGCCCTATCTACTCTTGGATAACTATTTTGTCTGTCTGGGATTCACTCTGCTGGCGGCACTCGTGATTATCGCGGTGTTTAACTATTACATCTCTGTCGCTCAGGAGGTCTCATTTAGACAGCATTTCTTCGAGATGAGCGGTTTGAGCTTGGGAGTTGCCGGACTGAGCTTCTTGGTGGGGTTCTTAGTGCGCACGTTCCTGGGCGTAGAAATCTGAGGCATAGGAGGTAATGTGATGTTATCTGCAATGGGATTTGCGCTCTTGCTCTCTGCTCTGGCTGGCCTAGCCACCACAGTGGGTAGTTTTATGGCATTCATTATCCGCGAGCCTGGCCCGCGCGTGATGAGTTTTACGCTAGGTTTTTCCGGCGGGGTGATGTTATTGGTCTCCTTCGTGGAACTCTTAGCGAGTGGAATTGATGCGATCGGTTTTGCCGCCGCTAATCTGGCTTTCTTTGGGGGTATGCTCGCGATGTTCCTCCTGGATGTTCTTATCCCACATGACTTTCTGGCGGAAAAGCATGCTCCAGAAATCGATAGGCGGGATGAAATGGTAGGATTAGAGACGCAGTTGCTCAAGACGGGGTTATTCGTGGCGTTGGGTTTGGGCATTCATAACTTTCCAGAGGGAATGGCTACCTTTGCCACCGCGTTGAGTGATCCTAACGTCGGTATCGCGATCGCGATTGCGATAGCCGTCCACAATATCCCGGAAGGATTGGCTGTATCGGCACCCATCTACGCTGCGACCGGCAGTCGGCGGAAGGCCTTCTGGTGGTCTTTCCTCTCTGGGGTAGCCGAACCTGTTGGGGCAGCAATGGCCGCACTCTTTCTCTTACCATTTTTGAATGAAGCGGTATTGGGCATTCTGTTAGCTGCTGTGGCGGGCATCATGGTTTTCATCTCCCTAGACGAGCTCTTGCCGGTTGCCAGGGCTTACGGAGAAGAACACCTCAGCATTCTCGGTATTGTGACCGGTATGGCCGTGATGTCTTTCAGTTTGTGGCTGTTGCGCTAGGGTAGGGTCTCCCATTGGTACGGGTGGCGATTGCAGTTACTGAAAATGGCGCTAAAGTTTACCAGGGGATGTTAGGGCGTGCCGTGGCCTTTTTGATCTTTGATTTAGATATGGCGTGGTGCATAGTTGGTCGTGAGTGGCGGACTAACATTTATCAGCATACTTTACAGCACGATAAAACTTTGGATGTGGCAGACCTGTTGAAAGATTGTCAAGTTCTCATCAGCTGGCGTATTGGCCCACGCGGTATCCCTCGCCTGCGAGCACGGAACCTGGAGTTGATATTTACCAATAGTGAGGACGCGGAGGCTGCGTTACAGGCTTATGTTACAACTAAAAAAGCGGAGCGAGCTAATGAGTGCTAAGATGGACGACTCGTATGATCTGCGGCGTAATTTTCTTGGCGGTTGGTGGCATACGGTTTTTTTGACATTGGGGGTTTCCTTGACCAATTCCACCACGGTTGTCGCGGCCTTTGTGGTGGAATTAACCGGTTCTACTGTTTGGGTGGGTGGATTCTCAACGTTGCTAATCGTAGCCAGCACGCTCCCTCAATTATTTATCGCGCGGTTGATCGAGCCGCGTCCTCGCAAGATGCCCTATCTGATGTTAGCGATTTATCTACGCGTGGTTAGCTGGGGCTTGTTGGCTTTTCTGATACTCACCATCGGCGCAGAACAACCGGAGATATTAGCTTGGGTGTTGATTGGCCTCTTAGCCGTCTTCTATGTGGGGGGAGGTCTGGGCGGTGTCCCTTATACGGCGATTATCGGTAAAGTTATCCCGGCGCAGCAGCGAGGGAAATTCTTCGGTGGCAAGGGCGTACTGGCTGGCCCGCTAGCCATCGGGGCGGCGCTCTTAGCTCGTTATATTCTGGCCGCAGTTGCCTATCCGCAGAATTACGCCTTACTCTTTGGACTGGCCGCCGTCTCGTTGTTTATCGCCTCCATCGGCTTTTGGATCATTCGCGAGCCACCGCTCGCTGGCGGGGCGGTGGTGCTTCCCTGGCGGGAGTACAGAGGGCAATTAGGCTTGGTTGCTCAACGGCTTCGCAATCTGGTGGGGGTGCAATTACTTACTGGTTTCAGTTTGATGGTGTTGCCCTTCTATGTGGTCTACGCACGTGAAGAGCTGGGAGCGCCGGCGGGAGCAGTGGGTTGGTTTACGCTCGCTCAAGTGTTGGGCGGCATGGTGTCCAATCTCCTCTGGGCGCGGTTGGTAGATAGTTATGGTAGTCGGCGTATGTTGATGGTCTGCGCGGTGCTCTCCTCATTAACTCCGCTGACAGCTATCTGGTGGAGTGGCTGGGGGTGGCGGGGTCTTTTGCCGGTGATATTTTTAGCGGGGGCCACCTTCAACGGCCGCTCCGTCGGTTTCTCCAGCGCGTTATTGGAATTGGCCCCAGCTGCTGAGCGCTCCACTTATGCGGCTCTTAACCGAGTGTTGCTCTTGCCCGTGGCCTTTCTCTCATTGATAGCTGGCATCCTCTTACAATCCTACTCTTACCAGCTGGTCTTTCTTGTGGCCTCTTTCTTCACTGCGGGAGGAGCTATTCTGACTCGTCGCTTGCCGTCTTCCAATTTAGCCACGTGAGTTATGCGCGTTAATTCATCGTTCTTTATAATCACTCTGTCATTTCCAACGCTAACGTGATGGCCCCCGTAGCCGGTTCAGCCTGCAATCTGAGCGGTTTTGCTAAGGGCAGTTGCTCTCGCACGCCACCGATTAACTGCTCGGTGACCAAATCAATCTTGCTCAAGATGCCGCCGCTCAACACTAGCGGGAACGGTTGAGCCAGTAAACCTAGTTTGCGGGCCGCCGTCAGCACGCCCTCCAGTAGCTGCTGGCTCGTAGCCGCCAGAATATCCACGGAGATTTGATCTCCTGCCTCGGCTGCCCGGCTGACCACTTTGGCGAGACTGGCTATTTCCTCCACGGACGGCTCTTTTTGCAGGATGTGTTGTAGCAACCCGCGCATGGAGTTGAGCCGCCACTCTTCAATAATAAATTCTTCGAGCAGCGTTTGTGGTCCCCGGCCATCGTAAGCTCTAAAAGTAGCTTTTAGGGCAGCTTTGCCAATCCCATAACCACTCCCGTCACTATCAATGAATTTGCCCCAGCCCCCGACTTTGACCCGTTGGCTGCCCAATCCCTCGCCATAGATTACCGCTCCCGTGCCGGAGATGACCACCAGGCCGTATCGCGCGTGGCTCCCTGCCACGAGGACAATCACCATGTCGCTCGTCAGCGCTACTGGAATAGCAAATTGAGAGTTCCCCGATAGCCCCAGGGAGGTGGCCAATACTTCTTGGATAATTCCCCGGACTTGGCGTCGCTTTTCTCCTCCGGCAGCTGCCGCTCCAGCCAGAGCGACGTGTACCGCCGCAAGATTGCCTGGTGAGAAATCAACCGCATTGAGCGCGCCCCGTATGGAGGTACTCAAGGCAGCTCGTAACTCCGCCGCGCTTACTTGGTGCAGATTGGAAGGGCCGCCAACTCCGCGTCCGACCACCTTTCCCGCGCTATCGGCGAGGAGACAGAGGGTCTTGGTACCGCCCCCGTCAATGCCCAGGACGTAGTATGCTTGTGTTCTTCGTGATATCATTTCTCTCCTTCGCTTTATCGTTTTCTCTCAGGTATAATGGCGACATGTTATCTTCAAACTATCGCTGGTTCACCATCATCGCGGCGGCGGGATTACTGTTGACTGGTTGCGCCGACAGCTTAGCGGCGACCTCGCCATCCCCTACGCCGACGCTTGTATTGCCGACTAGCACTCAGCCGCTCCCCACCGCTACTTTGACCGCTACACCCACTGCCACACCCACTCCTGCACCGACCATCTCGTTGGGATTCCTCACCGCGCCGGAGATTACTCCTACGGCCACCTTGACCGCACCGTTGCCCCTCCTCACGCCCACTCCCGAACTTTGGACACTCCCTGGTCGCGTGATTCCGGAACCGTTTGGCGTGAATATCCATTTCACTCAACCTGCGCCTGGGGAGTTAGAGCTCTTGGATGCGATGGGGGTTGATTTTGTGCGCATGGACCTCTTCTGGCATCAAATAGAACACGAGTGTCAGGGCTGCTATGATTTTGCGGCCTACGATCAGCTGGTAGCGCAACTGAGCGAGCGAGGTATCCGCCTGATTTTGATTTTAGATTACGGGAACTTGCTCTACGGCGGTGGGGATGCGCATCATTATGATGAAGGCCGGGCCGCCTTTGCGCGCTTCTCCGCGACCGCCGCGCGCCGTTATCGCGGCCGGGGCATCATCTGGGAAATCTGGAACGAGCCGAACCTGGACAAATTCTGGCACGGGTCGCCAGATCCGCTCTCTTATGCGCGGCTGGCGACTGCCACTATCACCGCTATCCGCAGCGTCGATCCCACGGCGCTGATTGTGGGGCCGGCCACCTCCGGTTTTCCCTGGGAATACCTCCAAACGCTGGCGGCAGCCGGACTCTACACCAAACTGGATGCCGTGACTGTCCATCCCTACCGCTTTGATGCGCCGGAGAGTGCGTGGGCGGATTACGCGCAATTGCGCACCATCCTGGATCGCGCCAGCCCTGACCGCAAAATCCCCATCATTGCCGGGGAGTGGGGTTACGCCACCGTGGAGGGCGGGATCACCGAGCGGCAACAGGCCGCCTATCTCACGCGCCAATACCTCTCGCACCTCACCGCCGACGTGGAACTGAGCATCTGGTACGATTGGCGCAACGATGGCCTCAATCCGCACGATCCAGAGCATAACTTCGGTCTGGTGACGGCGGAACTGGCTCCCAAGATCTCCTACCGGGCCGCGCAGACTCTGGTGGCTACGCTCTCCGGCTACCAGTTTCAGCGGCGCATCCCGCTGGCGAACCCCGCCGATTACCTGCTCCTCTTTCGCAATCACGAGCGGGTGGCGCTGGCGGCCTGGACGACCGGCGAACCGCACAGCGTCACCTTGCCCGCGTTCTGTGAGGTGGTAGAGAGCGTCAATCTGCTGGGCGCGACGCAGCCCCTCACGGCGACCAATGGTGGCTTGGATATTTCGCTCGCCTCCGCGCCCGGTTACGTGCTCTGGTGCCAGTCGGAATTGCTGACTCGGCTGGCACTCTGGCGGCCGGTCGATTCCATCAACCTCATCTCCGCTGCGGGGGAGGGGGATGTCATGCTGGAGGTCCAAAATCCCTTCTATGAGCCAGTGCAAGGGTCTTTTGAAGTTTCGGTGGCAGGCGAGGTAGTTGGTCGCCAGCACGTCAACGCGCCCCCCGCGCGAACCATTCTGGTCAGCGTGCCGGTTAGTATGACACTTGCACGTCCGGGGCTGCTTCCTGCAACGGTAAGTTTCATCACCCCTGATAGTTTGCCCTTGCAGCAGGCTGCGCTCTGGTTGATGCCGGGGGAAGAATAAATTTGATTCCATGTAATCCGTGTAATCTGTGGTGAAAAATTTACGTCGCGTGACACTTACCACGTCAAATCCCAGAGACCTAAAAAAATTAGTTTTAGATTAAAGTTAGTTAGCAATGCCGCTCAAAGAGTTGATTTCGCCAATTTGCCATTTGCTATTTCCAAAAGAGTCCTCAAATGGGATTCTACACTACCGCATATTTTTGACTTGCGACTTTAGGCATATTTTCGAAGGAGAAAAAAATGTTGACTAGAGCTATTTTGTTTGATTTCGGGAGCGTTCTCTGGCGTGACGTGGACCGGCTGGCTCGCGCGCGCTGGGCGCGCCAGTTAGGGATAAATTGCGTGGCGCTTGAGGAACATGTCTTTGAGTCGCCAGCCTTATCCCGCGCCATGTTGGGAGAGCTTTCTTCAACGGAGATGTGGCATGCAATTGGCGCGGCATTAGGCTTAGACACGGCACAGAGCCAACAACTGGGCGAGGAATTCTTCCAGGGCGGGCGCCTGAACGAGGAATTGCTGACCTTCGCGCGCCAAATGCAACCTCATTACCGGCTGGGCATTCTGAGCAATGCCTGGGACAATGCGCGGGTGGATTTCACGGAGGGGCTAGGGCTGGGAGAGATATTTGAGGTGTTCATCATCTCTGCCGAGGAAGGATTGGCAAAACCCGACCTGCGCATCTACCAAATTGCCCTCCAGCGACTGGGACTCCGCCCGCCAGAGGTTGTTTTCCTGGATGACCGTATGGAAAATGTGACGGCGGCGCAGCAGCTAGGAATGCGCGCCGTGCATTACCAGAACAATCAACAGGCTATCACCGAGGTGCAAATGTATCTGGGGTTGGCGCAGGGCTAACTCGCTCGGAATGACAAAAGAGCATTCGCTATTCGCCATCCGCACATTCGCCATTCGCTTGCTCGCGCCCTTGTTCCAAGCGCGCCACCAGCTCCCACGCGGATCTCACGTTGCGATGTCCCAGTCGCTCGTGGATTTTGAGGGCTTCACGGGCCAGGGGGAGGGCTTCTTCCACGCGCCCCTCCTCCTCCCAGACGCGGGCCAAGCGCCATTTGGCTTGCGCGATCAAATCCTGCCGGCCAACCTGGTTAGCCAGCGGCAGCGCGCGTTCAAACCATTCGCGGGCCTCGGCCACTCGACCTTGGTCTAAGGCCAACACGCCCAAGTTGCCAAAATCAATCGCCTGTCCCTCTTTATCGCCTTGCTGCTCGTCAACCGCCAACACCTTGAGGTAGCACTCTTCCGCCCGCGCGTACTCCTCCTGCTTGAGCGCCACTTCCCCCAAATCTTTGAGCACGATAGTTTGGCTCGCCTTCTCTCCCAAAGCGGAGAAAGTATCCAGCGCCTCGGTGTAGAGCCGCTTGGCAGCCTCAAAATCGCCGCGCTGCCGGGCGACTAGACCACACAGACGAGTGGCCTCCGCTTGATCGCGGCGATTTCCCCCCCGCGCCATATCCTCGGTCATCTGCTCGGCCCAGCGCGCCGCCGCTTCGGTCTCGGCGCGGTTGTAGTGGATCCAGGCGATACGATAAGCCGCTACCCCCGCATCCCGCCACTCTTCAAACTCGCTCATGGCACCGTGGGTGGAACGATTGAGGCGCACAACCTCCTCCCAATAACCTCGGAACCAGAGGAAGGAATAGAGCGCATCCGAGAGCCGATTGAGCGAGCGGACAGCTGCCTCACTTTCTGCCAACTGCTCATACAATAACACCGCCGCAGCCTCCAAGTTAGGCCACTCGGCCTCCAAGCGATCATGGGTGCGGTAAGCGTTCTTCTCCCAGCCGCCGTAGTGTTGCGCGTAATCCACCCAGTAGCGCGTAAAACCATCCCGCAACGGCGCGATAATCTCCGTGCGAGTTGCCAACTCGTCGGCGGCCAGGCGACGGGTCAGCGGGTGCAAGGTATAGGGGCCATCAACTCCCTCCACGTCCACCAGCGCGTAGGCATCCAATCGCTCCAGGGCGGATTCCAACGCCAAGCGGAGCAACCCGGTCACGGCGCCGAGCGCCTCGAAGGTCGCTGGAGCGGCAAAGAGCGCGAGCGCACCCAAGACGCGCCAATCATCGTCACTCATATCTTGCCGCGCCTCACGGTAGATAAATTCCAAGAGGAAATCGGCCGCGGTGCCTTCCTGCAGCAGAGCTAACGCCCGATTCACCGAGAGATTGCGCTGCTGCATCAAGCCTAGCGTCCAGTGCAATGCTAATGGGGAGCCACCCGTCGCGGTGTAGAGCTCTTTCCAGCGATTTTTACCAGCCCACGCCAATGTCCGCTGCAGGCGTAATGAGCGTTCCACCCGGTCAGCAATCAGCTCTCTGGCCGCCGGCCAACTCAATTTCGCCAACCGGAGCCAGACGCCCCCCGCTCCCGCGCGGCGGCGGCTGGTCACGATGGCTTTGCAAGGTTGGGGCAAGTGCCGCAACAGATCGAAGAGCGGCGACAGGTCATCGCGGGGTAACGTCTCCAAGTTATCGAAGATCAGGAGGATGCGCTGCTCGCGGCTGCTGTACCGGCGGAGAAAAGCGAGGAAAGCGCGCCGCTGTTCCGCGCCAGTGCGCTGTGCCACGTTAGGTTGACCTAGATCGCGGGCCAATCCGCCCAACATTGCCTCTAAAGCCCTCGCGGTTCCCACAACCGGCTGTTCATCGGTTGCTGTGAGCCGTACCTTCTTGGCTGTAGTGAAAAGCACCACATCAAATTTAGCGCGTTCGTAGGCCAGATAGGCCACTTCAACCGCCAGGGCGGTCTTGCCGATGCCCCCAATCCCGTCGATCATCACACCCCAACCGCGATCATCCGGATCCAAAGCTGCCAGCGCACGCGCAATCTCCTTTTCACGCCCAAAGAAAGGCCTACGGCGAGGGAGATTGTTGGTCGAGAAAGCCTCCTGGCCTTCCTCGGCTATCCCTTCCAGCCGTGCGATCTCCTTACGCTTCTCTTCAATTTCAATTACTACATTGGCGGGGATAGTCAACGCCGTATAGCCGGCGGCTTGTCCCTCCAAGATTCCCAGCGCGTGCCTGGCTCTCCTCAGAGCAGGGTTTTGTTCAGTCATCAAGACTTCTCCTTATATAGCGATTGGCGGTTAGCCGGTAGTTTTTAGCCTGGTGCTTGAAGTTACATCGTGAGTTGTCATTCTAAGTAGTGGCCGCCGCTAGGCGCGGAGCACGCCAGCTCGGAATGACAAGACATCCACAGTTACACATGTGCTATTGGCCTTGCTCTAACTTTGCCACCTCGTGGCGTTTCTCTTCCAACTCGATCTTCAGATGCACGGGGATGGTCAAGGTGGTGTAGCCGGCGGCCTGCTCCTCCAAAATATCCAGCGAGCGCCGGGCCATGCGTAACGCCCGTCCGCCGGCTGCTCGTTCATCCACCGAGTCTTTCTGCACGCGAGACGAATTTTGATCTCCAATGATATTGCCATCCCCAGTGATAGTGATGTTATATGTAGCCTGTTCATCTAGCATGTCATATCCTCCCGGTCTGCTATCTGGTACTTTTGAACAACTTGTTCATTCTTCATTATTATATACCGCGATCGCCATACTCAAAACGGCTTCTGACTTATCTCTTACTTGGCGCAGCTACTAACTCCGTGAATTTGGCCTATAATGACAGCCGAAACTACCCACTAGCAAATGGAGGTACCAAATGCAAACCTCACACGCATTACTTATTCAAGGAGGGATCGTAGTCACCTCCGAAGACACTTTCAAGGCCGATGTTTTAACCGAGGGCGAGACGGTTCGTGCCATTGGCCGGAATTTATCCGCGCCAGAGGGAACGGAGGTTATCGCTGCCGAGGGGTTGTTGGTGTTGCCCGGCGTCATTGATGCGCACGCTCACATCCAATTGGATACTGGCATCTTCAAGACGCCCGATGATTGGTTCGTGGAGAGCCGCGCTGCCGCTTACGGCGGCGTGACGACGGTGATCGACTTCGCTACCCAATTCCCCGGCCAGACGCTGCGTGACGCGGTGGCGGCACGGTTGCGTGAGAGCGCGCCCTCCGTCATTGACTACGCCTACCATGTGATGGTCACCGATCTGCCGCCCGGTCAGGAGGATAAATTGGAGCTCCTGCCCGAGCTGGGAACCACCAGCCTCAAGCTCTACACCACCTACCGCCCCAATTACTACGCCGACGACGCGACCATCCTTCGGTTGCTGAAAGCCGCGAGCCGCTACGGGTTGATGACGCTAATCCATTGTGAGAACGACGCGCTGGTCACGGCGCAGACCGAGGCACTCATCGCTGCCGGGCGGACTGGCTGGCGCTATCACGGCGAGAGTCGCCCCGCGTTGGCGGAGCAGGAAGCCGCCGGCCGTGTGCTCTTCCTGGCGCAAGCCGCCGGCGCGCCCGTCGTCATTGCCCATAACTCCAGTGCGGTGACTTCCCGGCTCGTCTCGGCAGCGCGCCGGAGAGGTCAGCCCGTTTTCTGCGAGACGGCACCGCAATATCTCCTCCTGGATAATGAACGTTACGCGGGCGACGAGCCGTGGCGTTACATTCTCCAACCGCCGCTGCGTGCTCCCGCCGAGAAAGAGGCCCTCTGGGAACTGGTAAACGCGGGAGAGATTGACATGTTGATCACCGACCATTGCGCCTACCAACGCGAGCAGAAACTGGCTCAAGACGATTTTACCCAGACGCCCGGCGGGCTGCCTGGCATGGAGACGCTGCTGCCGCTGGCGGCCACCTACGGCGTGGACGCCGGGCGCATCACCTGGAACGACCTGGTGCGGTTGCTCGCCGTCAATCCCGCCCAGATCTACAACCTCTGGCCGCGCAAAGGCGCGCTGCTCCCCGGCTCCGACGCCGATCTGGTGCTCTACGATCCACAGGGTACCACCACTCTCACCGCCGCCGCGCTCCACAGTAGCGCAGGTTACTCTCCCTACGAAGGTTTGGCGGTCAAAGGCCACGTCGTCTCCACCATCCGCCGAGGCGAGGTTGTGGTGCGGGATAGTGAGTTCGTCGGCACTTCCGGCAGTGGCGAGTTCATCCGTCGCGAGCCGCAGTATTGGAGGTAAGGTGGAGTCTAGGTAGCCATAGGACTCAGTCGAGCCTGGGTAAGCCCGGAAAATGCAAATGTGCCTGGGGAAAAATTTAGGATGTTTTCCCGCCCACGCTAAAGCGAGGGGAACGATGAAACGCGGAGTGCTATGGTGGGGCGTGGGATTGCTGCTGCTCTCACTGTTGGTGCGGGCGGGTTGGTTGGTGCTTTTCCCTGCCGATCCGTTGGAACCGGTAGATGCCAAAGGGTATCACTTGCTGGCGCGCAATCTGCTGGCTGGGCAGGGGTTTTCATTGAAATGGAGTGCTCCATTTTGCCCTGATACGATCCGCACGCCGCTTTATCCGCTCTTTCTGGCGGCGACTTACCGTCTCTTGGGTTTTGAGCCGGTTTGCGCGGTGTTAGTCCAACTTCTGCTGGAGACGTTGACCACTGCGCTGGCATTCCGCCTGGGGCGCGAGTTGGGCGGTGCGCGGGTGGGGTGGGTGGCCGCGCTCTGCTATGCTCTCAATGGGAGCACGCAGCGATATACTGGCTCGCTCTATGCCGAGACGTTGTTGTTACCGGTGGTCGCCGTGGCGTTGTGGGTCTCGCTGCTAGCGTTCAAGCGAGCTACGCCGGGGCGAGTGATACTGGCGGCATTTTGTTGGGGGCTGGCGGTGCTTACTAAGCCCAATGTGCAGTTCCTGGCGCTGGCCGTGGGGTTGCTGGGGGCGCTATACCCTCTCTTCGTTCCGCGGCCGGCGCGTTTTACGTTTTACGCCTCACGCGCCGGCCTCTATTTTATCACCCTCTTGGCGGTGCTGGCCCCCTGGTTACTCCGTAACCAGCGTCTTCTTGACCGCTGGCTCCTCTCTACCGCTTTTGAGGAGAACCTGGCGCGGGTCAGCGCCATTGCCACGCTGGCGGAGGTGGAGGGGGTCTGCGTGGCGCCGTGGACGCCAACGTGGGAACATTACTATCTGAGTGCGATTGTGGACGCGGCAATGGTGCGCTTTGAGCGGGGCGCGCGCGCCGAGAGCGGAGATGTGTGCCATGTCTCCCGTTTGCGTCACCACGAGATGGGTATTGTAGCGCGGGAGATCGTCTTTGAGTATCCCCGCGCGGCTTTAGCGGCTCATGTGCGGGGTGTGGGACGCTCTCTTCTGGATATTGGGCATCGTAAGTGGTATCCAGTGCTCACCGGCCGCGAATGGGAGAGTACCGGTGTGCTCAGTGACATCTGGTCACGTATGAGGGAATCGCTTCGTATAGGGGCGGTGGGTGACGCTTTCCACGCTCTCTGGTTGGAGCGGGTGGTGTGCATCCCTCCGCTAGCCGGCGTGCTCTGGTGGGGTTTGTTGATGGGGCGAGTTGTGCTTTGGATGCTCTGTGTGCGCGGTGCGCTGCGGCTCTGGTGTGCGTGGCCAGCAGCGGCGCTCTTGTTGCTGGGGACGATAGCTTACTTTATCGTGTTGCCCGGCCCTATTGCCTATGACCGCTTTTATCTGCCTGCTATTCCAGCGGTTGTGCTGTTGGCTGCATTGGAATTTCGTTAAGTTCTGCGCAGCCGTGTAAGCCTCACTGTGATGCCGACCGCAATTAGCCAGGCTGCTATCTGCGCCGGCCAACTTTGCGAGAAGAAATTAGCGCGTCCACTGAAATAATAGTAACCATCGGTGAAGACGAAGTGATGCAGCGTCGGTAGCAGTAGGTAGGCGGCGCTTAACCCGGCGGCGAAGAGGGTTTTGCTCTCCGGTAGGGTGACTCCTAGCCAGCGGTATAAATGCGGCATCTTCAGTAATAGGATGATTGCTCCTCCTACTCCTCCGCCAACTAAGAGCCAGGGCCACGTGAGGCCACGTTCCTGTAGCTGGCCCACTCGATCCAAATAAGTAAGCCCCAAGATTATGCCGGCTACTGCCCAACCATCCACGGCGAGCAGAATGAGTTTACGGGGCTCTCTGGCGGCTAATTTGCCCGGCAGGAGCGCCAATCCTACTCCAGCCAGGGCAGCCAACGTAACCTGAGCCGCATTTAAGGCAGGCAGGGTGGGTGAGTTAACCGTCATAGTGACCCAGGGTAGACCTATGAGGAGTGGCGCGGCGCTGCAGATCCAGAGCGGGAGCCAGGGTGGTGGCTGGTATTGTGGTCGGAGGCGGCCCAACAGCCAGTTAAGGGTAGTGTCGCAGCTGAGCACTATGCCGCCCGTTACCAGACCTGTCATCCAATAGCGGCTACTGGTCACCGGGCTGAAGGGGGCGGTGCTGGGCACGCGCGGCCCCATATCGTGGTAGTAGAGAAAGATGAGGTGCCGGTCCGCCAAAGAGAACCAGTAGTAGTAGGCCAAGAGGATGAGAGCGCTGAGCAATAGGGCGGGGGGCAGTGCAGAGAGCCAAGCTTCTGGGGTGACGCGCGGCGGGCTGGTTGTGGGGTTGGATTTAGTTGGAGTGCAGAGTGCCAAATTTAACTCTTTACGGCTGCTGGGCGGCGTACCGGGCCGCGACCTCTACGGCGGTTAACGCTTGGTCGTAGATCGCCACCTCATCCAGCGCGCCAGTGAAGTAGCGCGAGCTGCCATCTTTGGCCCCAAAATAGACCGAGGCGGGGGAGCTCAGCAGGTTGCCGCTGACGCTTTTGGTGTTCTCCAAGACGCCATTGACGTAGATTTTGGAGTACGTTCCATCGTAAGTGCCGACGACATGATACCATTGCCCCTGGGTGATAGTGGTGGTTGACCAGAGATAGGCGTTATTCTGGTTTGCGGTAGAGATGGCGAACTCGAAATGGGAATTATCTGAGTTGTGTTGTAGTTGGTAATGTGGGCCCCAACTGAGGGTTTGATTTTTGTAGAGGATGTTGGCCCAACCTCCGCCTGCACTGGGCGGCACGCTCCATTTGACCCACGCCTCTACGGTAAGTTGCTCGCCAGCGAGGTTGAGGGAGTCGCTGTTACTGATGCTAGCATAATCCGCGCCGCCCAGTGCGAGCGCGCTGCCGCTGATACCGGTCGTCCAGGTGATGGCGCTGCCGTGCGGCGCGCCGTTGTTGATGCCCTGCGCATCGTAGAAGGTAGTCCCGGCGTTCTCATCCAAATGCCACTCTGAAATTAGCGCGCCGGTGCCTGTCGCCGGAGCGCTAACCGGGCGCGTAGCTTGATAGTAATCCCGGATTTCGGTGGTTGTCAGGGCTTGGTCGTAGAGGTAGGCTTCGTCAATAATGCCGTGGAAGAATTTCTGCGCGCCCGCATCAGAGCCGAGAGAAGCGGTGCGCCCGGTTGTTTTGAGCATTCCGGTGACAGCGGCGCTATTGTTCAACGCGCCGTTGATGTAGAGTTTGAGCTGGTTGCCGTCGTAGGTCAGCGCTAGATGGTACCATGTGTTTCGCTGCGGTCGATTATCCTGCTGCCAGCGCAAAGAATGTTTCTCTCCATCCGCGGTGGTGACGTGGACTTTCCAGCCGCGCCAGATATCCAGGCCGAGGCCGTAGCCGTCCCAATCGCCTTTTTGGAGGATCTTGGCTGTCTTGAAGTCCTCCGTGGAGACCCAGGCCATGAGCGTCAACTCGTCGGTGATGTCCAAGTTGCTGGCGTCGGGGGCTTCTGCGTATTCATCCACACCATTAAAATGAAGCGCGCTGCCCAGCGCGCCGGTGATCCAGCTCGCGTTATGGATGGCGGCGTCGTTGCCGTCGACGTTATCGTGGGCCAGAACGCCGCTATTTTCATCCAAAGGCCAGTAGGAGATGGGGGTGCTGCCGCTGGGTTTCTGCGCGTGGTACTGGGCGGCTATTTCTGAGGCGGTCAGCACGTCGTCGCGGATGGTGATGGTATCCACCAGCCCGTTGAAATCGCGGTATTGCCCGGAGTTGGTCCCGAGATAGATATCGGAGGAATTGCCGGGTAGCAGTTCGCCGGTGAGCGCGCGAGTGCTTTCCAATTGTCCGTTGACGTACATTCTGAGCAGTGAGCCGTCGTAAGTGCCGACCACGTAATACCATTCCCCCGTTTGGTTCTCGGTGGTGCTATAGAGGAAAGACCGGGTGTTTTCTGTCTCCACGAAGAATTCGAAGTGGTTATTATTCATGCTGTGTTGCAACCCCCACTCGTGATCGCGGTTGCGGTTGATGATATTGGCCCAGTGGTCGGCCGCGGCGGGATCGCCATACCATTTAATCCACGCGGAGAGGGTGAGCTCTTGGCCTGTGATATCAAACTGGGGGCTGTGCGGCACCTGGACGTAATCGCCAGCGCCATCGAAGTTGAGCGCGCTGCCGCTAATGCCATTGTTCCAGGTGGTGTCGCCGTGCAGCGTGCCGGCGTGCTGATGGGAGAGATCGTAAGTGGTGCTGCCGCCGTTCTCGTTGCAGTTCCATTGGAGGATGAGGGCGGCAGCGGGGGCCGCTTCCGCATCTGCCAAATGGAGCTTGGCGCCGCCGCTCTCCCAGGTGTACTCGTAGCGGGAGGTGCGGCGCAGGTAGGCCCCGAAGCCGGGCGTCTGCGGGCCGACCAGTTGTCCCGTTGCCGGGGGGATGGACTCTGTGCAGCCGGGCTGCGTGCGGCAGATAGCCACCGCGCGTTGGGCTAGCTCCTGCTCCGTCTCGCGGCTCTGAGCCGTTGCATTTTCGCCGACGTTGTTCAGAGCTAGCGCACTCGCCCCGAAGAGTGTGGTGAAGAGCGAGAGCACGATCAATAGTTCGAGTAGCGTGAAACCTAGTTCGGCGGTGCGCGAGTGTCTCATGCTTCTCCGGTGAAAAGTTGGCGGTGGAACTAACTACGCTTTGTTATTTGATACCATCAACTCCTCGCTCGTTTCGTTAGAGCGGGGAGTTGGTGGGTGTGCATTTAACCTATTACTGTTACGGGCTGTTGGTTTGGGTGGCTAGACCGGTAGCTGTCCACGTATATTCGTACTTTGAGGTGCGGCGCAGGTAAACACCGAAGTCATCAGTGGCTGGCCCTACTGTTGTTGCCGTGCTATTACTGGTGATTACGCAGCTACTCGTAGTTTCACAGACATCTAGCGCAGTCTGGACCACATCCATCTCTCCCTTGGCCGCAGCGCTTGCAGCGTTATCACCTACGCCGTTGAGCGCCAGCGCGGTCAGGCCAAAGAGTACGGCTAAAATTGCGATGACGACCAATAATTCGATTAGGGTAAAACCACGTTCGTTATTCATAAAATCCCTCCTGGGGGGTTATTGGATATTGGTGTTAGTATAACAAACTTTTGTTTACGGTGGGTTGCGGCACTGTTACGGTAAAGTTACAAGGGGAATTAGGTTAGTTGGATTTACTGAACTGGTGCGCAATCCCCTAATTGATAGCCTACCTGGAGATGAGTGGAAATACAATAGGAAATGAGTACTATGCACATTCTCGCATGATAAATAACTAAATTCTAACCCTGATAACTTGATTGCCCGTAAGGGGAAGGGGTGCGGTTTAGATTGCGGGTTGGGTCATTGTATTGTGTGATGGTGGCGGCCGCGATCAGCTGAGCGCGATAGAGCGACTGGAGTGCTTGGGTGAGCGTCTGCATCCCCTGCTCGTTCCCGGCTTGGATAACATTACGCATCTGGGGTGTTTTCCCTTCCCGGATCAGGTTGCGGATGGCCGGGGTGCCGGTCATAATCTCGCAGGCGGCGAGGCGGCCTGTGCCTGCGGCGCGCGGTACCAGCCGTTGGGCCACCACGCCGGCCAACGTCATCGCTAGTTGGGCGCGTACTTGAGCTTGTTGGTGCGCGGGGAAAACGTCGACTATGCGGTCAGTGGATTCCGGCGCGCTGGGCGTGTGCAGGGTGGCGAGGACCAGATGTCCGGTCTCCGCTGCCGTCAGCACGGCGGCGATGGTCTCTAGATCGCGCATCTCGCCGACCATAATGACGTCGGGGTCTTGGCGTAGCGCGTATTTGAGCGCGGCGGCGAAGGAGTGGGTATCCCGTCCCACCTCGCGCTGGGTGAAGAGCGACTGTTTTCCCTCAAAGAGATATTCGATGGGGTCCTCAACGGTGATGATATGACGCGCTGCGTGGCGATTGATCTCTTCTAACATGGCTGCCAGGGTCGTCGATTTGCCGGAACCGGTCGGGCCGGTGACCAGTACCAACCCCTGGGGAAGTAGCGCTAACTGGCCTAAAATTGGGGGGAGGTGCAGCTCCGTCAGGGTGGGGATGGTGGCGTGCAACAAGCGGAGGGAGAGCGTGAGCGCGCCGCGTTGCAGCGCCACGTTAACGCGCAGCCGCGCTCCAGACGCGGTGGAGTAGGCGAAATCCAGCTCGTGGTTTTGGCTGAAGGTCTCGCGCTCGGCAGCACTGGTCAGCTCGCGGTAGAGGAATTGCACCTCTGTCGCTATCAGCGGTGGCGTGTCTGCGGGTGACACTAGCTGCCCGTCCACGCGCAGGATGGGCGGACGGCCTGGCTTTAGGTGTAGGTCGGAGGCTTGTTCAGCGATCATGGTTTGGAGTAATGGTTGGAGTTGCATTTTATCTCCTCTGAAAATGAGTCTAAAGTCGCAAGTCGCAAGTGCAGAGTGCCTGGCGACTAAAGTCGCGGCTACCTTTGCGAAGTCCACCTACGTGGACTAGCATATCTGGGCATGGATAACCTCACAGTTAATCCCTCACCTGGACAAGCCAGAACCAAAAGAGAAACTCACCACAGAGAACGCTGAGAACGCCGAGAAAAACAAGGAAGAAAATCTCTGCGCTCTCGCTGTCCTCCGTGGTAAAATGCTTGTTTTTTGTGCCAGGATTTGATGGTTAAGTGCCTAATCACTTATCCCCGCTTCCCCATCCTTGCCACTAAAACAGTGCTGAGAGTGCGTTGAACCACGTCAGCAGTTGCGCCCCGTAGAGCAACGTTATCGCGCCGCCTAGCGTGAGGAACGGGCCTAACGGGAGTTTGTCGCCGCGTTTAGCACCTCCAGTAGCCAAGAGCACGCCGCCGATAATTCCCCCGCTGACGAAGCCGATGAAGAGCGCGAACCAGAGTCCTGGTAGACCTAAGACTCCGCCGAGAAGAGCGCAGAGTTTGGCGTCGCCCCAACCCATGCCCTCCGGCACCAGGTAGATGATGAACGCGATCAGGCCGGCGCCGATGATCGCGCTGCCCAACTGCCAGCCGAGCGCAGGCCAACCGCGCCGTAGCGCGTCCAGTGCGGCGAGGATCAGGGCGGGGTAGGTCACGCGGTCTAAAATCAAGCCATGCTCCATATCCGTGATGGTGATCAGTAAGAGCGCGGCGAGGTAGCTGCTGGCGAAGAGTAGCTCTAGCCAGGCAATTCGCCCGGCGGCGCTAGCGGATAATGCGGCTAGCCCGAAGAGCAACGCGCTGCCCGTTTCTACCAGCAACGTCCGCAGCCCGATCTTCGCGCCACAGGTGCAGCAGCGTCCGCGCAAGGCCAAATAGCTGAGGACGGGCACCATCTCCAGTGGCGATAACCGTTTCCCGCAGCCGGGACAGCGCGAGGGGGGCCGAATTAGCGAGCCGCCCGCCACGAGCCGGTCGGCGGCCGCGTTGAGAAAACTGCCCACCGCTGCGCCCACGAGGATCCAGTAAATGGTTATGAGGGTTGTGAAAGCGTTCAAGTTGTACTCCTTATGAGAAAAGTGAGTGAGAAAGATGGAACGCCGGATTATGACCTGGCGGGAGCGCCGGTGCTTTGGGCGGATTACAATCCGCCAGTATCTGACCATGCTGGGGGTGCGGAACTGGGAGATTCCTCGACTGCGCCACGCTCCGCTCGGAATGACAAAATACTCGCCAAAGTTTCTTTTTTCTTAGCGTCTTTGCGGCGCGCTCTCTTTTTTTGAACCCTACTTAGCAGTCCGTAAAAATCAGTTTTTATCAGCATTAATCTGCGTCCTATTCTGGGCCGCCTCACTCCGTGGTCTGAATGATAAACTGCACTACCGGGGGCGAGCCGGGCGGCGCGACGCTGCTTAGCATCTCGATCCGTACGTTGGTGAATTTAGCGGTGACTTGCAAGGCGCGCGCGTATTCTAACACCTGCGCCTGACTCTCGGTTTTTCCGGTTAACGTCAACTCCATTTCTTGCTGGTTGATCTCGGTCAAAATAATTTCCGAGGCGGGAGAAGCCGCCACGGCGGCGATGATAGCCGGGGCGTGTGCGGTTTGCCAGCCCTGGACGAAGCCGGTCTCCGCTTGGAGGAGCTGCAAGCGTGTCTGTAAGTCGTCAATCTGTTGGTTGAGAGCCTGCATCTCGTCCGGCGCGCCATCTTGCGCTTGGAGTTGCGCCAGCGATTGGTCTAGCGCGACTTGTTGTTCCTGGCTTCGTTGACGAGATTGCCAAGAAGTCAATGTGACCGGTATCAATCCGATGCAGAGTCCGATGATTAGGAGCATTCCCAACACCTGCGGCGCTGTCACCTGGCGGGGACGGTACTGCTGCGGTAAGAGATTTAGGTCGGGTGGGTTTGAACGGCTGGTCATAAAATTAGGTTTCCTTTAATATCAATCCGAGGTTGGGTAGATAGCGCCATACAGGCAGTTCTGGCGGAAGGGTGAGGGGCGGTTGGGGTTTCGCCAAACTCCAGGTAGCTGCCAACGGTGCGAGCAGGTCATTTTCTGGGGATAGCGTGCCGGTCAAGCAGATTTGCGGAATCCAGTGAGGTTGTGCGACTGTGCGGGTGGATTGTTGGAAGTTCAACATCCGTTGGATTTCGCGGATTAACTGCTCTGCCTGTTCCTGGCTGGAAAATTGCGCCGCGTCAAGTAAAGTTATGGTGCGGACGATTTGCGGGATGAAATCCTGAATGAGGAGAATTTGGGTGGAGGTACTCTCTAATTCTACAATGACGACTTGGGGATGATTAACGGCGCGGGCCAGAGCTAGGGTATTGAGATCCAAGGAGGTAACTTTAAGTTGAGTGCGTTGGAGTGCGGCGAGGTAAGAATCCACGCTCTGCCGGGGTAGGCCGACGGCGAAGATTTTGCGGTGGTTGTCTGGTGCGGGGAGGAGTTGCCACGTTAAGTAGATTTCTTCCAGCGGCAACGGGAATTCACGCCGGGCTTGGCGCTCTACGGTTTCCGCCAACAGTTTATCGGGGACAGGCGGCAATTCCAAGACGCGCTGGATGGCCCGTCCGTGACGCAAGGAGAGCCTGGTTTTGGCTGAGGAGATTTTCAAGGTGGTTAGCAATTGGTCGAGGGCTGCGTGGAAAGCGTGCGGTTCGGCAATCAGGTTTTGTTGTAATACTTGTGGGGGGAGAGGTTGCGTGCTCCAGCGTAAGACCTGTCGGCCTTTGAAAACGACGCCCCGCAATTCAGTAGATTCTACGTGTAGGGCTAATTGTTCTCGCGCTAACCAGGGAATTTTCATCAGTAACCTCGCTGCCAATTCAGCTCTACTTGGGACGAGCCGCAATCGGCTTGGGTATCCACGGAGACACCGCCGGATACCGGCGCGCCGTTGGCGAATAATTGCACAAACCAGGTTTCTTCTTTGGGATGATCGTCTAGGTAGAGCTCATACTCTCCACTCTGGGAACTGGTGGTGGTGACGCCGTGCCACTCGGCTGCCCAGAGATGAACGTTGATGCCGGGAACGGGATAGCCGTTGCTATCGGTGATTTTGCCGTAGAACCCGAACCAGCCGCAGCCTAAATCGGGATAACGGGTGTTGACCGAGCGCTTGATCTTGGTAGTGAAGTAGGGCATAGGCGTCGCGGAGGGCGTGGGGGTGAGGGTGGGGGTGCCGGTAGCGGTCGGTTCAGGGGTTTCCGTAGGGGCAGTGGTGGGACTGGGGGTGAGCATGGCGAGCTGGGCCAATCCGGTCTGCGCTGCGATGTTTTGTGGGATCAGGGTGAGCGCGGCGCGGAAGTTCTGGCTGGCCTGCGGATACTGTCCCGCGGCGAGCTGTTGCTGCCCCGAGCCGACGTAGGCCGCGGCGAGCTGCGAATCCAATTCTGTTCTGGCCGGTTGCAGCTGGCGCAAGACTAAGAGCAAGCTGACGGCGCGTTCCCAATCCTTCTCCAGTTGAGCTTGAACTAGCAGCCCTTCGATCTGGCTGGCGCGTGCGGCGGTGGAGATGAAGGGCGTGGCGGTCGGCACATTCACGCCGGCGGGCAGGATGCGCGTGTAGATTTTGAGGCTCAGTTGGGCGCGGTAGGGCGCGGCTACCGGGGTGGCGTTGAGGTGCGGGTCGGGAGTGGGCGTGGCTTCACTCCGGATTAATACCTGGTTCAAGGTCATGCTGCCGATGGGCCCGGATTCTAACGCCTCCAAGAAGGAGGCTACGGCGGGTAGTTCACCTTTGGCTGTGATATCGTAGATGAGGACGCGGTAATCCAGGCCGCCTAACGTGGTGGTAGCGGGGGCGCGGGCGGTGATCTGGCTCAGTTTGACGCGGTGGATGGCGGCCGTGGTCACGACCTCGGCGAGCACTTCAGTGCTGTCAATTTCGCTGGGCAATGATTGTTCGGCAACTGCCAGCTCCGACTCCAAGAGGGAGAGTTCCGCTTGGCGGGTAGCCAACAGGGGGGACCCGTCCGCTTCCTGCGCCAGAGAAGTTTGGAGCGGCAGTAATTGAGATTCCAGGTCACGTTGGGTTTCCTTTTCCAGCGCGATCTGGCGAAAGAGATACCCGTAGGCCAAGAGGAAGAGGAAAATGCCGGTTATCAGGGCGATGATGGTGAGTGTACGTTTGTTCACGGTTGGATCTCCCAGGATAGAATAGTAGGTTGACCATTGATTATACGCACGGTGGCGATGATTGTAAGTGAGCCTATCTGGCTGATAATTTCGTATTCTGGCCAGGCTACGGTGACGCAAGCCAGGTCAGAACGCTCAATTAAGGGCTTATTTTTAAGCATATAGCCGGCTGTATTACAATAGCGGTTTGGTGTGGAGGCCACGGTTGCGGTGAAGGAGAGCGTTGCCGTAGCGCCGCTGTTCAGCGAACAGTTGTTGTTTCCCGCATACGTCCAGGTCAGCAGACCGGTCTCTCCACTTGTGGGGGTGCTGTCAAAGTGGCAGCTATCCGTGATTTTTTCTCCGTAGGCAAAACCGCTGGGTAACCTATCTGTGATGGTTATGAGCTTGGCATTACCGCTACTGGTGTTCTCAAGCGTGATCGTGTAGGTAACGAATTCTCCGGGCGCGGCTGTAGCGTAGAAAGGAGCCTGGAGGCTCTTGTTTATGAGCACCTCGTAGACTGTTACTGGATTGGACGTTGTGGAGAGTGAGTTGGTGGGGGTGCCGGCGTCGGAGCCGGTTGCGTTGCCGGTCCAGGTGTTGGTTCCGGTTTGGTTGTTGGCCGATTGATAAACCCACGTGAAAGTGGCGTTATCGCCAGCGGTGAGATCTGTGGAGGCCGGCGCAGGGCCGCTGACCAGTGAGAACAAGGCACTGTTGGAGAGTGCCAGCGCTGAAGGCGTTATACTTGTGGCTGGATTGCTGCCGGTGTTGGTGATGTGCATAGTCACGGTTACGGTGTGGTTCTGTCCCACGGCTTCAGGGCGGGCGGTGATGGAGGAGATAAGGAAAGCGGCGTCCGTCACGGTGATATTGTTGGATGTGCAACTGGGCGCGTTGACCGTTGTCCCGTCGTTGCCGTCGGTTCCAGTTGCGTCGCCGGTCCAGTTGACGGTGCCGGCGGCCGAGGCTTGATAAATCCATGTGAATTGCGTGGTACCTCCGCCGCTGATCGCGCTAGGCGCGCCTGTGGGTCCGGCTACCAGGTTTGCAGTACCGTTACCGCCCAGACTTAGCCCGGCAGGGGTTGCATCACGAGCGGTCGCCTCTCCGGTATTGGTCAGGGTCATGGTTACAGTGACAAGCCTGCCGGTGCCTACTGAGACGGGGGCGGCATTTAATGTGCAGAGCAAGGCGGCTGGTTCCTCGATGAGCATGTTAGGGGATGTGGCGGTCGCGGTGACTATTCGACTATCATTGACATCGGTGCCCGTGACTGTGCCCGTCCAGCTAACCGTGCCGGTGCTATCTGCGTGGTAGGTCCAGATAAAAATGGTCGTATTCCCCCCGCTCAACCAAGGAGCCGCATTGGGAGTTGGGCCGCTGTTGTAGCTGGCTCCTGATTCACTCATATCAAGTGTGCCTGCTGTAAGATTCTGCGCCGCTGCGTCTCCATTATTCATCACTGTCAATGTGATGGGGAATGTTTGTCCCACGTTGACAGCGGTGGGGGTTGAGAACGCGGCACTTAGAGCGGCGGGTTTTGTTATAATCACTTCATTGGATGTGGCTGAGGAGGAGCTAACATTGATGCCGGTGGTGCTATCAAGAGCTTCAGCTGCTCCATTCCACGTCACAGGCCCGGCGTTGGTGGCGGTGTAGTGCCAGGTGAAGGCGGTTGTGGTGCCAGAGATCAGCGTGGTAACTGAGGTTGGTGTTGGGCCAGTGGCCAGGGCCGCGCCACCAGAGCCACCTATTGTTAGTAGAGTGGGATTGATGTTATTGGCGGTGTTGACCCCGGTGTTGGTCACCATCATTGTAACGGTGATTGGTTGGCCTATATTAAGATAATCTGGGGCAGCGACAAGCGTCGCCTCCAGCGCGGCGATACCTACTGAAAAGGGATCATTGACCGGGCGTTCATAGGTGTGCAACACCGTCGGGTCGGTAATCCAGCCGGTAAAGATGAGGGTAGGGTAGTAAGCGCCGGGGGTAAAATCCGAAGGCAACAGGACGCTGTTGAACGTCAGGGAGCGCGTTGTATTGGTGGGGAGATCAGTGCCGCTGGAAAGCGCGGCGCTGTAAGTGTGGCCGGAATTGTCGGTGAAACTGATTTGAGTGCCGGCTGTCAGAGTGATGGGTTTACTTCCCAGGTTGATGGTATCGAGGCTGAGGCTCAGATCGTTGCCGGGCTGTCCCGCCACGGGATCAAGAGTCCCACCAACGTATAGGGGGTTCGGGCCATCGGTGCCCAGGAGGTTCAGGGTGACTTGTCCTTCGGAGGTGAGGTACTCGGCCAAAATAGTTGCCTGGGAATCTATGAAACTAACCGGCGCGGTGAAGGTTACACTGATCACGCCATTGGCATTGGTGGTGCCGCCGTAGCGCGAGAGCGTGCCCTGCGTGCCCGTAGAACCGAAAACGACTTGTGCGTTGGGTACCGGACTATCAATAGCACCCTCTAACACAGTTGCCGTGATTACTGAGGTGCTGAAACCATCGGCCGCCAGCGTGAGGGGGGTGGCGGCGACTTCGATGCGGTAACGGGTAATCGTGAAAGGTACGTCCACCGCCGCTTCCCAGTTTTCATCCGGGCGCTGGTTCTGTCCACCGCTCAGACATTTCTGCGTATCGGAACAGAGATTGAGACTGAAACTGTAATTACTGTCTACCGCTGGCTCAGGGATCGAGCTGAAGGTGAGTGTTAATACAGCTGTCTCGCCAGACACCAATGTACAGCCAGTGAATTCCCCGGTGTCGTATGTCCATGTGCAGGAAGGATCGCCCTCAATGGAGCCAATACCACCGCTAGCGTTGAAATTATCGGGGAGAGTGAAGATAATTTTTTTCAAATCTACCCCACCTACGTTTGCGAGATTGAAGACCAGAGGTAGGTCTGGTGATGTTGGTGTGCCGGCTCCAACGCGGCGCGGCGTCACGTAGGCCGAGTATTGGGTGAGGCGTCCGGTATTGGAGCTGGCGATGTCGGTGCTCTGACCATTTTTGATGCTGGCGGTTCCCGTGAAGGCGTAGGTACTGTCCACGGTGCCAGTAAGCGTGTAGGTCCACTCAAATGTGGTTGTGGAGCCGGGCGGCAGTGATGCAACTTTCTTGGGTTCTGGATCAGAGGCAGCGAGGGCCGTGGTTTCACCTACCAGGTTTAAGGGTGAGGTTTCAATGGGTCCTAGAGAGCTGTTACCGTTGTTGTAGACGCGCATGCGAACGGTCACGTCCTGGCCGGCGACGATTTGTTCCGGGGTAACTTCCATCTGTGCTGTAAAATCGCCAATGGGCACCTGCCTGGACGCAGCTGAGCGCGAGCTTACAGCATCATTCGTCGCACTGCCGAAAAACTGAACGGCGCCCTCGGCCAGAGCTTCGAACGTATGCGTGACAAGTTTAGAAGCTCCCTCTATTCCTGCTGCAGTTAGACCGATAGTGATTGGAGTTGGGCCGCTGGTTAAGGTGACTAGGCCAGTTGGTGTGTACGTAAGAGTACGGTAGATATCGTCTTGTGCAGTATCAGAGCGGTTATCCACCATCATAGTTACAGTGATGGAATCGCCGACGGCCACGGAGGGCGGGCTGGCTATCACCTGGACTGCCAAACCATGTCGAAGCCAGGTAGGGAGATTGCCCGCGTATGTTTCCTCGTCGTTTGTATTTGGTGCGAAGTTCTCATAACGGATGAGAAGCTCTGCTAAGGTGTCTTCTTCATCTTGAGCTGTGTCATTGGGAAAGCGACCATTATTATTACCCTGCGTGGTTCCCTTTACTCTGACGGAAAACTTGCGGCTCTCTCCTGGTGAAAGGGCTTCTGTTGTCGAGTTGGCTCCGTAAAGCACGTAGGCTTGTCCGCCACCTGCATTCCAGATTTCATCAATTCTCCAGCCGTCGGGGGCACTCGTGGCATTGCTCAACTCATATATTGACGCGTCGAAATCCAGTTGAATGTAATCAATCGGGCCATTGCAATTTGAACCGGAGGTGTTTGTAATAACGAACGTGAGAATACCTGCCATGTCTCCCATGGTTACGGCGCTGTCGGCGGTAGCCGCTATCTCGTATTCACAATTTCCTGCTTGTGAGGAAGGTTGTGCTTGGAGAGGGCGGGCCGGGTGGAGGGAGGCCAGCGCGGCAAGGCTAATGAGTATGGCTCCAATAAAAACCCAGCTCCATTTCCAGAATGTCGAATATTTGAGTAGCATCTTTGTTTTCCTTGGTCTCATGGTGCCGGCGTTACCCGCGTGACAGTGATGGCGACAGATTCTCCGTTGATCTCCAGGGTGTAGCTTTGGGGGCCGCTGGCGACGGTCTGCGTGAAGCCACTCTCGTTGGTGAGCCGCCAGAGGGCGTGCTCCACGCCCGCATCAGCGGAGTAATGGTCGGTGAGCTCTGCTTTTACCGCCGTGGTGACGCGCTGGCTGGTGCTGACGTAGTAGAGGAAGGCACCGATGAGCAATACTGCCACGCCCATGATGACTAAGGCGATGACCAAAGTTGTGCCACGTTCATTGTATAGTTTGGCGCTCATAATTCTTCTCCTGTGCTGTGTCCCGTCTACCGTCTACTGTCTACCGTCTACTGTCTACTGTCTACTGACTAATACTGCCGCATGGTCAAAGTGTAAGTGGTCTGACCAGAAACGTCTTTGACGGCGGCGAGTAACGTCAACGCGACGGTGCCGGTGATGTTGCCGCCAGGACAACTGATTCCGCTGACGTGGTGCGCGATATTGTTGGTTGTCGTTATTCCCGCTTGCCGCTCCAAAGTCTCGCCGTTGAGCGTGTAGACGTACTGCTTAGAGCCGTGGGTGAAGGTGAAGGGTACACAACTGCCGGCGGTTCCGGTGAAGGACTGGCTCTCGTTGGCATCCCGCACCAGCCAAAGCGCAGCGTTGCGTAAATCGCTATCGACGGCGAGTTGGGCATTACCCCAGCGCGGGATATCGAAAACTTGGTTAAGGATGAGCAATAGTGTCCCCGTGATGAGAGTTAGAATCCCCAACACGACCAATATCTCCACTAAGGTGAAGCCGGTGCTATTGTTCTTCATCGCTCTGCCTTGTAATCGCTCAGGGTGACTAGAGTACTCGCATCGTAGGAGATGGTCACGGTGATCTGTTGCAGCCCGGGGGAAATGACTTGTGCGCTTAACAGGACGCCGTAATTGGCCGGCGCGGAGATGGTGGCGTAGGTGGAGCCGGTGTTATCGTACTCCGCACCCTTGACGGTTTCCAGTTGCGAGAGGGCCAAGTTGTTCGCCGTGGTCAGCCGATTGCTGTTACGCACGCCCATCGCGCCGGTGGAGAGGGAGACGATGAAAGTGGTGAGCGCGATACTGATAATTGCTACAGCCGCTAGCAGCTCGATTAGGCTATCTCCGGCTTCCCGGCGGTTGGAATTACGTGCTTTTTTGCTCATCCGCCCCTCCGTTGAATGCGTTGATAAACGGCAACCCAGCTGCCAATGATGATAATGACTATGATGACGATGGCTGCCTGCGGCCATTTATCACGTGGTAAGGTGGCAAACAAGAGCTGCAAGAATATCCATTCGGCAGCAAAAGACGCGATCAAGAAGCCGATGAGCCAGGCACTACAACCAACGTCTGAGTGTAAATCTTTCATGGTTGACTTCTTTACTTGATCTCCGAGAGCACGGAGTACATGGGCGTGACCATCGAGATGGCGATAAATCCTACTAAGACGGCCGTGATGATGGTCAAAGTAGGCTCCACGGCTGTCACCAGCTGTTGTACTTTGTGGTCAGTCTCTTCTTCGTAGAATTCGGTCAGCGTTTCCAGGTTCTCCTCCAGAGTGCCGCTCTCCTCCCCTACCCGCACCATCTGCGCGAGCAACGGGGGGAAAACAGACTCTTCGGAGAGCGGGTCTGCTAGTCCCCGCCCGGCGAGCAGCGCGTTGCGTACCCGCGCTAGCGCTGCTGCGAGCACTGTGTTGGTGATGGTGTTCCGGCTTAGATCAATGGCCTCAACGAGAGGAATGCCGGCACGGATCAACATGGCGGAGGTGTTGGTGAACTGGCTAACTTGTCCTAAGAGGATTACACGGCCTACCAGGGGGATACGGAGTAACAGCTGGTCGCGCGTCTTCCGCCCGCTGGGCTGCGTGCCCCACCAACCTAGCAGCGCGGAGAGTAGTAGCCCGCCAATCAAGAGGTGGAAGCCGTGGGCGGTGACAAATTTACTGGTAGCGATTAGTGCGCGGGTGGACCACGGGAGTTCCGCGTCAAACGAGGCAAAGAGATCAATCATCGGCGGTAGAGCAATGGTGAACATCAGGATGATGACGAAGATGGCTACCACCACGACAAAGATAGGATAAATCATCGCATCGCGAATTTTGCGGATGAGAGATTGCTCTTTTTTGAAGTAGGTGGCGAGTTGCTGTAACATGGTGTCTAAATTCCCGGTATGTTCTCCAATCATAATGGTACGCCGGTAGATGGCGGGGAAGGCGTGCGGATGGTTGGCGAGAGCCGAGGAGAAAGGTTGCCCCGCGCGGAGGGTGGCGATGATATCTTGGAGCACCTCCCGCAAAGCCGGCTTGGTGGCCTGTTGCACTAGCATTTGCAACGCCGCTAGAATAGAGATGCCCGATCTTAGCATGGTTGCCAGTTGCCGTGAGAAGATGATTAGATCGGTGCGTTTGATGCCGAAAAAGGTCGGGAATAGTTCTGCCAGACTGCGATGGGCGTGGGCCGTGGATACCTGCGCGACGGTTAGCCCTTGCGACCAGAGCAGCCGTTCCACGGCGGTCTCATCGGTGACCTCCACGTCACCTTCAACTGGTTGTCCTTGGCTATTAAATGCCACGTAATGATAACGCATGGTCTTCTTTCTCCTCGCACAAAGGTAGTTCCACATAAAGATGGCCTGACGCGGCGGATTGTAATCCGCCGTGAGCCACTGGGAGACTGTGCCTCGCTTCAAGTTCCGTTTCGCAGGATCACAATCCTTGCAGATAACGCCGGCCCCGTGGCAAGCCTTTCTGGCTATTTATAATACCACAAGGAATGGTTAGCGAGATAAAAAGAAGGTTGCAATTGGATTACGATTAGCTCGAGGCTCGGTAAACGGTGCGCATGACTTCTTGCGGGGTAGTAATCCCGGCTCGGACTTTGACCATCCCATCGTGGCGTAGCGGCGTGAGACCATCAGCAAGAGCTTGTTTTTTTAGCTCGTCGGCGGAGGCACCGTTGACCAGCTTCCGCCGGAGCATCTCGGTCATAGTGAGCACCTCGAAGAGACCTGCGCGCCCTCGATAGCCGGTTCCGCTACAGAAATTACACCCGCGCCCTTGCCGGATTTCGGCGGGTGGTTCTCCCATCTCGATCTCATAAGCTAGCTGTTCCTGGGGGGGCGGTTGGGTGGAGCTGCTACAATGCGAGCAGATGCGGCGGACGAGCCGTTGTGCCACTACTCCGGCCAGCGCGGAGCCGATGAGGTAAGGTTCGATCCCTAGATCCATCAAGCGGTAGAGCGTCCCCAGTGCATCATTGGCGTGGATGGAGGAGAGCACCAAGTGACCGGTCAGGGCGGCTTGGACTGCGGTCTGCGCTGTCTCGTGATCGCGAATCTCGCCGACCAAGATGATGTTGGGATCCATGCGCATAATCGCGCGCAATCCAGTAGCAAAGGTGATGTTCGCTTGCCGGTTGACCTGAATCTGGTTGACGCGGTCGAATTGGTATTCAATAGGATCCTCAATGGTGATGATGTTGGTGCTGCTGTGATTGAGCTGGTTGATTGTCGCGTAGAGCGTAGTAGTTTTGCCCGCGCCCGTCGGGCCAGAGATTAACACCATCCCAAAGGGGCGCGAGTAGATTTGCTGGTAGCGGCTGAGCGTGTGAGGGAGGAACCCCAGCTCGCCCAACTCCAGCAACGAGGGGGATTTGTCCAACAGCCGGAGGACGGCCATCTCGCCGCGTGCAGTATCGGCGGTGGCTACCCGCACATCCACGGGTTGCCCTTCCGGGCCGTGGAAAGCGAACTGTCCGTCCTGTGGCCGGCGGCGCTCGGCGATGTTCATCTCGGCTAATACCTTAATGCGGCTGATGAGCGCGTTGTGTACAGAGAGTGGCACCTCTAGCGCGTCGTGCAGTATGCCATCAATGCGGTAGCGAATGCGCAAGTTATGCTCGCCCGGCGCGATGTGGATGTCGGAGGCGCGGTCGCGCATGGCTTGTTGCAATAAGAGGGAAACCACCCGGGCTACTGGATTTTGGGTGACATCTTCAACAGTTAATTGTTGAAATTCTTCTACGGAAGTAGGCGCAGGTGAGATTTGTCCTAGTTGCCGTTCAATCTCGGCTTGCGATTGATAATAAAGCGCTAGGGCTTCTTCAATGTCTTCGTGAACGCCGAGCATGGGCCGTACAGGCCGTCCACTGCGGATGGCGATGTTCTCCACCGCGTGCATATCCGCAGGGTTTTCCATCACCATGACCAGCTCGCCATCAATCAGATCCAAGGGAATGGCGTGGTAGCGGCGCGCAATCTCTTCGGGTACCAGTTGAAGAGCCTGTGGTTGGACTTTGTGGTGCTTCAAGTCAATGAGCGGCAGATTGAGGCGTAAGCTGCGGGCGACGGCGATATCATGGTGGGTTAGGGTCCCGGCCTGTCGCAAGGTCTCCAGCAATGAACCGCCAGGTGGGGTCTTTTGCTGTCCTAGGGCCAACTCTTGTGGGGAGAGCAATCCGATATCAACTAGAATTTCCTCTAGCGTTGCATCTGTTAGGGATTGAGGGGCGTAATCTAATGTCATAGTGCTCACCTTCTGATTATTGAGTCTTCTGGAAGAACCAAGATTTTCACCGCAAAGGTGCGGAGACGCTAAAATCTGAATATTTAGCCTTCAGAAATTAATTTTTTGACCGCTATTACTAAATATGCTTAACCTAAAACTTATTTTTCTTTCTTGACACCTTAGTAGAAAGCCAATTTTTTTAGCAGAGTTACTAATCAATTTTTAGGAGATCTCTAATATGCGCAACTAATTGTTGTAACGCCGGGTGCGTCACCTTGAACTGTGGAGGGAGGGTGGTCACCACGGATAGTTCTGTGGGGGGAGAAACTCCCTTTTCCTTATCAAATAGCACGAAAGCTATTTTTTCCGCTGGAATTTGAAGTTGTTCCAATAAATTGAGGGCTGTGCGGGTTGTCGCCAGGGTTGCCGGTTGATTTTCGGTGACGATTAAGGTTAACGCGGCTGTGGGTGCTAGTTGAGCTAAGCTGGTGGGTGGCTGGAAGGGTAGATCAAAGAAGACTAGCTGCTCTTTGTTCAGGAGTGAGGCGGTTAGCATTCGCAGATCTGACTTGCTAACTTGTCCGCCAGCATTACTCCCCACCAAATTATTGAGTAGTCTAAGTCCATTGCTAAGTGCGAGCGTGTGCGCCTGTAATTTAGCCGCTTGGTGCGCGTTGTCTAGAAGGAATGGTTGGGCCGTCGGGGCTATCCCCAATTGGAGAGCGTGTTCAATGGAGTAGGGATGTAGATCAACTACGGTGACCTCCACTCCTTGTTGGACTAGTGCCAGCCCGGCTTGCACTGCCACTGAGGCGACTTCTGCTGCGCGCGGTCCCACCAGGAGGAGGCTAGCCCCCGGACGTTTTTCTGCTTGCCCGGCGAGGGGCACTAGAGCCGCCTCAACTAGCTTCATTAGATCATTTATCTGGTAGGGTTTAGTGAGGTAGGCTTTGGCCCCCAGTTCCTTGGCTCGCTCCTTGTCGCTGGGCCGGTTCTTGGCAGATAGAATAATAACTGGTATTTTAATTAATTCCTTTTTCTCTTGTAAGCGGCTCAGCACCTCAAACCCGTCTAATCCGGGCAACATGAGGTCAAGTAAAATTAAGCTCAACGGCTCCTCGCGTGCAATTTTCAGGCCAACTAGGCCATTTTTAGCGGTGAGTACTTTGTATCCTTGTCGTTCCAGCGTGATGGAAAGCAAGCGGGCCGTAGCAGCATCATCTTCAACAAGTAGTAGCGTCTTTTGGGCCATTTTTCCTCCCCCTATGAATTAGCTAGTGGTACGTTATTGTAGCATGATTTGGAAGTGAGGCGATTTGGGTGAGTATGAGGCCTAATTTATAAAAGGCACAGGAGGAAGCTCTCTCCTGTGCCTTGAGATTATGACTGTCCACCGTACAGCTTATTTTTCTAAGCGCACGGTCTGTGTGGGATAGGGCAATTCGATATTGTTTGCCTCGGCCGCTGTGTTAATGGCTAAGACTACCTTAGAATGCACATCAAATAGCCCGTGAGTTTTCTGATTAACCCAAAAACGGGCCGCAATGTTCATCCCAGAAGAACCTAGCTCTTCTGCTAGCATGGAGGGAGCCGGCTCCTCCAGGACGCCATCTGTCTTCTGGATGGCGGTGCGGAAAATATGCATCGCGGCTTCCATATCTTGTCCATATCCGATGCCGATATTTACGGTGCGCCGACGATCTGGATAATCAGAATAGTTTATAATGGGATTACTGAAAACATCAATGTTGGGCAAAATTACCGCCTCTCCGCTCCATGTTTTCAAAACTGTGTCCCGCATATTGATATCAAGGATCTCTCCACTGTAGGAGTCGGCTACTTGCACTGCGTCGCCGATATCAAATGGCTGACGTAACAATAAGAGGATCCCCGCGACAAAGTTACGTGCGATATCCTGCAAGGCAAAGCCGATAGTGAAGCCTGCAATTCCCAAGCTGGCGAGGAAGCTGGTAATATCAAAATTGATCTGCTCCAGGGAGAGCATGGTACCCAGGATAAGTACCGCCCAGCGAGCGAACCGGACGAGCAGCGCAATGATTTCTGGGTCATGTTCACCCGATTTCAAGACTTTTTTAACCCACTGCGCAGTTAGGCTGGCCAGGAAGAGGGTAATGATAAATGTAACTACCGCAGCAATAAGGTGCGGTAACATATTCAGAGCGTTTTGGAGAATTTCTTGGAATGATTGGCTGAATAACATCGTCTATTTACGTGGGGCTTGGCCCTTTTTGTACCGGTACACAATGCGACCACGGTCTAAGTCGTAAGGGGAGATTTCTACCTTGACTCTGTCTCCCAGCAAAATGCGAATATAATACCGGCGCATCTTGCCACTGAGGTAGGCGATGAGTGTGTGTCCATTATCCAGCTCCACGCGGAATTTGGTCCCCTTTAAGGCCTCGGTCACAGTACCTAACATTTCAATTTTTTCACTATTAGCCATTTTGACTCCTTTCTCCTATTAATTAATTATACCTGTCGCTTGACGACAATTGGTCTGGTTGGTTAATTTTCTCAAAAGATTCTTTTAGGTGAGTTTTAATTTCTTTCTTGGCTTGGGCTAGGGGGATGTCTCTAGCTGCTGCTATTTCGGCGGCCAACAAGCGCAGCCCTTGCTTGTAGAGCTCTTTGCCTTTTTGCGTCAGCCCATCTTCACTTTGCTTTCGCCAGCCAGCGTCACGGATTATTTTGGCGATCTCTTGGATATCTCCGGTGTGGCTTTGACTACGCATTACTTTGTGGCGGGTGCGATAATTATCGGGCAGTTCTTCCGGCTCACTGGCTAAAATGGCCCAGACCGTGTCTAGCTCTTCTGTTGAGGCTGCTGCACGAATGCCAACCTCGTCTACTTCGTCCACTGGAATCATTAGGTTGGTAGTAGTCTGCTTTAATAATCTGATTTTATAATACTTTCTGAGGGTTCCTGCTGTCTCTAATTCGGTAAAGCCGGTAATTCTTCCAGCTCCGCGCAGAGGATGAACCACGGCATCACCAATCTTGAACTTAGTTTTTTGTTCGTTCATTTCTCCCCCTTTAGGTACTGGTAAATAAGCCCGGTGCTATCGTCGCAGCTCTAGCTATCCGAGTTTCGCCAGTGCATTTGCTAACCACTGGAGCTCTTGGACGGCCATGAATACTCCATACTCAAGCGCCAGTGGTTCTGGCGGCGTTTCCGCTACTGCTTGGTCTGCCTGAAGCATCTCTTGCAGAATGTTGAGTTGTGCTTCAATCTGGGACTGCCGTTGATATAGGTGGCTCGTTAGTGCCTCGTGGGAATAATTGCTGGCTAGGATGAGATGCATCAAAAACGTCTTGAGTGAGGTCTCTGGCGTGAGCGGCTGTGTAGTCCATTCCCGGAGCTCCTGCCGGCCAGCGGCAGTGATACTGTAGATCTTGCGAGCAGATTCCACCTCTTGAGTCACCAAATTAGCATGGCGTAGCGCATGTAGTGTGGGGTAAAGACTCCCGTAGCTAGGGCTACCGATTAGCCAGCTGAAGCTCTCTAGAAATATTTTGATGTCATAGCCGGTTAGAGATTTTTCTGTTAGCAACCCCAGAACCAGATAGCGTAGTTTCATTGTATTTTTGACCATAGTGGTGAATTCAAGCCATATATCAATTCGATACATCCTATCACAAAAATGAGGTTTGTCAACGAATATTTCGCGGTTATTATGTTCTTAGGGACAGTCTGGCAAACGGTGCGGTGTCCTCACCGGCACAAGGTCCCCATTTAGGGGCAGTAGCCTAAAATTAAATGGCGCTTCTTCAATCA
>JAYELZ010000105.1:0-17674 GCA_034717835.1 Chloroflexota bacterium
TAACGGCGGGAGTGGGCATCTCCATTGGAGGGGCGGCCCCCTCCACCAACAACTCCACCTCGACGAGTTTCTCAACCACCGCCACCTCACCATCCCACATTCCGCCATCCAGCATAACAGGTGCAGACGCGCCAAACTCCTGTCTGCCGCCAGAGACCCCCAATAGGGGAGCAGCCAACGTCAAGCCCACTAACGCGAAAGCACCCAACGCCACCCCGGAACGTCGCTGCCAGAGCTCGCCCGCCGCCCAGAGCAAGAAGGCCACCGGCAGCAGCAAGAAGGCCCAGAGGGACGCCAACAACAGCCATTCTGGCGGCTCATCTAGGAAGACCAGGAGCACCAGTGACACACCGTAGAGCAGGAGTAAGAGCAATGCCGCGCCAGGGACTGCTTCGCGCCGGCGTACCGCCCGCACTCCCAACGCGATCCAGGCGATAAAGCCAAGCAAGCCCCACAGCGCCAACATGCCAGGGACAAAGGGGCTGTAGCTGAGCTGTTCTATCCAGTAGCCCAAACGCTCTAGCCCGCCGCCTACCCATTCTGGCGTGGGGAGGATAGAGACCAATAGTACCAAGCCGGTCAAAACCACTAACGCCAACCAGATACTCCGCCCCAGAATTTCCTCGCGGCGCAACGCTAAGACGACCAGCGCGGCTATCCCCACGGGAAAGAGTAACAGTGCGGGCAGCAAGGTTCGCCCCACGACCCGGAAGATCGATTCTTTGCGTTCGCGCAGCACCCGTAATTTCTCCTCGCGGGTGTTGATCGCTAACGAGTGCCCACCGCCCATCGTCGTGCCGGCCAAACTCGCCTGCGCCGCCGCATCTTGGGCCGCGCTCACCGGCGTTTCACCCTCCTCATATTCGGGTGTACGCAGCAGCGCAGGGAAGGAGAACCCGTGGAGGTCGTACTTAGGCTGCATCAGCTCCTTCTCCAGCAAGAAGTAGAGTTTGAGGAAGCCGGGGTCTTGCTCTTGCAACGCGAAGACGGATTCGTCCACCACGGACAACCCTACCACCGCCGGCACACCCGCCCCGTCCACGCCGGTGATGCTGAAATCTAACGCCGCCTGCGCGCCGGGTGGATACGTTTCTTTATCCGCCTGAATATCAATGGCGAGGTCGCGCGGCGCATCCACGACGACTAAGCGCGTGTCGCGGCGGATCTCGCCGCCCCGCTCGATGGTGTAAGCGTGGAGCTCCACGGTGCCGTAAAATTCCGGCGTCAAGTCGATATCAACCTGGGCGTGACCATTTTGCGGTTCCAACGCCCGCGTGGAGATGGTCTGGCCCTCGCGGATAATATCGAGATAGAGCGAGCCAGTGCCATCCTGGCTGAAAATATCCACGTGCAGAGTCTCGCCCACGCGCGCGATGGCCTGGGCCGGACGAAGCAAAACAGGGCTAAATTCACGCGCCTCAAAGAGAATATCTCGCGCCGCCTCGTGCCCTTGCGCGTCACGGGCCATCACGTGGATTTGCTGCTGCGGAGAGGACGGCGTAAAGCGCCACTCGGCCAGACCCTGCTCCCCGCTCTCGACCATGTAGGTCTGCCCCTCGGTCTGGATGGTCAGTTCCGCCGGGACCGGCTGCCCATCGGGCGTGGCGGTGACGAGGTAGACGATGTTCTCAACACCGGGCGCCAGGTCGCCGCTCTCCGGCACCGCTTCGATGAGCAAATGCTGGCGCGCCACGGGCAGACGCAAATTCACGCGCTCCGTCTGCTCCGCCCCATCAGTGACGGCGATCTCCACAATAAACGTCGCCAACTGCTCTTCCAGCCCGCCTCCCACCAAGTGATCGGGCAAGTCAAAGGCAAAATCATAATGACCGTCCGCGTCGGTTTCACCCTCCAGTCGGAAAATCTCGTTGAGCTGCACATCAAAGGTGTAACCGGTGAGCACCACGCGCCCCTCATCCACCGGCTTACCGAAGAAGTAATTGACGTTCACCACACCGGTGACGTGCTCACCGGGCAGGTAGAAGGAGCGGTCGGCCTCCGCATCCACCTTGAACTTGGGCAAGACGTAACGTTGGACCAGCACAGTCTTTTCCGAGGTGGTGTTGCCCAATATCGCCTCGAGCTTGTAGTTGCCGGTGTTGACCTCGTTAGCCAGCTGGAAATCCATCGCGGCCACGCCATACTCCGAAGTGGTGAGCGTGCGCCGGAAAACTTTATTGCCTTTGGCATCAGTGATGATCAATTCCAATGGCTGTTCGGCAGCGGGGACTAGATCAAACGCTCCCAACGCCAGCGCGCGAATATGGATGAGCTGGCCGGGCTGGTAGATGGGTTTATCGGTGCTGAGGAGCACCTTGTAATCGCGCTCAATGGTGATCTCGCGCTCCACCTTGTCGCGGCCCTGCGGGGAGCGGGTTTCCACGATCAAGATGCTCTGCGGTGCGGCATCAGCCGGCACCTCGAAGTTCACCTCCGCCGAGCCGGTCTCGTCAGTCACGCCTTCAAAGAGCGTGACCGCACGTCCGCCGGCCTGCGGCTTGAGCGCAACGCGCACCTTCGCGTCCGCGATAGGACTGGCATCCCCCACCTCACGGGACAACACCCGGAGCGCGGCCTGACTGCCGGGCGCCCATTTGGTCTGACCATAAACCAACGTCTCTTGGTCGGGTGCGTACTCGGAGAGCCGCGCGGCGTAGACCGTCGCGCCTACCGCCCCCACCAACAACAAAATTACCACAATTAACGCGCCAATCCAAAACCAACGTAACCGGGACTTCTGCATGAGTTCCTCCTCTAAAAATAGTTGGGTAGTCTTTAGTCCAGTAGTCAAATAGTAGTTTTCGTGCTGGGATGGTGTGCGCCAGCACAGGACGTCTCCTCTGAAACTGAAAATTAGCGTGTTGCTACCATAGAGACGTGAGAGGGGGAGGGAAAGTTCCGGGGGAAGTTAAAAGTTACAAGTTGAAGGTTGGAGGTTGCAAGTTGCCAGGTTGAAAGTTAGCGTGGCCTCAACACATTAAAAAATGCTCCGAGTTCCCGTACCCCGACGGGTAGGCTTCGCGCTCCTCGGGAACGGTTTATCCGATGACATCCAGCTAGATGTAGGTTTCAGATCGCGGGCGTTAGGGACTAGCGCGTCGCCTGGCGGATTGTGATCCGCCGCAGAGCGCGCCCGCGAGCAATGACAGGGGTGTTACCGTAAGACACGGCGCTAAAGCGCCTACTACAAACGCGCGGACGGGGGCTAGTTAGTCGCCAGCACGGCGCTAAAGCGCCTCACTACAAACACGCTATTCGCCATCCGCCGGCTGGAGCAGCCGATAGAGAAAGCCATTCATGCAAATCTCGTCCACGGGCGCGTAGCTAAACCAGATCGCGCCCAAGATCGGATCGGGGTAGAATTGCGCCCGCAGAATGATTAGCTCAAATTCTTGCTGGTAGATACGCTCGGCCAGGGACGTCACGTCCAGGAGATCATTCTCGTAGAGATTGCGCAGTTGCGTGGGATTGGTCACGACCTCTTTATCCGCCAACAAGCTGAACATCGCTTCTTCGCTGAGCACCGGGCCATTCGCCGCGCGCACGTAGCGCATAATCTCCGCCCCCGCCGCATAATCCGCCGCTGTGGGCAGATGCCCCAGCTGCGTGTAGCCGATGGAGTCATAATAGGCGAAGTCGGCGCACTGGCCAGCCATCACTTCCTCCTCCACGCCCAAGACGCGAGCCACCGGCGTCCAGAATGGGCCGGAGGTCGGCAGATGGAGCAGTAGGACGCTCTGCATCAGGTAACAGAGCGGCAGCAGCAGGGCGAACCCGGCCGCCGTCCAGCCGCCGCGCCGTTCGGCCAACTGCTGCAAACGTCCCACCGCCAGGCCGGAGAGGAGCGCGGCGGCGGCGATGGAGGTGAGGAAATAGCCGGGCCCCGCGCCCCACTTCCCGCTCAAAGCGCCGGTAGCCAGGGAGAAGAAGAACCAGAGCGTGTAGGCGGAGAGCCGTGACCAGAAGAGCTCGTAGATCAGATAACCCAACGCGAGCAGGATCAAGAGTGGGTGCAGGCGAAACCACTGTTTGAGTAACGAGATGGTCATCAAATAGTCAAAGGAATTCACGTTAGCCTGGATGATATTGACCCACCATTGCCCTGCCGTCGCGGTATTCAGCAGCCAGAAGATGAGACCGGCCGCTAACGCCAGAGCGGTCCCCGCCAGCAACGCCTTTTTGATATCACGCAGGAAAATGTAGGCGAGCGCGGCCAGCACCGTGAACACCGCCAACTGCTTAGTGTACCCCGCGCAGAGCAGGAAGACCAGCCCCCAAATCAAATTGCGTCTGCCATGCTCCGACTCCTCGAAGTTGGCGATGCAGACGATAGCCAAGAGCTCAAAGAGCACCATCGTGGTATGCAGACGGCAGAGCGGCCCAATCTGGTAGACGTAGTTCGAGGCCCAAAAAGCCAACCCGGAGAGCGCCGGTAGCCACCAACCGCCCACCTCGCGTCGCAGCACGGCAAAGATCACGCCGCCGGTGAGCAACGTGGCGACGAAGGAGAGCACCCGCCCGGCGACCAACTGCGGCCCAAAGAGCGCGAACAGCGGGACGATGAGCAGGTGAAAGAGCGGGGGATAATTTGAGGCGTAAAATGGATAGACAGCGTTATCGCGGTAGGGCCACTCACCGTGCGCGTAGAGCAGCGCATCATGGAGCTCGAAGCCCTCGCCCTGGTCATAATCAAAGGGCCAGCGGAAGAGCGCGCCCGCGTAGAGCAGGTAGATGATCAAATAGCCCACGTAAACCAGCAACACCAACACCGCCAGCGCGCGTCCTAACCTGTGCGCCGTCCGCAACCATGTCTGCCCGTTCACGCCGGCCGATCTCCCCGGAGCAGCAGGAGCCGTCCCACCAAGAGCGCCAGCGCGCCGAGACAGAGACCGATTTGCTGGAGCGGCCCCAGCTCCCCCCAGCCGCCCACCCCGGCGAAGTCCACCGTCAAACTAGCGCAGAGGAGCAAGCCGCCCAATACCAGAACAAAGATACCTAATTGTCGTTTAGTAATCATAGTGTCCCCATTATAAAGTTAAAGGTTAAAGGTTGAAAGTTGTAGCCGCGAAATCCTTTTCGCGATGCCCGCGTGAAGCGCGGTCAAAACCGCACCCGCCGACGAAGAGTTGGAATGACGCTAGTGGCGCGGAATGCCATTTGCCATTTGTCATGCACCTAGTACAATTTCCCAATCTAAGACGCCAAACAACCTTTGATTTGTAACTTACACCTGGCATTACAGAGGAGAGTTCCATGCACCCTAGACGTATCGGCGTTTCGACTGCTTGTTTCTTCCCCCATACGCTAACCGAGGAGACCCTCGCCATTATCGCGGAGTTGGGTTTTTCCGTCACCGAGGCCTTTTTGCAAGTGGATAGGGAGTATAACGCCTCTTTTGCCGCCAAATTAGACCGGCAGCGACGCGCCACCGGCGTGCAGATCCACTCGCTCCATATCACCGCCATGCTCTTTGATCTCTGGTCGGCTTATCCCCGGATGCGCCAAGAGACGCGCGACCGTTTTCTGCGAGCGTTGGAGGTCGCGGCGCGCGTGGAAGCCCAGGCCATCACCTGGCACGGCTTGCGTTATGGGTTGGAGAATCCCCGGTTGGTGGCCGACTTCTTGGAGAGCCTGGCGTGGGCCAGTGAGCAGTCTCAGCAAGCCGGGGTGACGCTCTGCATCGAAAACGTCAGCTGGTGCTACCTCCGCCGCCCGGAACACGTCCAGGAGCTGCTATCCAACGGATCGCCGTTCGGTTTCACCTTCGATATCTTCCAGGCCGCCGAAAGTCACGTCGATCCCGTGGCGCTGATCCACGCCATGGGCAACCGGCTCACCACCGTCCACCTCTCCGATTACGCACCGGGGGGAGCGCGCCACCTGCTACCCGGTCAAGGCACATTAGATTGGGTCGCCGCGCTCCACGCGCTCCAAGAGATCGACTATCGAGGCCCCCTACTCCTCGAAGTAGCGCACCTCCAAGCACCGGAACACCTCATCCAGGCGCGGGATTTTATCCAACAGCAGCAAGGGGAGAAGTGAGGGGGGAGTGGGAATAAGTCCCCCCCAAAAAAATTGAATTCTCTACTTAGCGGCTAAGCAACTCTGTGCAGTGAGGGTAGGGATTGAGCATAGCTAACAAAAGGCCGCCGTAGGGAATAAACCCTCAGCGGCTTGGTATTTGTAGCGCGGCGTCTAGTTGTTCAGAAAAACCCGCGCAAGATCAGCAGGAACCCAAAGACGATCAGCGGTACGCCCAGAACCGCGCCCACCACGGTGAGGGTGAGAATCACTCCCACGACCATCAAGACCAATCCCAGGATTGCCGCCATCAGCCGGCCGAGCGCCTCCAGGATAAAGGCCAGCATCCGCCAGCAGGCCACGCAAGGCCATAAAAACCAGGGAACTCGCTTATACTCTTCTGCTTGTTCATTTTGTTTATTCATTTGCCCACCTCCACATCTTTATACGTCAAAACCTCTCTCCGGTTGCAACCCCGCCCACAGATTACGCAGATTACACAGATTCATTTTCATTAAATCCTTTCGGGTCTCTGGAACTGGGCAGGGTAAGTGCCCTGCGACTTAAGTTTTTCACCACAGATTACACGGATTACACTGATTTTTTTACTTTTTTCCGTGCTAATCCGTGAAATCCGTGGTTAATTTTAACTTGACCCCGCGAATTCCCAAAGAGCCATCCTTTCTTAACGTCCTCGCGGCTTAGCGACCAAAGGGTGCGGCTCAACAAAACCGCCCCCAAATTGCAATCTTTTCTCTCTCACTATATAATATAAAGAGATGTTTTAGAATACCAATAATTCCTAAATCCAATCTCAAGGAGGGTACCATGGAAGACGCAACACCGATTGCAGAGGAACCTATGCAAGCTGAACCTTTAGCAATTCCACGAGTGGACATCAACCAAGCTACAGAGCCGGAATTTACCTCGCTGCCGGGCATCGGCGCGGCGATGGCTAACCAGATCATCACGTATCGTGAGACGCACGGGCCATTCCTGTTGCCGGAGGAGATCATCGCCGTACCTGGCATCGGGGAAATCAGCTACCAACGCTTCGCCGACCGGTTGGAGGCTACTTTGCCCGCAGAACTCCCACCCAGCAGAGAGGAGACGCAGCTGGAAGAAGCACCCGAGCTCCCGGAGCCGGACTTCCCAGAAATTGTGGAGGAGCTTCAACCGGTAGCAGTAGCGGAAGAAATACCAATCGAGGATGAATTGCCGGCAGAGGAAATAATCCTGGCCGAAGAAACGCCGGTGGTCGAACCCGACCCCCAGGTGGAGCCTCCCCCCCCGGAACCGGAGCCAGTTCCCCCGCCACCACCGCCGCCCGCACCGGCACCGCCGCGCCGTCGCGTCACCTTCGGCTGGTTCTGGACAGCCCTCTTGGGTGGCTTCCTGGGGCTGATCTTCACGTTACTCGTGCTGGCCGGCATCAACGGCTCGCTGGACATCGACCACAGTCAAGCCCTCATCGCCATGCGCGCCGACATGGAGAACGTCGCCGCCGAGATGGAGTCCCTACAAGGCGATATCAAAGGTCTCCGCCAACGCCTGGACACACTGGAAAGCCTAACTGCCCGGATGGAAGAGGTGGAAACCAACGTGCAGGCCCTAGAAACTCAGACCAACGACTTGGCAATGGAGATCGCTGCTTTACAGGCAGAGGACAAAAATTTAGCGGACGAAATCAAGACGTTAGAAGGCAACCTCACCGCTCTGGAAAGAGGAGTGGAGAAATCCCACGCTTTCTTTACCGGCATGCGTGAGTTAATCACCGACATTTTTGGCAAGGCGGAAGCGGCAGAAAATCCACTGGATTTCGCGCCCAGTAAAGAAGTTTCACCGATGCCCACGCCCACACCTAACGAATAAAGGAGACTGCATCATGACCCAATATGAAAATCAAACAGCTGCTTCACATCCGGTATTGAATGCCATCGGAACTTTCTTCGGAATTTTAATACGCCTGTTGACAGTTCTGGTCATCGGCGCCCTCATCGGTGCGGGGCTTTACTACGGCATCCCCTGGACCTACCGCACCCTGGTCCGCCCGGTGCAGGAAAACCGCGCGCGCATCGTCACGCTAGAGTATCACACCAAGCAGAACGAAGAGCGGGTACAGGCCGAAACCCAGGTGTTGCAAGAGCGACTCGCAACTTTGGAGACGCAGCTCAGCACTCTGGAAGAACAAACCACCGTCCAGGAGGCCAATCTAGTCGGCCACGAGGAGAAACTCCAAGAGCAGGCCGCCGCACTCGCGCAAGTGCCGGAGGATATCGGCAGGTTGGAGCAAGAGATCACTACGCTGAAGGAAGAGCTCGCCGCACAAGCGACAGCCACGACAGAACTGCAAGCAGACTTTAAGGTCGCGTTGGAGGGACTTGCGGCGCAGACAGCAGATAACAAAGGCTACGCGGGCGGGCTGGCTGGGCGGCTGGCCCTCATGCAGACGTCCCAGGATCTACTCAAAGTGAAGCTACTCCTCTTGGAAGAAAATCCGCGCGCCGCGCGTGACACAGTGACCTTGGCCCTCGTCCATCTAGCGAGCGCCCGCTCGCTGCTGCCCACGCAAATTGAGCCGCTGACGCAATTACAGGCCCGGATAGAAGAGTTGGAGCGCCTAATTGAAGATGATTCTTTCCGCGTGGAGCCGGCCATAGAATCGCTCTGGGCCGACGTGATAGAATTGGTGCTGCCGCCAGAAACGCCCGTCAAACCCGCAACTTCTCCGCTCCCCACGCCCACACCTCCCACGCCGTAAATTTGACCAGTAGTAAAAAAAGCCCTGAGAAATTGCTTCTCAGGGCTTTTTCTCTGACGCGCTAAGAGCGCGCACGCGGCTATGGTATGATGGGCGGCAATGAGCAAAGATAGCTGACCACCGAGACACAGAGGACGCTGAGAAAAGCATGAATTGGGGACTTTCTTGCCGGAAAAGCGGTTCTCACACCAAGATGCCAGATGCCAAGACGTAGAGATTTATTAATTCTTCGTGCCTTGGCGCCTTAGCGGTGAAATCCCTGGTTCTTCAGGAGCCTCAAACATAACGTACCGAGGAGAGAAATTATATGAGCCACCTATTCCAATTTGAGTTACTAGCAACCGATGGAGCCGCTCGCGCCGGCGTTTTCCAGACCGCGCACGGCCCACTACCCACGCCCATCTACGCGCCGGTGGGCACCCAAGCCACGGTCAAGGCCCTAACTCCCAGTCAAGTAAAAGCGGCGGGCGCGATTCTGGTGCTGGCTAACACTTACCACCTCTACCTCCGCCCCGGCGATGAATTGATAGCCGAGTTAGGCGGGCTGCACAAGTTTATGGGCTGGGATGGCCCGTTGCTCACCGATTCCGGCGGGTTTCAGGTTTTTAGTCTCGCGGGAGAGAAACAAGGAAAAAAATCACTCCGCACGATTGATGAAAACGGCGTAACTTTCCGGTCACATATTGACGGTTCCCAGCACCGCTTCACCCCGGAGCGAGTAATGGCCATTGAGGAAAATTTAGGGGCCGATATCGCGATGGTTTTAGACGAGTGCGCTCCCCCTCACGAGCGGGCTTACTGCGAGCAGGCGTTGCGACGCACTCACGCCTGGGCTGAACGTTGCCAAGCAGCTCACACCAAGGCGGATCAGGCTCTTTTTGGGATTGTACAGGGCGGCGTGTTCCCCAAGCTACGTGAGGAGAGCGCCCGCTTTCTCACCGCGCTGGATTTCCCCGGATACGCCATTGGTGGACTTTCCGTCGGCGAGAGCAAAGAGGAAATGCACGCGATGTTGGAGGTCCTCCACCCGCTGCTGCCGGTCCACAAACCGCGCTACCTGATGGGCGTCGGCACCCCCGTGGATTTAGTGGAGGGCGTCGCGCACGGCATTGACATCTTCGATTGCGTCTATCCCACTCGCGTAGCCCGCAACGGCACCGCACTCACGCGCACCGGACGGCACAATATGAGCAACGCCGGCTACGCCACTGACCCCGCGCCCCTAGATGCCACTTGTGACTGCTACACCTGCCGCAACTTCAGCCGCGCCTACCTCCGCCACCTGGTAATGGCTAAAGAGATGTCGGCGGCTACCCTCCTCTCCATCCACAATCTGCATACCATGCTCGCGCTGATCAAAGATATCCGGGAGGCCATCCTCTACGGTCGCTTCGCAGACTTTCGGGCGGAGTTCTGGGCGGCACGCGAGCGTAAGGCCAAAAGTAGTCTTTAGTCCAGCCGTCAAATAGTCATTTTCCCTGCGGGGAGGGTATGTGCCAGCACCGGCGGCTCCTCACAAACTGAAGGGCGGCTGTCCGCACCAGCAGACAACCGCCCCTCCATGAACATTACCTCAACTGCGCTTATCACCCCCTCGCCTTATCGCTTTTTCACCACCCGTACATCGCGTGGCGGGACTACGACAGGTTCCCCATCCACTTGCGCGGTGAGCGGCTGATCGGTGAAGTTGAGGATTACTAGCTGCTCGCCACGCCGTGCGGCCACGAGTCCGACCGGCAATTCCGCCAGCCGTTGTATCTTCTCTTGCGCCGCCAGTGGGGATAGCAGCCCTCGCGCTTGCTCCACGGTGGGATAGCAACCCAGGTAGAGCGCGCGACCGGCGGCTACTGTGCGCTCGGTGAGCGCGGCGGTGCCGGCAAATGGCCCCGCGGTGTAGGTGGCAAGTGCGCGCGTCTGCGCGTCCGGTGTCACGGATTCGGCCCAGAAAGTGGCGGGACCGGAGAGCGTGGGGATTTGGCTCTCGAACTCATAGCCAACCCCCGGTGGGAGCGCGTGCCAGACGTTGACTTGTGCACCTATCAGCGCGCGAAAGGGGCCGGGCAGTGGTCCGGCGGTGACGAGGTTGGAGGGGGTTTTGAAGCCGGAGCGCACGCCCAGCAGCAGCGTGCCACCGTGCGCGGCATATTCCGTCAGCCGGACGGCGAGCACGGCATCACCTAGGAAAGCGGTGGGGACAATGACTAGCCGATAGGCAGCCAACTGCGCCGCGTAGGGCACGATGGCTACCGGAATTCCCAACTGCTGCAAGGCGCGGTAGTAGACGAAGAGATGGCGTAGATAGCTAAAATCTCGGCGGTGAGGTTGCAGCTGGAGCGCCCAGAGATCCTGGTAATTGAGCAGCAACGCGACTTCTGGCTCCACCGGCGCGGCGGTGAGGGCTTCCAATTGCGGCAGCTCGGCTTGCAACGCGAGCAAGTCCTGGTAGCCGACATCAAAACTGCCATCATGGCGCAAGAGACCGGAGTGCTGTTGCTCTTGAGCGAAACGGCAGGCGCGCCAGCGGAAGTAAACCACCGCATCAGCACCAGAAGCGACAGTGTGCCACGTCCAGAGGCGCGGAGTGCCGGCCCGCACGCCCGTGTTGTAGCTGGCCCAGTTGATGTGCCCGACTTGTTGTTCCATCATCCAGTATGGTTGCTGCTTGAGACCATAGGTGAGCGTATGCCCAAATCCCGTGACCAGTGGATCGCCAACATCATAGGCAAATTGGGGGTGCGGTTCATCCGGCTGATAGAGTTGCTCTGTCTCTGCAAAACCGGTCGGGTAGGAATCTACCGTCACTAAATCTAGGGGTTGCGCCAGTTTATGATAATCTAAATCTGGGAAGGCACCCATAAAGTTGGTGGTCACGAATTGCTCTGGGGAAATCTGTTCGCGGAGCAGCTCCACTTGCAGTTGTTGGTAGCTCACGGTCATGTCGGAGGCGAAGCGGTAGTAATCTAAGACATGGCTGGGGTTAGGCTCCGTGACGGTCAGCCGTGGTGGGAAGATCTCCGCCCATTCATCGTAGGTCTGGCTCCAGAAGACGGTACCCCAGGCTGCGTTGAGAGCCTCAAGTGAACCATAGCGCTCGCGTAGCCAGCGGCGCAAGGCTGCCGCGCACTCATCGCAATAACAGCGCGTGGTATCGTGACAGCCAAACTCATTATCAATCTGCCAACCGGCTACCGCGGGATGTTTCCCGTAGCGCGCCGCCAGCGCGGTGACGATGCGCCGGGTCTGCTCGCGGTAAATTTCGCTGGTGGGGCAATAATGTCGCCGCGAGCCAAAGTGACGGCGACGTCCCTCCGCGTCCACGGGGAGTATTTGCGGGTACGCTTTGACCATCCAAGCGGGCGGCGTCGCGGTCGGCGTGCTGAGGATGGTTTGCAACCCTTCAGCGGCCAGCGTCTCGATGGCCGTATCCAACCACTCCCAGGAGAATTCTCCTTCTGCTGGTTCAATGAGTTGCCAGGCGAACTCGGCGATACGGACGTAAGTGAGACCGGCGGCGCGCATCAGCTGCGCATCAAGCGACCAACGCTCGGCCGGCCAGTGTTCCGGATAGTAACAGACTCCAAATCTCATCTGAGAAACTCCTCTTTACACTAACAGGGGCCGGTGGCTATTTGGTGGAACCCAGCGTCAACCCTTCGATGAAATAGCGTTGTAGGAAGATGAAGAGCAGGACGGTGGGGACGGTTGCCAGCAAGGCTCCGGCCACGATGACGGTCCAATCCATAATCCATTGCCCTTGCAAGGTTGCCAGTCCGGCGGTGACAGGTTTGAGGGCATCGGTGCGCAAGAGCACGATAGACCAAAGATAATCGTTGAAGATCCAGGTGAATTCCAGGGTGGCTAAAGCAGCCAGCGCAGGCAGAGTGAGCGGCATCATGATCTGCCACCAGATGCGGAACTCGCTGCACCCATCCATACGGGCGGATTCCAAAATCTCGCTGGGGACGGTGCGCATGTAGTTGCGTAGCAAGAAGGTACAGAATCCCAGTTGGAAGGCGGTGTGAAAGAGGATAATGCCCAAATGCGTGTCGTAGAGACCTAGTGCGTCGGTAAGCCGAAAGACCGGGAGCATCAAGACTTGGAAGGGGAGCATGGTGCCGCCAACATAGAGGAAGAAGAAGAACCGGTTGCCTTTAAATTGGAACCGGGCCAGAGCGTAGGAAGAGAGCGAGGAGAGGAGCAGGGTGCCAAGTAAGGCGGGGACTGTAATAATGAAACTGTTGGGTAGATAGCGGCTTAATCCGCCCCGCTCCCACGCGGTACTGAAATTACTCAAGGTGAGCTCATGGGGCACGGCGATGAAGCCCTGTTGCAGAATATCATCATTGGTACGCACGGAGGTGAGCAGCGCGGTGAAGAAAGGGAGTAGCCAGAGTAAGGTAATCAGGATCAGCAAGAAGAAGCCCAAAGTACGCCAGGGTGAATTGAAGAAATTTCTGTTGGTCATGATATGTACCTCCTAGTATTCCATCTCGTCTTGCATGATATTCCAGAGATAGAAAAAGATGAATACTGCGCTGATGAGGAAGAGAATTACCGAAATGGCCGCGCTGTAGCCCATCTTGTAGTTGTTGAAGGCCTCGATGTACATGAAGTTAGCCAGCACGCTGGAGGAGTTGTAGGGGCCACCTCTGGTCATCACAGAGACCAGATCGAAGGCGCGTAGCGAATCGATAATGCTGATCACCACCACGATTACCGTGACCGGAGTCAGCAGGGGCAAGATGACGTGGCGGAAGGAACCGAAACCGTTACAACCATCCACCTTAGCCGCATCCACCAGTTGGGGGTTGACGCCTTGCAGGCCGGCTAGATAGAGCACCATCACGTAGCCGGCTTGCCGCCAGATGGCGACGACGATGATAGCCCACATAACCAGTTTTTCATCACTGAGCCAACCTTGCGTCCAGGTATCCAAGCCGATATCACGTAATACGGAGTTGATCAGGCCATTGGCGGGATGATACATCCACGACCAGATCAGCCCACAGACCACCAGGGAGAGCACCAACGGGGAATAAAAGCTGGCTTTGAAAAATTTGGCTCCGGGGATGGAGCGGTTGAGCACCATGGCTAATCCTAACCCCAGTACGACAGGAATGGTAATAAAACTAGCGATCCATTTGAGGTTGTTTTTGAGCGAGGTGAAGAAAACTGGATCGCGGAATAATTTTTCATAGTTGCGTAAGCCAATATAAACGGGGTCACTAAGGCCATCCCATTTGGTTAAGCTGAGGTAGAAAGTGTAGAGCATGGGGCCGATAACCCAAATAAGATAGAGCACCAGGGGGATGATGAGGAAGAGATAGGGAATAAGTTTATTTTTTGATTTTGTCATTAGGTCCTCCGGCGATTAAGCATAAAGGCACGGTAACTTTCCCCGTGCCCTTACGTTGCTATGGATTTTAGTTAGCTACTCAGCTTCATAAATTTCTTGGCGGGTCATTTCCAGTCGCTCCAAGATGGCGCCGATGGAATTCGGTTTGGCCCAGAACTCCATGAAGCCATTCATACCTTCATCCGCCATCTCGGGAGTGGAATCGCGGTCATAGAACTGCGCCACGAAGTCCGCGCCCTGGATGAGTTCCATGCCCTGCTGCTGTATGGGGGTGAAGCTGGAAGTATCCACGTCCATGTTGGTGGGCAGACGGCCTAATTTGTCGACCATATACTGCTGCGCCTCAACGGAGCCTAAATAGGCCAAGAGTTCCTTAGCGCGGTCGGGATGCTGGGAGTTGACAGAGATGAAGAAACCGTCAGTGGGGGCATCCTCGCCAATGGGGACGCTGGGATCGATGATGGGGAAACGGAAGAAACCTAGCTCTTCATCTTCATTCTCGTCGGGGTAGCTGTCTCGTATGAAGTCGCCCATCAGATACATACCGGCTTCGCCATTGATCATGAATTGCACGGCTTCTTGCCAACTATAGGCGGCGGGGTCGTCAATGAAGTAGTCGTTTTCGATCAACGGTTGCCAATAGTCGGTGAAGACCTTGAGTACGCGCGGGTCATCGTATTTTTCCTTGCCCAACATCAAGTTGATGTGGAACTCCGGCCCATTGACGCGCATGTTCAGGTAATCGAACCAGGCGGCGGCGGTCCAGCGGTATTTGGTCCCGATGGTGAGCGGCGCGTAGCCATTTTCTTTCAAGGTTTCGCAGACGACCAGGAATTCTTCCCATGTCTCGGGTTCGCTCAGGTTTAGCTCAGCAAAGATGTCCTTGCGATAGTAAACGGCCCACCAGTACCAGTTCGTCGGGAGGAAATACTGTTTGCCATCCACGGAGCTCATGGCCTGGAAGCCTTTGGGATAGCTCTCGTTCCAGCCCTCATCCGCCCAGACATCGCTGATATCCATGATTAGCCCTTTGTCGATGAAGAAGCGGGCGCGGTTGCCGGCGAACCAAGTCATCACATCGGGCGGAGTGGAGGCGGTCAGGTAAGCGCGAATGGCTTGCTTGAAGTCCTCGTGAGCGACGATGCTGTGCTGCACGCTGACGTTGGGATAGGATTCCTCGAACATCTTTACCAGTTCTTCATCAGCCTTGCGAGGCTCTGGGTCGCTGTTGTAGGAATTATAGATCACCACTTCTTTTTCAACCGGGACTTCCACTTCCACGGTCTTCTCGACCTCGACAGTTTTTTCAACCTCAACGATCTTTTCAACTTCCACGGTTTTTTCGATGATTTGCGGGGTCGGGGTGGCGCAGGCGCCTAGCACCATACTTAGCAGAGCGAGTAGCGCTACTAATCCAAACAATGTCTTTTGCATGATATTCTCCTTACGTAATTTTAAGTGGGATACGATTGCGAAATTAGAGTGTTTCCTCTTTCTGTTTCTACTCGATAATCCCTCCTCACGGGTAGGTGAATAGTTAGCTACCTCTACACTTACCGGTTGAGCCGCGCACGATCAACTCCGTAGGCAAGATCACTGGGGTTGATAACAAGGTATTGTTCTCGATTAAATCGAATAGTAATCTGGCGGCCTGTCTACCCATTTCCAACGCTGGCTGCTTGACAGTGGTGAGTTGCGGGTGGAGCATTTGAGCAATAGGAATATCATCGAAGCCCACCAGCGAGATATCTTGCGGAACTCGCCAGCCGTTAGCTTGTAGATATTGTAACGCTCCACAGGCCATCCGGTCATTAAACGCAAAGATGGCGGTAGGGGGCACATCTAATTGCATTAGATGCGCAGCGGCTTGTGTGCCACTTTCAGGAGACCAATCACCGGCGACCAGCAGCTCTGCATCCATCGTCAAATTGAGGTCGCTCAATGCTTGTCGATAACCCGTTAAGCGTTCCTCAACTGCCATTAAACTCTGTTTCCTCCCGCTGATGACGCCAATGCGGGTATGTCCCAGACTGAGCAGGTGCATGGTCGCTTGGCGTGCACCGCCGCGATCATCCGCGTGGACTACTTGGCTACTCTCGTTTTCGGTCCCGTAGCCCAGAGTAACCCAGGAGATACCGCGCTCGCGTAAAAGAACGGTTCCAGCGCGGCTAGCTAACGTCTCGACCACTACTACGCCATCCGCATAGCCAGAGAGTGCCAGACGTTCAAAAGCGGAGAAGCTCTCTTTCTGCGCGGAAAGTTTTCCCGCCGGGTTTTTCTTCTGGGCAGTGGAGAGAAGTAAATTATGGTTGCGTTGGATGGCGAGCTCGTCCACACCGCACATAAATTCCATCAAGTGGGGATCGGAGAAGAGATAATCCGGGCTGTAAGGGATAATCAACCCGATAGTGTTGGTGCGATGTTGGGTCAGGCTGCGAGCAGCGGGATTGGGCTGGTAACCTAATTGCTTGATCGCGGCAGCAACACGCGCGCGGGTATCTTCAGCTACGCCGGGTTGAGCATTGATGACTCTAGAGACAGTTTGGCGTGAGACGCCGGTCTCTCTAGCCACATCTTTGATGGTGACGCGCTTGCCCATAAGTGTCCTTATCCACATTACATGCTACGTGAACGTTCACATAACAGTATAGCACAAATAGTAGCTCTTTGTCAAGAGGGAAATTGAGGAGATTTCCAAAATCTGGCGGCGGAAGTCTCGGAATGAAGGGAGCCGTTAATTGGTTGACAATTTTACTAGGACGTAGACTAGCGCGAATGGTTACTTTCCGCGTTTATCTGCGCAAACCTGCGTCCCATTGTTTTTCGCTCACTCGCTCACTCGCTTACTCGCCCCCGCGCACCATGGACTTCAACCGTTGCCAGTTCAGCGAGGCGTTGGAGAGGAGCGTATCGGCGCGGAAGAAGTGGGCGGCGAGCAGCACCAGTCCGTAGGTCGTCACCAGCAGGAGTCCCAGGCTGGTGAGGATTTGCCAGCGCGGGACGTTGACGACGGCTAACCGCGCCATCATGGAGACCGGCGACGTCAGCGGGAAGATGCTAAAAAAGGTGGCTAAGCCGCCGTGTGGGGCTTGGTTGAAGGTTGTCTGGAGCCAGAGGGGGATCATTAGCGGCAGCAGTACGATAAAGGTGAACTGGTTGCCCTCACGGGCGTTGGGCGCCAGCGCGCCTAACGCGCCTAACGCGGAGGCGAAGAGCAGGTAGCCCAGGAGGAAGTAGCAGCCGGCCCAGCCGATGAATCCCGGCGGTAAGTTGATGGGGATGTCGGAGGCTAGCTTGAAAAGCCCGCGATGTCTCACGGTGAGCAAGCTGCCACCCAGCCAGATGGTGATCTGGAGTAGCGCGACCACACCCAATCCTAGGATTTTGCCCAACATCAGCTCACGGGGGCGCAGGCTGAGGAGCAACACTTCGACGATGCGGTTCTCCTTTTCGGCGGTGACGCTATGTAGCATAAAACTGCTGCTCATGGTGATTACGAGGAAGAAGATAATGAGGACGGCGTAAGGGACGATGTA
>JAYELZ010000106.1:0-17670 GCA_034717835.1 Chloroflexota bacterium
CTAAGGCGCAAAGGCGCGAGGAATTCACCTTTTTCTTAGCGTCCTGGCGGCGAGATACCTTTTTGTAGTGGAGTTAATCTTATTTTGGATGTCGATCATGCAGTTGCGCGCTAATCGAATCATGTTACTCTACGTAGGTAACCCATTCTGCGGGAGAGTTTATGAATAACGAGGAATTTTGGTTCAGATTTCGTGGTGTGCGAGGAGGGTATCCTGCTCCTGGTCCAGACACATTCAAGTATGGCGGTAACACCACCTGCTTGGAAGTTCACGCCGGGCCGCACCTGGTGATCATTGACGCTGGCAGCGGCATCATTAGTTTAGGGCAGGAACTGCTGGCCGCTCATAGAATTAGTGGGAAACCGATTCGGGCCACAATTCTCTTGACTCATATTCATAATGACCATATTCAAGGGTTGCCGCTCTTCAGTCCAGCTCTGATAGCCAGTAGCCGGCTGCACGTCTTCGGGCCGAAGCCACTTACCAACGAAAATCTGCGCGATACGTTACAACGGATTATGCGCCCACCTTTTTCTCCTATTGGGCAGCATGATTTGTTAAGTCGCCGTACTTTTGCCCACATCCGGCAGGGCGACCGGATTATTTTGGAAGACCCTACCGCACCGCCTCAATATCTGATGGTTCACGATGTTTGCCCACCGCGCACACTGCATACACTGCTCATTCAGACACACCATAGCTACAGCCATCCCCAGAATGGCGTATTGGTTTTTCGCTTGACCTATCGGGAGCACAGTTTAGTTTTCGCCACAGACGTGGAAGGTTACGTGGGTGGCGACCGGCGGCTGATCGAGTTTTCCCAGGGGGCGGATATTTTGGTTCACGATGCGGAATATGATGAGGATGAATACGCGGATAAGCCGCTGGTCAGGCAGGGCTGGGGGCATAGCACCTGGTGCATGGCGACGGAGGTGGCCCAGGCGGCGCACGTCAAACGTTTGTTCCTCACCCATCACAGCCCCCACCATGATGATGTTTATCTAGAGCAGATGTTGGCTAAGGCCCAACAGGTATTTGTTCCTACCTATCTAGCTAAAGAGGGTGAGAAAATTTACCTGACCACCTATAGGACGCAGATGAACGCTGATAAAGGCTGATTTTCTATTTTATCTGCGGAAATCTGCATCCGCTCTTGAATTTTGCAGGTGGCTGGGTAGTAACTTTATTTTTTTCTCAGTGTTCTCGGTGTTTCCGTGGTGAACTATCTTTTTTCAATTGATACCTAGGAGGAATTCCTTATGGCAGCTTTAACCACCAAACTTTTCGGATTTACGTTGGAACACCCCATCATGCCGGCTGCGGGGCCGCCGGTGCGTAATGCGGCAGCGTTGCTGGCTTGCGCCGCTGGTGGCGCGTCCGCGCTGGTCACTAAAACTATCTCGGTCAAAGCGGCCGACGTGCCCGCGCCCAATATGGCTGATTTTAAGACCTACTTCCTCAACACGGAGCTCTGGTCAGAGCTCTCACCGGAGCAGTGGTTGGAGGAGGAATATGCCAAAACGCAGCGCGCGGGGCTACCCATGATCATTGGGCTGGGTTATACGGCGGATGATATCGCGGAGCTAGCTCCCCAAGTCGCCCCCTTCGCCGACGCTATTGAATTGAGCACGCATTATATTAGCGATGACCCGGAACCTATGCAAGCGGCCGTGCGCGCCGCCATAGAGGGCGCGGGCGTGCCGGTACTGGTCAAGATGAGTCCCTTCCGCGAGCCGCAGCGGGCGGCGTTAGCTGCCCAAGAGGCGGGTGCCGCTGGGATTGTGGCCGTCAACTCCTTTGGCCCGGCTTTCGGTATTGATATCGAACACGGTGGTCGTACCTGGATGGGCGGCAAAGGCTACGGTTGGATGTCCGGCCCCGCACTCAAGCCGATTGGCCTGCGCATGGTCTATGACATCGCACGTGTTGTGGATATTCCCATCCTCGGCGTGGGCGGCATCAGCACCGGCACCGACGTGGTTGAATACCTGATGGCCGGCGCGACCGCCGTGCAAATCTGCACGGCGGCGATCACTAAAGGGCCGCAGATCTTCGGCAAAGTCGCCCGGCAACTTGACCGGTGGCTGGACAAGCATGGTTACGCCAGCGTCGCGGATATCCGGGGCTTGACGTTGCAGCAAAGCATCCCGCAGATGAGCGCGCCGCCCACCTTGCTTCCGGAAAAGTGCGTGGGCTGTGGTTTGTGCGTCACCAGCTGTGTCTATGACGCGCTCTATCTGGTGGATAAAAAGATCCGCATCCACGCGGAGAACTGTGAGAAATGTGGTCTCTGTCTGAGCCGCTGTCCTACCGGCGCGTTACAATTTTCTGGCTAGACTGGCTAACAGTAATTTTGTCTTGTCGAAATAGGGGCTGTGGGTGACGATTTGCCTGCAGCCTTTTGACTTTTGATGCATAGTATTGGGATTGATACATCATTGGCGAGGGCTAACATGGAACTACCTATCCATACACTGCCTCCTTCAGAATTTGAGAGTTTCATGCGGTTCATGGAGCGCGCTTATGGGCATTCCAAGGGATTTTTTCAGCGCGCATATCCACATCTCTACCAACCTACGCCGGAGAGATGTGCCACGTACTATGTTATTGAGAAGGATGGCGAAATTCTCTCGCACGTGGGGCTTTACCCTATCCAAGTGGTGACCGCCGGCGTGGAATTAACGGTGGGAGGTATTGGCGGTGTAGCCACGTCGCCTGCTGCCCGCGGCAAGGGATATATGACGCGGCTTTTGCATCATGTCATTGCAGAAATGCGCTCGCAAGAATATCCTCTCTCGTGGTTGAGCGGAGACCGGCAGCGTTACAACGCCTTTGGTTGGGAGCTGGCCTCAAATTTCTACCGGTTGATCTTCTCGCGCCGTTCGCTGAATTGGGGGGACGCTGCACCTGTGCAGATTGAAGAGGTGTTGCCTGTGGATGCCATGGCACATATTGCCAGGTTCATGCCCTATCCTGACCGCCGCCCAGAGTTAGAGAATCAGTTGCACAAAGCGGATTTGCGGGTTTGGATAACCGCCGATGGTTACGCCATTGCTCAGGGTCAGGAGCGCCAGCAGATAAAGCTGATAGAGCTGGTATCTGCCTCTGGTAACGAGATTGGGTTAATTTACGCCGTGCTGGAGTGGAATTTTGGCGAGCGTCTCTTCTGGGACCTCTCCGTATGGGATCAGGAACGCCTGGCGCGGGTGATGCCCTACGTTGCCTGGCAGTCCGGTCAGGCAGATCTGTATCGTATCAACAATCTGACCCAATTGCTCCAACAGGCGCAACCGTTTTTGGAGCGGCGCGCTGCCGGAGTGCGGGACTTCGCTCTGACGTTGGGTATCCGCGAGTATGACCGTCTTACGGCTACCACCATTGTCGTGCAGACCGGTAAATTACAAATCTGCTCTGGACGTCATGCCTCGCGGCACATTGAACTTACCCCTATCACCGCGGTGCGGTTGGTGTTGGGTGGGCCACCGATTCCAGAGCTAGCAGAAATTCCAATGGGTTTACGCGCTTTATTGCCGGTTCCGGTTTACGTCCCGCCGTTGGATTATGTTTAAGTGGGGAGAGTGAGGAGAATTTATGTACGTTAATGGTGGGATAGTTCTATTGCGAATTATCGGCGCAGCTCTGATGGGGGCGCTGGTGGGGTATGAGCGTGAAATGGAAGATAAACCGGCCGGTTTGCGGACCATTATGCTGGTGACTACCGGGGCCTCGATGGCGATGCTGTTGGCGCAACGCTTACCGGCGTTCCTGGAGATTGAGCCAGAAGTCGCGCTCTCCATGAACCCTACCCGCGTGCTGGCAGCGTTGATTCAAGGCGTGGGGTTCCTGGGGGCGGGGACAATCTTCATGCACCACCGTACAGTTTACGGCCTGACTACCGCGGCTGCTCTTTGGGCGATGGCGATGGTCGGCACGGCGGTGGGCGTGGGGGATTGGATGCTGGCGCTCACCGGTACGGGGGTCGTCTTCTTCATCCTGCGAATTTTAGGTGTACTCACGGGGCGGGGGGGGAGTACAGGGTCGGATTAGTACCACGTAGTAGGTGCAATTCTCCATTCTTGAATATGGTACAGGGGTGGGGGGCTCAGGCTAAAGAATTGCCCAAGATGCTGGAGTATTGACCCTCTGGCTAGAAATAAGCAGTTAAAAATTGTATGGTAAGTCTCGCGAAGATTACAATCTTCGCGAGACTTTTTGGACTAAACAAAACGCTTTTAGGGTTCGATGGTCACTAGTTGGACAGTGTAAGCCCCGATCTCAGTGACGGGTTCTGACAAAGTGAAAGTCTGTACTGTTTCCTGGTCGTCACTGACTTGTTGCACAGTGACCTGAGCTATTCCTTCAGAGAGAGGGAAAATCGCCTGCCAGGAGGTAGGTATGTCATGGGGATTGGCGATCAGTAGTGCGATCTCGCCCACCGCGTTCTCCCCGGCTAACACCCATAGCGGGCTTGAAGCGTTGCCGCCGGTGGTGGTGATATTCATGCGTGACGGGTGGGCGGCCAGCTGCGACCAGAGGGAAAAGGCTAAGGCCATCTTTTTGGGCTGGCCATTGGCAAAGAAGATCCCGTAGAATGTCGGATTATCCATGGCGGGGTCCGTACCTCGAAAGAACATTGAGACGTCAACTTCTTGTTCCTGCAAGCCGATCCAGGCGGCGGTCATCAACGTCGCGCCTTGTGCCCCCACGCGCAAGGCCACTGCGGCATCTCTTCCTGTGCTCTCATTAGTCTCGGTGTTCCATTCTGTGATGTGGCTCTCGGTGGCGGTGTACCCGCGGCGGTCAAGTTGTTCTCTGTAGTAAGCTGCTGCCACACCGAAGTTGGTTATGTCGTTGTTGTACAAATGCCAGGAAAAGAAATCCAGCGGCACGTTGTGATTCTGCATATAGTCTAAAAGCGCTTCGGTGTACTTCTGACCTTCGGGCGCTGAGGAATCTACTACTGGCAATCTGCGTCACTATGTGCCCGTACTAGCCGGATATGGTATAATACCCCGCATGAAAAGAAAATGGCTACAGATCGCGTTGGCGTTGGTGGTCGTTGTCGGCGGATTATATCTGGCGTTGCGCGATATGGATTTTGAGCGTGTGCTATCTGCATTTCAGCAGGCGCACTGGCTCTGGATGGGCCCGGCGGCGCTGATGGTGTGGGTCAGTTTGCTCTTGCGCGCGCAGCGCTGGCGGATTCTGTTGGATTACGCGGTATCGTTGCCTGAAGCCTTTGGGTTGATGAACATCGGTTATCTGGTGAGCAACATCTTGCCGTTGCGGCTCGGCGATCCGGCGAAAGCCGTGGCGGCGAGTTTGCGTGGTCCCATTTCCCCCTTAGCCGCGCTCTCCACGGTGGTTATCGAGCGCGTGTTGGATATGCTCACCATAATGCTGCTGATGTTGGTTACTTTGCCTTTTATTGTGGCAGGTGATTTGAAAGATTATCTCCTGGCCGGCCTGGCGAGCGGAGGACTGGCGTTGACGTTATTGGTCGCGGCGGCGCTGGTGGCGCGTTATCCGGAAAAGGTGGAGGAACTCGCCGGGCGGTGGCTTGCGGCATTACATTTCCCCACGCCGGAGCGGTGGTTGGAGGTACTGCACCATCTGCTGGCTGGCTTGGCGCCACTTCGTTCCCCACGGCAAGGAGCGCAGTTGATCTGCTGGTCGTTGGCCCATTGGGGTACTGTGGTTATCTATTTTCAGTTAGCTCTCCGTGCTTTCGTGAGAACTCCGCCTCTGCTGGGTGGTGCGGTCGCTACGTGGGCCGCGGCCCTCGGTATGATACTCCCTGCGCCAGGTGGCATCGGCGCGTACCATACTGCCGTGCAACGTTCACTCGCGCTGGCCTTCGGTCTACCTGGCGAAACGACGCTGGCTTACGCCTTCGCCGTCCACGCGGTGAGTTATCTGAGTGGCGCGCTGTTGGGCGCGGGCGCGCTCTTGATTTGGGGAGTCTCGTTCAAGGAGCTGGTCACGCGGGCGCAGGAAGTCTGAAGGTTAAAAGGCGAGGAAGCGTTCCGGGAGTAGGTGAAATTTCACCGCAGAGCACGCCGAGAACGCTGAGTTTTTTTATTGCAGCTCGGTGAGTGGCTATTTTTCGCCCGGCTCGGCGACCTCCACGCTGCTGTGGCCGGTCTCCTGACCGAGCCACCATTGCAAGGACGCTGACACGCTAACACGCTGACATGCTAACACGCTGACACGCTGATACGCTAATAAAGGAGCAAATATGCACTATCTGGTTACGGGGGGCGCGGGGTTCATCGGTTCTAATTATGTTTGGCGACGGTTGCAACGCGGGGAGCGGGTCACGGTTTACGACAACCTCTCCCGGCCGGGGGCTGCCGCGAATCTGGCTTGGCTGCGCTCTGAATTTGGCGCGGACGCTTTCACTTTCATCCAAGGGGATGTGCGCGACGCGCCGTTGCTCGCTGCTGCCGCGCGAGATGCCGATCTGATTCTCCATCTGGCGTCACAGGTGGCGGTGACTACTTCCGTAGCCCAGCCCCGCGCCGATTTTGAGAGCAACGCGCTGGGGACTTTCAACGTCCTGGAGGCGGCGCGGCTCTCTGGTCGTGCGCCCATCGTGCTCTACGCTTCGACCAACAAGGTCTACGGGGGCATGGAGCAGCTGGCGGTGGAGGAGGGCGCGACGCGCTACCGGTACCGCGATTATCCTTATGGCATTGCGGAGACGCAGCCGCTGGATTTCCATGCGCCTTACGGTTGCTCCAAAGGCGCGGGCGATCAATATGTGCGGGATTATGCGCGCATTTACGGGTTGCGCACGGTTGTTTTTCGCCAGAGTTGCATCTACGGCCCGCGTCAATTTGGCGTGGAGGATCAGGGTTGGCTAGCGTGGTTCATCATCGCGGCGCTGCGGGGCGCGCCCATCACCATTTACGGCGATGGTAAGCAGGTGCGCGATGTGCTCTATGTAACAGATCTGTTGGACGCCTACGATGCGGCCACGGCGCGCATTGAGCAAGTTGCCGGCGAAATCTTCAACGTTGGCGGTGGGCCGGAGCAGGTGCTGGCGGTCTGGAGTGAGTTTGGCCCGCTCTTGGCGGAGCTCCTGGGGCGCGAAATCCCCGTGGCGCGCGACGTTTGGCGGCCTGGCGACCAGCGCATCTATGTTTCTGATATCCGCAAGGCGCAGCGTGTGTTGGGCTGGCAGCCGCAGGTCTCCGTGCGGGCCGGCGTGGCGCGCTTGTATGAGTGGGTGCGATTAGCGATTAGTGGTTAGCGATTAGTGGTTAGCCGTTTGCCGATTTGCTATACTGCCCGCCTAACTGATGCCCGACTACTCGACTATCCGACTACCCGACTACATCCGGAGGTTTTGATGCGCGTTTTGATTGTCCTGACTTACTATCGGCCGCACACCAGCGGCTTGACCATCTACGCGGAGCGACTGGGACGCGAGTTGGTGCGCCGTGGGCATGAGGTGACTATCCTCACTTCGCGTTACCAGCGAGGGCTTCCCCAAGAGGAATTGGTGGATGGCGTGCGCGTGGTGCGCGTGCCGGTGCTCTTCCGCATTAGCAAGGGGGTGATCATGCCCACCTTCGGCTTCGCGGCGTGGAAATGGGTGCGCTGGACGGACGTGCTCAGCCTGCACCTGCCCCAGTTCGACGCGGCGGGCGTGGCGCTCCGTGGGCGGCTGCTCAAGAAACCGACTGTGCTCACCTACCACTGCGATTTGGAATTGCCGCCTGGCCCTTTTAACTGGGTGGTCAACCAAGTAGTCCACGGCATGAATAATCTGGCGGGGACTTTTGCTCATCGGGTCGTGGCCTACACCGAGGATTTTGCCGCACATTCGTCTTATTTGCAACGTTTCGCGGATAAGATTGAGGTGATCCCCCCACCGATAGAATTGCCTGACGCGGGCGTTTCTGGCCGGGTCGCTTTTGCCAAGATGCACAACCCCGCAGATAAACATCCGGTCATTGGCATGGCGGCGCGCTTGGCTACTGAGAAGGGTGTGGAAGTCCTGGTGGCGGCTCTGCCGCGTATCCTGGAGCGTTATCCAGACGCCTACGTGCTCTTCGCGGGACAGTATCGCAACGTGTTGAGCGAGCAGGCTTACGCCGAACGCGTATTGCCGCGCATTCGGGGCTATCAAAAGGCTGGCCAGTGGAAGTTCTTAGGCGTTCTCACGCCTTTGCAAATGGCGGCTCTCTATCCCAATCTCGAGCTCCTGGTAGTGCCCAGCCTCAACTCCACCGAATCTTTCGGCTTGGTGCAGGTGGAGGCGATGCTCAACGGAACGCCTGCCGTGGCCAGCGACCTGCCGGGTGTCCGCCAGCCGGTGCTCCAGACGGGCATGGGCGAGATCGCGCCTATCGGGGACGCGGATGGTTTGGCGACAGCGATGCTCAAGGTGTTGGATCAGCGTGAGGTTTACCTCCGCCCGCAAGCAGAGATTGAAGCCAGGTTTTCTACGTCGCGAACGGTGGATGGGTACGAGGCGTTGTTCTCAAAGTTGAAGGTCTAACGGCTAAACGCTAACGACTAAGAATGGAGTGTTGCTGATGAGCAAAGAGCAAGAGCGGCAGGCAGATCAAGAGCAGATGCAGGAACCTACCCCGCAGCGCTTGGGGTGGCAAATATGGCCTGCGCCAGCGACGGAGCAGACACGTAAGATTCCCCCGCCTACGGAGGGCTGGCAAGCGGCCCGGCTGGTGGAAAATCAGGGGCGACGTGTGTCGCCAGAGGCTGCGGAGCCGACGCGTAAGTTGCCCCCGCGTGAGTTGCATACGCCGCGTCCTTCCACGCCAGCGCAGTGGGGCGAGACGCCTTTGATTCCGCCACGGGGGCCTACGCCGCCAGCGTCATCGCCGTCTCTTGTACCCCCACCTGGCGGGAGAATTCCGGAGAAACGTGCTATTCCCTGGGCAGGAATACTGCTCGGTATCAGCCTCACCATGCTAGGTCTCTTTGTGCTGGCGATGGTTGGCTTGACTGCGGGCTATCTGGTGTTGGCCGCGCAACTGCCACCGGTGGATGAGTTGCGTCAGCGCCAACCCGATTTTGCCAGCAGCCAAATCTTTGACCGCAACGGCAACCCGCTCTACGAGGTCTCCGACCCTACGGCAGGGATGCGAACCTACGTCCCTATCGGCCAGATTGACCGGGATTTGCAGTTGGCGACGGTGGCGACTGAGGATCGTAATTTCTATGCCCACGTTGGTTTTGACCCCATCGCTATCCTGCGGGCCGTCTACTACGCGCTGCAGGAGCAGGAGATTGTCTCTGGAGCCAGCACGATTACGCAGCAGGTGGCACGCAACATTCTATTGGATCCCGAGGAGCGTACTGCTTACAGAGCCAGCCGTAAAATTAAGGAAATTATCTTGGCGGCTGAGATGACGCGAAAATACAGCAAAGATGAGATTTTGGAGATTTATCTGAATAATAACAACTATGGCAACCGCGCTTACGGCGTTGACGCGGCCGCCCGCACTTATTTTGGGACGCGGGCCAGCGATTTGACGGTGGGCCAAGCTGCTTTTCTGGCCGGATTGCCGCAAAGCCCCGCGACTTATGATCCCTATCATGGGGGCCGGGATGCCGCGCTCAAGCGTCACAGAACGGTGCTCGCCTTGATGGCCGAGGACGGGTTTATTACGGCGGAAGCAGCGGAGCGCGCGGCGTTGGAATTGGATACTTACGAGTTCCCCTTCCTTTACACCGATCGGATTCCCGCGCCGCACTTTGTCTTTTACGTGCGGCAGTGGGTAGAAGAGCACTTAGGCGCCTCGTCCCTCTATCAAGGATCGGGTTTGCGCATTCATACCACGCTGGAACCACGCCTGCAGAGTATTGCTGAGGAAGAGGTCGCCGCCGGGATAGCGAATTTGGCCGAGCGCCATGCTACTAACGGCGCGCTGCTCGCCATTGAACCGGCCACGGGACATATTTTGGCGATGGTGGGGAGCGTGGATTTCTACAGCGAGGAGATTGATGGGCAAGTGAACGTCACCACGCGCTGCCGGCAGCCTGGCTCGGCGATCAAGCCGCTCACTTATCTGGCGGCTTTTGAGCAGGGGTGGACGCCTGCCACCACGCTCTGGGATTTGCCGGTCACTTACACCGACACGGCGGGCAATCTTTATGAGCCGGTCAATTATGATGGCCGGTTTCGTGGCCCAGTTCCCTTGCGCGCCTCGCTGGCTAACTCGCTCAACATCCCGGCGGTTAAGGCGCTGGATTATGTGACGGTGGAGCGTTTGTTGGAATTGTCGGAACGGTTGGGCGCTACCTCTATCGTCTCCCCGCAGTTGGAATGTCCGGACTATCCCGCCGAGAACCGGCCACTCTACGGGCTGGCGCTCACGTTGGGCGGCGGCGAGTTGCAGCCGCTGGAACTCGCGGGGGCCTACGCTACCTTCGCCAACGGCGGTCTGCAGATGCCGGCCACGCCTATTCTCTGGATTGAGAACAACGCGGGTGAAGTATTGGTCGATAATCGCGAGCCGCATGGTGCGCAAGTTATCTCGGCGCAGGATGCCTATCTGCTCACCGATATTCTTTCTGATCGCCAGGCGCGTTGCCCCTCTTTTGGCTGCCCTAACATGCTGGAACTTCCCGACCGTCCAGCCGCGGCAAAGACCGGGACTACGAATGATTTTCGGGATGCTTGGACGGTGGGCTACACGCCCGACCTGGTCGCCGGGGTCTGGGTGGGGAATAATGACAACTCGGAGATGAACCATGTGCCGGGCAGTATGGGCGCGGCTCCGATTTGGAACGCTTTTATGAGCCGTGCGTTGGAAAACACGCCGCCGCGTAACTTCCCGCGCCCGCAAGGTATTGTGGAAAAAGAGGTTTGCGCGCTCTCCGGCGCAGAGCCTTCGGCTTATTGCCCGGAACGCCGGCGGGATAGCTTCTCCCAAGCTAATTTGCCGCCGGGTGCTACTCATGATTGGTTCCAGCGGGTGGAACTCGATAACTACACCGGCAAACTGGTCAATCAGTTCTGTCGCACCAATACCACGGAGAAAGTGATGTTGGTCTTGGATGGCGTGCAAGATGCTGACGGGCGCGCCTGGCTGCGCCAGTGGGCCGCGGAGCACGGCTATGAGGTGTCCCCGCTGGAGTATTGCACCGCCAGCGCGGAATCTGAGCAGGTGCGACTTCTTCGCCCGCCGGCAGGCACGAAGGTTTACGGCGCGGTGGAGATTTTCGGCACCGTGACGCTCGAAAATCTAGACCGCTTTGAAATCACTTATGGGTTCAGCGAGCATCCAGAGGCTTGGGGTTGGGTGGGTGGCCCGTACACCACTCCAGTTGACAATGAGAAACTGGCCTTGTGGAATACTGAGGGGTTGGAGCTACATAACTATACGTTGCGACTGGTGGCCTACACTACGGATAACCAGCAATTTGAGGATCGCCTGGTGGTGAAAGTAGTCGGCCCGACGCCGACGCCCACGCTGACGCCTTCATCCACGCCTACGGAGACCCCGACACCCTCGGCCACGCCGACCCTGGAGTGGACGGCTACCGCGACGTTGACCCCGTTGCCCACCTACACCGGGACGCCGGAACCCGCGCCCGAGACGGCCACTCCGATTCCCAGCGCTACTTCGCCATTGCCGCCTAGCGCCACTCCCACCACAGAACCGCCGGTAATTTCGCCTTTGCCTACTCCTACGCCGGGAGATTAGCGGTTAGCGTGTTAGCTGTGGGGATTTGTCCGCAGAGCGCGCAGATTTTTACTGCCATAGATGTATCTGCTTAATAGCTCTGGGGAAATATGCCGGTAGCTAGTCTGCTCCCTACAGAGACGCAGTGCCCCCAGCAGAAAAATAAAAAAAATCCGTTTCGAGAACTGCATGGTGTCGAGCACGAAAATCACGGCGCCGCCCACTTTAACAGCCTCGGTATCCGCAGGTACGACTCTCCGGATCCCATCACCGGCGGCAGAGAGCCTACGTGCTCAACACGGGTGTGACAGTTGTCCCGGATCAAACGGATTTAGAAGATAATGGTGAAGGTGGGTGCGATTGCCTTGGAGAAGGTATCTTGCCGCTATTTTGAAGGCTGGTAAACTAGCTATATTCATTGCTTAGGGGGTAAAATTCTATGCGTAAGGTTGGCTTGGCGTTGGCAGCAGTTGCAGTATTGATAATAATTATTTGGTTAGTCTCTAGTGCTGGCGGAAGTGAGGGAAAAGTGATTACCACGGATTCAGGGTTGCAATATGTTGATCTGGTAGTTGGCGATGGCGCCGCTCCGGTGATGGGAGATACCGTGGTGGTTCACTACACCGGTTGGCTGGCGGATGGCACCAAATTTGATAGTTCGGTGGATCGCGGAGAGCCCTTCGAGTTTGAGATTGGGATGGGGCGCGTAATCTTCGGCTGGGACGAGGGCGTGGCTACCATGAAGGTGGGGGGCAAACGCCGGTTGATTATTCCCTCCGAGCTAGCTTACGGGGTGGATGGCTTTGGTGAGGTTATCCCGCCGAACGCGACCTTGACCTTTGAGGTGGAGCTGCTCGATATTAAGTAACCATCTGCTGGCAACGCAAAACGACCCGCCAAATAGGTGGGTCGTTTTTTGATGCCCCTGTCGCGACTTGAACGCGAATCCTCGGCTCCGGAGGCCGATGCCCTATCCACTTGAACCACAGGGGCTTGATGCACATCATTCTACCATACTCAAGATGGTTGACAAATGAAAAAGACCGGGTGGTTCTATTGTGTCTAGGGTTTAGCCTTCACCATTCGTATTCTGTTACTAGATGACGAAAAGTTGACAACTCGTTTCTTTTATGTATAATGCAGAACGTTGCAAGCCCCAGTGGCGGAATTGGCATACGCGGCAGGTTGAGGACCTGTGCTCATTAGAGCGTGGAGGTTCGAGTCCTCTCTGGGGCATAAATTAAACAGAGGATCACTTTTAAGTGATCCTCTGTTTTTGTTTTCCTGTTGAAGGTTCCTAAGTTAGGGAAAAATGAGACACGGATGCACGCGAATGTTTTCTAGTAAAAAACTAAAAAATCTGCGTTTTTCTGCGCAAATCTGTGTTCCAAATTAAGCTAGCTTCCCCTAGCACGCTAGCGCACACCGTAATTGAACTCGGTCTGCTCCTCATTGCGGTCGGTGGCCGGCGGCGGAGCTAGTGAGAGCGCGGCAATCTCGGCCCGAAGTTCCGGCGTCATCTCGATCTCCACGGATTTGAGTGAGCCTTCCAGCTGTATGGTGTTGCGCGCCCCAATAATCGGGGCCGTGACGGCTGGATGGCTGCCCACCCAAGCCACGGCCAGGCTGACGGGATCGTAGCCGCGCAATCTGGCAAAATCAGTGAACTGCGCAGCGACTTCGTAGACACCCGCGTCGCCGTAGCGAATCTGGTACATCTTATTTTCCACCAACCGCCCTATTTCTGGACGGTATGACGGCCCATATTTCCCGGTTAGCAAGCCTCCTCCCAGAGGACTGTAGGATAACACGCCCAAGCCCTCCGCTTGCGCCATGGGGAAGAGCTCTACCTCGGCTTGACGCTTGACCAAGTTGTACATCGGTTGGATGACGGCAAATTTCGCCCAACCTTCGCGCGCGGAGATGCCCAGCGCTTTGGAGACCTGCCAGGCGGCAAAGTTGCTGGCGGCGGGATAGAGAACCTTGCCCTGACTGACCAAATCATCCAGGGCGCGCAAAGTTTCCTCCAACGGGGTGAGATCGTCAAAGCGATGAATGAAGTAAATATCGAGCACTTCGGTGTCCAGCCGCCGCAAGCTCGCCTCAACGGCGTGCATAAGATGGTAGCGCGTCGCGCCACGCGCATTGGGAGCGGCGCTCATCGGGAAGTAAGCCTTGCTGGTGATGACCACTTCATCACGACAATCGGCGATCAATTCACCTAAAATTTCCTCCGCATGCCCGTGTTGATAAACATTCGCGCAATCAAAGAAATTTATGCCTACTTCACGACAGCGGTGGAACATCGCGGCGGAGGTCTTCCGGTCCGCATCCCCGCCAAACGACATAGTTCCCAAACAGAGCTCGGAAACTTTTACACCGGTATTGCCCAAAATTTTATACTTCATCAGAACCTCCTCTAAAAATAGCAAATAGCAAATCAGAGAAGCTACCAACTAATTTCTCTCATTGCTGGTGTGGCACGCCACATGGCGACTCCGTTTGGTTAGTTGGTTGTTGCCGCAAAATCATTTTCGCGTAACCATCAACTTTACCATACAATCGGTCTGCCACCATGTTGTGCCAAATAAGCATTGGCTTGAGAAAAATGCCGGCAGCCGAAGAAACCCCGCCAGGCCGCCAGCGGGGAAGGATGTGGGGCGGTCAAGATGAGATGCCGCTCCGCAGCGATTAAAGGCAATTTAGCCTGGGCCTGTGCCCCCCAGAGCATGAAGACCAGATGTTCCCGTTTCTGACTTAACTGCACGATTATCCCATCTGTCAGCGTCTGCCAACCCAGAGATCGGTGGGAACCAGCTTGACCGGCTTCCACCGTCAGCACAGTGTTCAGCAGTAACACTCCCTGGCGCGCCCAGCGCGTCAGCTCGGTTGAGAAATTTCGAGGTTCATCTGCGTAGATATCCGCTCTGATTTCCTTGAAGATATTGCGCAAAGAAGGCGGCGCGGGCACTGATTCCGGCACTGAAAAGGCCAAGCCGTGCGCCTGTCCCGGCCCGTGATAGGGATCTTGCCCCAAAATCACCACTTGGACGGCCGCAAAGGGCGTCACCTGGAGCGCGTACAATTCCTGCCCCGCGGGTGGATAGATAATAGCCCGCTCCCGTAACGTCGCCACCTCCGCCAATAATTGCTGCTGTTTTCCGGTCTTGAGAGACGGCACTTGCGCTACCCATTCTTCCAAAGTATACCTCCTGCCCAGCGATTATTTTGCTATAAATTCCCATTGTTCATACGGACAATAAACCTACTTCTAATAAAAAGTATCTGCAATTTTAAGAAGAAGTCAACTACTGGTTCTGCCGGCAAATTACCCCTTGACAAATTACGGTAATGCCGTTATGCTATTACACGTAAGTCAATTACATATAGCGACATTACGAGGAGGCAACAAATGAGTGAGGTACAGCCACAAACGGAAACTGCGACAACTGAGAAGGTTGAGGGAGAGAATCCACAAGGAAATAGTCTGAAGAGCGCCATTGACTCTATCAGCAAAACCCTCAGCACAGCGTTGGAGAACCGCGCTAACGTGGTTATGGTGCGCGTGAACGATGAATCGCTGCAACAACTGGACATGTTGATCGAGGCAGAAATCACCAAGAGCCGTTCAGAGAGTGCCGCGTTTCTGATAACCGAAGGCATCAAAGCCAACCGAGAGCTCTTTACTGAGATCGGAAAGATCACAGAACAGATTGAGGCTTTGCGCGCACAGTTACGCCAAACTGTACAAATCAACGTTGAAGAAAAAGAGAATCACTAATCCAGGAGGAGAAAAGATGAACGAGCAACACTCACAAGCACAGGACGATCCTACCAGCACTGCTCCAGAAACGGAAGAGACGACGGGCCACAGGTTGCAGGAGCTACTTAACACCACTGGGGGGCTTTTGGCAGCGCTAGGCCGCGCCACTGCGACTAAAGCGGAGGAACTCTCTAGCTTAATGCTCGTCCGGATTGACACTGAGACGCGCACGCGCATTGACCAGCTAATTACCGCCGGGGTAGTGGAGAATCGCCGTCAAGGCGCCGAATTTTTGCTCACGGCAGGGGTGCAGGCTAAGGAGCAGCTATTCAAGCAAGTGGCAGCTACCGAGGACAAAATTCACGCGCTCCATCAGCAGCTGCGCTCGCTGGTGACAGCCTAATTTTCAGAGTTAGTCCATAAAAAAAACCATCCCCGGTTGCTGGACGTTATTTCGCAGTAGCCGGGGATGATTGCTGGATTGCCTTTAAGTTACCTTCACGCCGGCAATCACTTCCCGCCCTGGCAAAATGTAAGCATAGGACATCTGGGGAGTGTTATGAGCCAAGCCCACGATTCCTTCCCGGTCCACCAAAATGAGGCCGCCATAGCCGGCCACCCGCGCGGCCAACAAGCGGATAGTCGCCTCCGCTGCCGCCTGTGCCGAGTAACCCTGTGTCAAATAATCACAAGCGGTCTTGCTGGGCACGATACGCATCAACCGTTCGCCCCAACCGGTGGCGGAAGCGGCCCCGCTCTCGTTATCAGCGTAGGCGCCAGAGCCGACCAGCGGTGAATCGCCCACCCGTCCGGCCTTCTTGTTTGGCGTCCCACCTGTCGAAGTAGCTACCGCAAGATTGCCGGCTATGTCCAACGCCACAGCTCCCACCGTATCGGCAGGGGTGCGCATCTCTGGAGGTGCCCAGGAATCCTCAGTGTCGGGATCTTCTGACTTTCCCAACAATGTCTCTGGTTCACAGAGCGGCACACCCAGTTCCTGCGCCACTTGTAGCGCGCCGTTCCCGACAAAGAAACTATGCTCTGTGCGTTCCATCACCTTGCGGGCCAGAGAAACCGGATGCCGTACTCGCTGAAGTGCTGCGACTGCACCCAACTCCAAGTTCTTTCCATCCATGATGATCGCGTCCATCTCCACGTCACCGGCTTGATTCAGGTAGCTGCCCCGACCGGCATCAAAGAGCGGATTATCCTCCAAGAGACGTACCGCTGCCTCCACCGCATCCAACGCCGAGCCACCGGCGGTCAACAGTTCCCAGCCGGCCAGCGCTGCCTGCCGGCAACCTGCTATAAAACCAGCCTGCTGGCGCGCGGGGATAAACCAAGCCCCTCCATGGACTACAATAACTGGTTGATTCAAGATAACCTCCTCTGAAAAATAAGTCTAAAGTCTAAGGTCAGCTGCCAGACCAGAGCGGTTGTGTTAGTGAAACGTTTTCGTAACCATTAGTTTAGTATCCTACGTGTGACTTCCTACCTCATGGCGATCAGGGATTGGGGATTAGTGATAAGAAATTATAGCGGTGAAAAGCACGAAGCCAAACGCGGGAGCATAAACGCAAATCCGGCAGGGTGGGGCTTTTTTTGCTCCACTTAGACGAAAAAGGAGTGATTGTACTTATTACAAGCTATGTTACACTATTTTATTCTTGTAAATCTAACTTGGGATTGACAGATGGAGCCAGCTGAAATTAGGTTATCTACAACTCAACCGCCCGTTCCTAAATTGACTGACCGAGGGATTGCGCGTCCATTGCTGGAAAGTAGCCGTCAGGCTATTTTCTTGGAAACTTTGACTGGTGAGATTTTGGACTGCACTTGCACCGCCTGTCAATTTTTTGGCTATGCAGAGAAGGCGGAACTAACTGCGTGTCAGGTTAGCGATATCGTTCCGGAGAAGGCGGCTGCGACTCTCTCCGCAGTGATGACCGCAGAGCTTGCCACTGAGGGCGCCTGCCTAGAATCCTGGGGGCGGCGCAAGGACGGTTCTCTCTTCCCCATTCAAGTTAGTATGCGCTTGATAAACTATGAAGGTGAACAGCTGGTCGTTGCATATATCCACGATATCACGGTGGCTAAGGATCTAGAAAGGAAGCAAAAAGAACGTCAGGAGCTCACTGCCGCGTTGGTTACAGCCGCGGCAGTAGTCAATAGTCACCTTAAACCTGATGAAGTGTTAGATCGCATCCTAGAACAAGTGGCACGGGTCGTCAACGGCGAAGCTTT
>JAYELZ010000107.1:0-17664 GCA_034717835.1 Chloroflexota bacterium
AGAGAAACTAGCCCCCTGTTCGTACTCGCGGATTATTTGCTTTTTGAAAGCTAGACTATACTTCTTGATGATGTTTTTGACCATTTGACACCCTCCTGACTTATGTTTTGGTGTAAACATATATCAGGACGGGACAACATTCCCTGTCTACCGTCTACTATTTTCTGCCTACTGCCCACCATCTATTATTGCCAAATAATTCGCCGCGCCCCACCCCTCGCGGGTGGGATCGGCCTCGTACCTGAGCAACCACCACGTCAAGCCATCCGCGTTTGTCGGGCCGCCCGCCACGATGAATACCTCACCCTCGATAGCGACACCCAATCGTTGGTAACTCACGCCCGGCCCATCGCGCAAGCTCAACCCCGCGCTGCCGGTGCCGGCAATACGTACTTGCTTTCCGACCGCGATGCCCGTCGTCACCGTGGGGGAGGGAGGGGGCATGGTGGCCCTGGGGATGGGCGTCTGGGTGGCTGTCGGGGCCGGCGTCGTCGTCCAGAGAATTGCCGTGGGCAGCGGGCCAGGTGGCCGGGGGTGCTCGCGGCGCGTCACGTACCAGCCCAGCGCTGCCAGAGTAATCCCCAGCGCGCCTAGCCAGAGGATGAGAAAGATTCCTTGCCATAGGGGTAATGAATTCGCTCGCTTCTGCATAACGTAATTATACGTTTGAGAGGGCAGGATGCAATCAACCAAGTGCGGGGTAGAGGTTGCCTGTCGCAAAGTGGTCGGTCTCCTGCAGGAACTGCCCTTGCCAGGGACCGTGCCACCCAACGAAGCAGCTCTCGCTCTGCGGGCACGGCGAGGACGCCGGCCCAAGCTGCCAAACACGGCGCTGCAGCTATACTACGAACACTTTTGTTACTCCAGCGCGTCTGGCCGTGAACGACCAGACTACGAGGTACTGCGGAATGTCGTTCCGCACCACTAGCTTGCTGGGTAGGCCGGCATAATTCCCCCCCCCAATGATAACTCCATGTTTAGCTGCGTCCCTTTCTCCGGTAAGATCGCAGGTGAAGTTTTGCTGAAATTAGGTACAATGGGGGCATGAGATATAAGGCTTATCAGAGGATGGTGATTGAGGCGCCGCTGGACGGGCGGGTTTTTCTGGCCGGGCCGGCGGGGACGGGTAAGACGACGGCGGGGGTGGCGCGGTTGCGTCACTGGCTGGCGGCGGGGGCGCCGGCGGGCCGGGTGTTGGTCTTGGCGCCGCAACGGACTCTGGCCGCGCCTTATGCTGCCGCGCGGCATGCTCCGGCGTTGCCGCCGGGCGGCGAGGTGGCGGTGGCGACGGTGGGCGGTATTGCGCGCCGGATGATCGATCTCTTTTGGCCGTTGTTGGCCGCGAAGGTGGATTTCGGCCAACCGCTGGCGCGCCCGACTTTCCTCACGCTGGAGACGGCGCAGTATTTTATGGCGCAGGTCGTCGCGCCGTTGGTGGCGGACGAGGGGTATTTCGATGCCCTCGTGATTGACCGCAACCGGCTTTATAGCCAGATTTTGGATAACTTGAATAAGGCGGCGGTGGTGGGTTTTCCGCTTACCGAGATTGCGCCCCGGCTCAAGGAGGCGTGGAGCGGGGAACAGCGCCAGCAGCGCAGCTATGTTGAGGCGCAGGAGTGCGCGGTGCGGTTTCGCCGTTACTGCCGGGAGCATAACCTGCTGGATTTTTCGTTCCAGCTGGAGTTGTTCATCCAGCAGCTCTGGCCAGAACCGTTGGTGCGCGAGTATCTGCGGGAGCAGTACACGCATCTGATTGTCGATAACGTGGAAGAGGATACGCCGGTGGCCCATGATCTGCTCCGCGAATGGTTACCGGATTTCAGCGCGGCGTTGCTGATCTATGACGAGGGCGCGGGCCAGCGGGTCTTCTTGGGAGCCGATCCGGTCAGTGGCGCGGCTTTGCAGGAGGTTTGTGATGAAGTGTTGCACTTCACCGAGTCATTGGTGATGTCTCCGGGCGTGGCGGCTGGCGGCGCGGCGTTGGGAAAGGCGTTGGAGCGTTCTTCCGCTTCCCGCGCTGCGTTTAGCGTGGCGCAACCGGTGGTCGCGTTGCAGTCTGCGGGGCTGGACGCGCCGCGGACTGCGGTCGCGTTACGTTACGGAGTGCAGCGGTTCTATCCGCAGATGTTGGATTGGGTCGTTGAGACGGTGGCCGGGTTGGTGCATGACGAGGGCGTCCCCCCGGCGGAAATCGTGGTGTTGGCGCCCTTTCTTACCGATCTGCTCCGCTTCTCCCTGGTGCATCGCTTGAGCGCGTTGGAAGTCCCGACGCGCTCTCACCGTCCCTCGCGCGCGCTCCGCGACGAACCGGCTACGCAGACTTTGCTCACGTTAGCGGCGCTGGCGCATCCCCAGTGGGGCCGGGCGCCGGCGCGTGATGATGTGGCTTACGCGCTTCGGCAGGCTATCGCGGGGTTGGATCTGGTGCGCGCGCAGCTGCTGGCCAAGATTCTCTACCAGGTGCGCGCGGGCGCGCCGGCGTTGTTGTCGTTCAACTCCCTCAAGGCGGAGGTACAGCAGCGGATCACCTACGTGTTGGGCGGGCGCTACGAGGCGTTGCGCACCTGGTTGGCGGCCTATAGCTCTGCGGCTGAGACGGCGGAGTTGGATCATTTCTTGGCGCGGCTCTTTGGCGAGTTGCTCTCCCAGCCGGGATTGGGGTTCCATACTGATTTTGAGGCCGCGCGCGTGGTCGCTAATTTGATCGAGTCGGTGCAGAAGTTCCGCCGCGTTGCTCCCGGTTACGGTCCCGGTGCGGTGGGTGAGAGTGCCCCGCTGTGGGGCGCTAAGTCGTTGGGGCAGGAGTACGTGGAGATGGTGGAGGCGGGTGTCGTGGCGGCACAATACGTCCGCAGTTGGGAGACGGAGGAGGACGAGGCCGCGGTGCTCCTGGCGCCGGCGTACACCTTCTTGATGCGCAATCGCCCCGTTGATTACCAGTTCTGGCTGGACGTGGGCGGGCGCGGGTGGTGGGAGCGGCTCTACCAGCCCTTGACGCAACCTTACGTGTTAAATCGGCATTGGGAGCGGGGCCGGCAGTGGGGCGATGCGGACGAGATGGCGGCCCGGCAGCAAGCGTTACAGCGTCTGACGCGCGGCTTGGTGTGGCGGTGCCGGAAGGGAATCTTCTTGGGGCTGAGTGAACTGGGCGCGTATGGCCATGAGCAGCGCGGGCCGTTATTGCAGGCGTTGCAGCGGTTGTTGCGGGGGCAGGGAGAAGTCGAAGGTTGAAGGTCAAAAGTCTAAAGTCGTAGGTCGAAAGAATGCCCCGCGCCAGGAATTGCGCGGTTCCCGTGGCGTCCATTAAAGCGGGCTAGTCCCATTTAGGGGGCTTTAACCTCGTAGCCCGTGGTCTTTAGGGCGTGCACTGGAAGTAGTCACATATACTGTGGGTGAGTGATAACTATTGAGTTATGAGAGGTGGTGCAGCGTGGAGAGTAGAGTAGCAAGTTCAATGGCAGCTGTGGAGATGATGGCAACAATTGACGCGCAACAGCGACTTAAGTTGGAGGGGGTGCTCCCGGTTGTTGGCCCGGTGCGGGTACGCATATTGGTTTTGTATCCAGATACGGGCAGTGATACGCAGGGGGAATGGAGCGAAGACGTCTGGTTGCGGGCCGCGGCGCGTAATCCGGCTTTTGCTTTCCTTAATGATCCCGCGGAAGATATTTACTCTTTAGCTGATGGGGAGCCTTTCTCTGATGAGATATAAAGTCGTGCTTGTGCCGTTCCCCTTTGATGATTTATCCAGCAGCAAAGTCCGCCCCGCAGTTTGTCTCACTGAACCAATTGGCCCTTACCGGCATCTGATTTTAGCTTTCATCACCAGCCGCATTTCAGATGAACCATTAGCCACAGATATAGTGATTGATGCTGGTGAACCCGGTTTTATCACGACCGGGTTGCGCGTTTCTTCAACACTTAGGTTGCATCGGGTGATGACAGTTTCAACTTCCTTGATTAGGCGAGAATTGGGTCAACTGACTCCCCACATGCAATCTCAACTCGAGAGAGGTCTCCGGAGTCTGTTTGGATTGGAATAGCTCCAGCTGGCGCGTCTGGCGACTGCAATTGCATTCTCCCAGGCGGCGCGTCAGGGATTGCGCGGCTACTGACTAACGACTAACTGACTAACTGACTAACGACTAACGACTAACGACTAACCAACTAACCGACTAACTGACTAACTGACTAACCAACTAATGACTAATTTCAATCCAAGACCCAAACAACGAGAAATTTTAGCCTATCCCGGCGGCAAGCTGGGCGTTTCTGCGGTGCCAGGCAGCGGCAAGACCTGGACGCTCTCCGCTCTGGCGGCGGAACTGGTCGCGGCTGGCGGGTTGAGCGACAATCAAGAGGTGCTGGTGGTGACGCTGGTCAACGCGGCCGTGGATAATTTCGCGGCGCGGGTGGGACAGTTTGTCCGCGCACAGGGCTTGTTGCCCAATCTGGGGTACCGCGTCCGCACGCTGCACGGCCTCTGCCACGATATTGTGCGTGAGCGTCCCGCTCTGGCCGGGCTGGCGAACGATTTTCAGATCATTGATGAGCGAGCGAGTGACGAGATTTTGCAAGATGCGGCGGAGGCTTGGCTGCGCGAGTTTCCGCACGCCCTGGATGACTTTTTGGACTACGAGATCGAGGAGCGTAAAGCCGCCTGGGTGCGCCGCGAGCAGTTACCTGAGCTGGTGAGCCGCATCGCCGCGAGTTTTATCAAGCAGGCGAAGGATCTGCGCCTCACGCCGGCCGAGTTGCGTTATCATCTGGATAGTTTTGCGGAGCCGCTCCCGCTGCTGGAGATGGGAGCGACGATCTATGTGGAATATCAGCGCGCGTTGGCTTATCGTGGGGCAGTGGATTTCGACGATCTGATGCGGCTGGCCCTCCAAGCGTTGCGACTGGATCGGCAGTTCTTGGAGCGGTTGCGTTATCGCTGGCCCTACGTCTTGGAGGACGAAGCGCAGGATAGCAGCCAGCTGCAACAAGAGATTTTGGCGACGCTGGCTGGGCCGCAGGGCAATTGGGTGCGGGTGGGGGATACCAACCAGGCGATCTACGAGACCTTCACCACGGCCAGCCCGCGCTATCTGCGCGATTTCCTCCGCGCGCCGGACGTCACTGCGCTGGATCTGCCCAATTCCGGGCGCTCCATGCAGAGCATCATTGATCTGGCGAACTATCTTATCACTTGGAGCCGCGCATCCTATCCCACGCCCGGTGTGCGCGACGCGCTGACGTTGCCGTACATCGAGCCGGCGCCGCCCGGCGATCCGCAGTCCAACCCTCCAGACGACCCTGACAAGATATTCTTGGCCGCGCGCGGGTTCACGCCGCAAGAGGAGCTCCGCGCGGTGGTGAAATCGTTGCAGGGCTGGCTCCCAGCCCATCCAGAGGAGACGGTGGCGGTCCTGGCGCCGCGTAATAATCGCGGCTTCGAGCTGGCTAATCTGCTCAAAGAACAGGAAATCCCGGTGGTGGAATTGTTGCGCAGCACCCGCGCCACGCGCGAGACGGCGGGCGCGTTGACGCACCTGCTCCGCTATCTGGCCGAGCCGACCTCGGCCCGCAAGCTGGCGACGGTGTACCGGGTCTGGCGGCGCGCTGACCGCGAGGATGAGGAGCTCCAACGCGCCCTAAAATGGGTGACGCAGCGGCTGCGGAAGCTGCGCCGCGTCGAGGATTTCCTCTGGCCGCGCGCCGACCGCGATTGGCTAGCGGCGTGGGGCGTGGAGGAGGAGTCGCCGGCCATCCATGCCCAGCTGGTGGAGTTCCGCCGGCTGGTGCGGCGCTGGCAGGATGCGACCGCGCTGCCCATCGACCAGTTGCTCCTCACATTGGCCCACGATATCTTCACGGCGCCATCTGACCTGGCTCTGGCGCACAAGTTGGCCGGGGTGTTACATCACCTGGCCGAGCAGCACACAGATTGGCGGTTGCCCCAGCTTGCCGAGGAACTCAAGGTGGTGGCGAAGAACGAGCGCAAGTTTCTGGGCATGGCGGCGGATGATACCGGCTTTGATCCGGAGAAATATAAGGGGCAGGTGGTGATCGCTACGCTGCACAAAGCCAAAGGGTTGGAGTGGGATAAGGTCTATCTGCTTTCGGCCAATGATTATAATTTCCCTGCCGCGCTGCCCGGCGATAACTTCATCGCCGAAAAGTGGTTTGTGCGGGATAACCTCAACCTCCAGGCGGAGACGTTGGCACAGCTCAAGGCGCTCTACCGGGAGCCGCAACTCTTTCCCTACGACGAGGGCAGCGCTACCCAAGCCGCCCGGCGCGAGTATGCTGCGGAGCGGCTGCGCTTGCTCTACGTGGGTATCACCCGCGCCCGGCGGGAACTGGTCATCACCTGGAACACCGGGCGGTACGGCAAACAGCAACCGGCCGTGGCTTTCATCGCTTTGCAAACCTGGTGGGAGCAACGCACGGGAAGGTAGTTGGTACTCTGGCCTCGATCTGCTATACTGAGGAATGAGAGGCCCGCCAATTAGAGGATAAACCATGCGTAACTTCAACATCTTTGACCGCACGCTAAAAATCATCGCGCGTAACTACGCCAGCACGTTTTTGGAGATGGCTTTTCCAGAATTATCCTTACGGCTAGTGGGCACCTTAGAGAACGTGGAAATATCCCTCCCGGTCCGACCGGTGGATTTTGTACATCGTCTGGAGTATGAGGGGCAGGAATATCTGCTGCATCTGGAATTCCAGCTGGAGCATGAGGCGGATTTCCCCCGGCGGATGTGCCGTTATTATGGCTTGCTGACGACGCAGTTTGAGTTGCCGGTCATCTCATTGGTACTCTACTTGCGGCCACGGCAGAGTGAGTTACCCTCGGCTTATCAAGTGATGTTGGGTGAGCGCGTGGTCAACCGTTTCTCGTACGCTTCCCTGAAGCTCTGGGATTACACCGACGCAATCCGCGCGGGGCAATATCCAGGGTTGGCCCCGCTGCTGACTATGTTGATTTCGGATCCTGATGAGCAGCTCTTGGCAGAGGAGCGAGAGCTAATCCGTCAAGAGCCGGAGGTGCAGAAGCGGGCGGAGCAGCTGATGCTGGCGATCACGGTAGCGAACCGGTATTTTGAGAAAGAGTTTTTGTGGCGTTTTTTCCGCGAGGAGGTGGAACAGATGCGTGAATCAACCATTGTTGAGGATTGGGTACAAGAAGGTATCGAAAAAGGACTTCAGCAAGGTATTGAGCAAGGTCTTGAACAAGGTCTTGAGCGAGGTCTTGAGCGAGGCATTGCGCAAGGAAAACGGCGGACAACGTTAGAGAATATCTTGCATTTGTTGGAAGTGCGGTTCCAATTATCAGAGATTGAGAAATCTTTAATTGCGAGCCAATTACGAAGAATAGCAGACCTTGATGCGCTACGGGAGTTCTTTGGTTATGCGATAACTGATGACGACTTGAATGTCTTCATCAACCGATTTGATTAACGGGCTGATACCCGTGAGTGGCTGGTAAGGTTTCTTTGGGGTTGGCTGATGCCGAAGATTAGTAACGGAACAACCTCTTGGTAGTTTAATGCCAAGAGGTTGTTCTGGCGTCAGAAGGGTAAAATACGGGGAGGGGTGTGGTGATGTTATTAGCAGCGGATTTTCAGTTTAGCCAGGCTTCGCTGCAAGCTTTCGTCGACTGTCCTCGTCGCTTCTACTTGCGTTACGTGCGGCGGGTGAAGTGGCCGGCTCCGCAGGCTCAACCGTTAGTGGAACACGAGGAACGGATGCAGCGCGGCTGGCTCTTTCACCGTTTGGTGCAGCAACACGTGTTGGGGTTGCCGGAAGAGCAGTTGGTGCGGGCGGTGCAGGCGGACGAGGTGCTGGCGGGCTGGTGGGAGAATTATCTGAGCGCGCACCCGGCTCAAGTTGCGGGAGAGCGTTACCCGGAACTGGTGCTCTCGGCTTCCTTAGCCGGTCGGCGGGTGATGGCGAAGTATGATCTGGTGGTGGTCACGCTGGAGAAACGCTGGTTTATCTTTGATTGGAAAACCGCGCAGCGGCGCACCGCACGCCGCTGGTTGCTGGCTCGCTTGCAGACGCGCGTCTATCGCTACCTATTGGCGCGCGCCGGCGCCTGCCTTGACGACGGTATAACTCCCCCACCTGCTCAGCTGGAGATGGTCTATTGGTTTGCTAACTATCCTGCTGACCCGGAACAGTTTCCCTACGACACAACGCAATTTGCCGCTGACGAGGAATACCTTAGTAATCTCATTATGGGAATCTGCGCCGGGCAGGATGAGGCGGATTTTCCGCTGACCACCCAAGAGCGTCACTGCCGTTACTGCTCTTATCGCTCGCTCTGTGACCGGGGTAAGGAAGCCGGGGATGTGGATGAGATGGATGAGACGCCGTTGGTGGAGTCGTTGGATGACTTTGAGCTGGATCTCGAGCAGATAGCGGAGATAGAATTTTAGCGGTTAGTGATTAGCGGTTAGTTGTTAGCAAAAGGAGCTGCGAGATGCAGGATTTTCGACGTTTGAAGGTCTGGAAGAAGGGGCACAATTTGGTATTGAGGGTTTACAAGGTAACGGCAGGGTTCCCACCAGCTGAATTATATGGCTTGACCAGTCAGATGAGGCGGTCGGCAGCCTCTATCCCGACGAACATTGCCGAAGGGTGTGGGCGACGCACAGATCAGGACTTCGCTCGCTTTCTTCAGATTGCGATGGGATCTGCCAGTGAGCTTGAGTATCAATTACTGCTATCCCGGGATTTGGGCTATTTGTCAGCGCAAAACTATGAACCCCTCTTCGCTCAAGTGACCGAGGTGGAGAAAATGCTCACCGCTTTTATCCGCCGCTTACGAGTGGCAAATCGCCAATAGCTAAGAGCTAATGGCTAACAGCTAACGACTAACAGGCTAAAAACTAATGGCTAATCCTCTCTGGCTGGAACCTAAAGCTGTAAATATCCCCGCTGTGTTGCGGGAATTCGTGGGCGGGCATCCGCTGGTGGCGCGGACGTTGGTGCGACGCGGTATCTCCACCGTGGACGCTGCGCGCGCTTTCCTCGATCCCGCAGATTATACCCCCGCGTCACCGGACGAGTTACCGGACCTGATCCATGCCGCTGAACGCCTGGAAGCTGCCTTGCAGCGCGGCGAGCAGATCTGTGTCTGGGGCGACTTCGACGTGGATGGGCAGACCTCGACGGCGTTGCTGGTCGCGGCGTTGCGCGAGCTGGGCGGCGTGGTTAGCTACCATATCCCCGTGCGAGCCACGGAATCCCACGGCGTCACCATCCCCTATCTGGCAAAAGAGTTGGACGCGGGAGCGCAACTACTCCTCACCTGCGATACCGGCGTGGCGGCGCACGAGGCCATCGCTTACGCTGTGGAGCGCGACGTGGAGGTGATCGTCACCGATCACCATGAAGTGCCGCCGGAGGGGTTGCCCGCTGCGTATGCCGTCGTCAATCCGCACCGGTTGCCGGAGGCGCACCCGCTGGCGACGTTGCCCGGCGTCGGCGTGGCGTACAAGTTGGTCGAGGAACTCTACGCGCGCGCCGGGCGTCCGGCGGAGGTGCAACAGTATTTGGACTTGGTGGCTCTGGGCATTGTGGCGGATGTGGCGACGCAGCGGGATGATGCGCGTTATCTCTTGCAGCTCGGTTTGGAGGCGTTGCGCAACACCCAACGGGTGGGGTTGCAGGCGTTGATGCGGAATGCCCAAGTCAATCCCGCCAGGTTAAACGCGGAAGATATCGGCTTTGGATTGGGACCGCGTCTCAATGCGCTGGGCCGTCTCGCTGATGCTAACCTCAGTGTGGAGTTTTTCACCACCACCGATCTGGCGCAAGCGCGCATTATCGCGGCGCAACTGGAGAACCTGAACAACCAGCGGAAATCTCTGGGCAAAGATCTGTTGCAAGGCGCGGAGGCGTCGCTAGAGCGCGATCCGGCCTTGTTGGAGTACGCAGCGTTGGTCTTGGCGAACCCGCATTGGCATCCGGGAGTGATTGGCATCACGGCCAGCCGGTTGGTTGAGCGTTATCAACGTCCCGTGATACTCATCGCTGCACCGGAGGGCGAGCTGGCGCGCGGCTCGGCGCGTTCCGTGGAGGGTTGTCATATCACCGACGCCATCGCTACCCAGCAGCACCTGTTGGCGGGCTACGGCGGTCACGCTATGGCCGCCGGCTTGGCGATTGAGCCGGAACGCATCCCGGAGTTCCGGCGTGGAGTAGCGCTGGCGGTGCGGGAGCAACTGGGCGCGGAACCACCATCATCCACGCTGCCCCTGGCCGGTTATCTGACGTTGGAGGAGCTCTCTTTGGAGTTGGTCGATGATCTGGCGCGACTAGCCCCCTTCGGCGCCGGGAATCCTCCGCTGACGTTAGCCACACGGAATTTGAAGGTGCTCAAACATCGTACCCTGGGCCGGGACCGAGCGCATCTCAAGGTGACGGTGCAGGACGAGAGCGGCGCTACGCAGCAGGTGCTCTGGTGGTGGGCCACGGAGAAGGATCTCCCGGCGGGGCGGTTTGATCTGGCTTACACGGTGCAGGACAACTTTTTTCGCGGGCAACGCAGTTTGCAGGTGATGTGGCAGGCGGCGCGCCCGGTGGTGCAAGCCGCAGCCGCAGAGCTGGCGGAATCTGCGCCGCGCGAGTTAGAGATAGTTGATTACCGGCAGGAACCGCATCCCGGCACGTTGCTCAAACCACTGTTGGCGGCGGATGATGTCGCACTCTGGGCTGAGGTGGCTAAGGGGATTCCGGGGCAAGCCCGTGAAGTGCTGGAACCGGCGGTTCACCTGGTCATCTGGACCATACCGCCCGGCCCAGCGGAGCTCCAAACGGCGCTGGAACTGGTCCAACCGGAGAAGGTGACGCTCTTTGCTCAAGAGCCGGGGCTGGATAGACCACGGCTCTTGCTCACACGGCTGGCCGGGTTGGTGAAATACGCGCTCCAGCAGAAAGATGGTCGCCTGGAGTTGGCGGCGTTAGCGGCGGCGACCGCGCAACGCGAATCCACTGTGCGCCAAGGGATCGCCTGGCTGGCAGCGCGGGGGCAGCTGGTTGTACAGGAGGAAGAGGAGGGAGTGCTGCTGATTGTCACAGGCGAGGGCGAGGTAGGCGCAGAGTTGGCGCAACTGACTACGCAGCTTGAGGCGCTGTTGGCGGAGACGGCAGCTTATCGGAAGCATTTTCGGCAGGGGGAAGCGCGGGCATTGTTGGCAAGCGAGTGAAACAATATATTTTCTCGTTTTATTCAATAAATTTGGAGGAGAATATGGAATGTAAAAAAGAGCGTAACCAAGAGTGGTGCAATTGTACTTACCCTTGCAGCCACAAGGGCATTTGCTGCGATTGTGTGGCCTATCACCGCCGCCGGGGAGAGTTGCCAGCCTGTTTTTTCCCGCCAGAGGCGGAAAAGACCTACGATCGCTCCTTTGGATATTTTGTCAAGTTGTACCAACAGGGGAAATTATGAAAGTATTCGCTCTCTGGGTTGAGACGGTATTCTTGGTAGTCTATCTGCTCTTCGCGTGGGGAATTTTCGTCAAAATGATGCGCCGGTATTCCCCACAAGCGGCAATTAACCGCCAGCACTCTTTTTGGGCGCTGGCGACGGTTTTCGCGTTGGCTTTTGGGGATTCCTTCCACTTATTGCCGCGCATCTTCGCAGCCCTGACAACCGGGATGGAATACTGGGTGACTTGGGGCCTGGTAGTGGATTCTTTCATCATCTCGTTTTTCTATCTCTGTTTGGCGATCTATGCCCAGCGCAAATTCAAGTTGGCCTGGGACAAGTGGAGTTGGCTGCTCGTGGCGGCTCTGGGAGTGCGGTTGGTATTGCTCCTGGCTCCGGGGAATGATTGGTTCGGGGCGGCTCCTGCGGCCTGGAAATTCTATCGTAACCTGCCCTTTGCGGTGCAGGGTGGGGGAGTAGTAGTGATCCTCTTGCGTCACGCGAGGCAGATGCCGGCTGAGTCGGCGCAGCGCTTGCGGGGGATCGCCTATTCGATCCTCGTCTCCTTCGGCTTCTACTTCGCCACGCTGGTGGGCACGCTTTGGCAGCCTTATTGGGGCGCGATGATGCTGCCTAAAACGATGGCTTACATGGTCGCCGTCTGGTTGCTCTACCAGGAGGAATTTCCCGCCATCTGATGCACCTTATTTGCCTATCACCCCTCCCCCGGTAGATTGTGGGGCTAGCTCCTTTAGGACGCTGATGAACGCTGATGAACGCTGATTTTATATTCTATCTGCGAAAATCTGCGCGAATCTGCGTCCGCTCTGGAGCGCTGCTGCGAGAATAACCTGGCTGGTCTGCTCGCTATATCAAAGTAACCAGAGCATGAAGTGCTCTGGTTACTTTGTTAAAAGCCTGCTGGTATTATTCAACCTACTTGGGGGAGCGGCTCGCGCTCGCCTAATATTTTTTCACGATGGCGCGGTAGGTGCCGGGTTGCCGCGCTAAGATGATCTGTGTCTCCTCGCGACGGCGGCGCACGGCGTCCAAGTCCAGGCGCACGACTGCGTAGCCCTCGCCCGGCGCGGTGATGATTTCGCCTGTCTCGGTCTCGTGAGTGTTATCTTCTATCGCTGCTAACACCTCACCGCCGGGAGCCAAGATCGCGCTCTGGCCGCCGAAAACGTAAGAAGGTTCTTCGCCAAAGCGGTTGGCGGCGGCGATGAAGACGTCATTCTCGTAAGCGCGGGCCATCAGGAGTGTCCGCCACATAGCGATATTTTTGGCTTCCCAGGCGGCGGGAATAATCAAGGCTTCAGCGCCTTGCAGCACCAAGTCACGCGCTACTTCGGGGAAGGTCAGGTCCCAGCCTAGCAGGATGCCGATGGTTCCCACCGCAGTCTCTACCGGCTTGATTTTGCGTCCGGGGCGGAAGGTTAGGCGTTCGTCGGCTTGCAAATGCACTTTGCGATATTCGGCTTCCACCTCGCCATCGGGGGCGATGAGCACCGCGCCGTTGTACAAGACCGCTTCCACATCCCGCCGGATCGCCATCCCGATCACCACGTGTACGGCGAAATCATGGGCGGCTTGACCGATGATGTTGGTCACGGCGCCGGGTACTCGTTGGGCCATCTGCGTAAAACGTTGCCCGCCTTCATAGCCGGTGACTGATAATTCGGGGAAGACGATAATATCGACCGGTTGGGTGGTGGCGATTTTACGGATTAACTCTACTATCCGGCTGATATTGGCTTGCATTTTACCTAGTTGGGGTTGCATCTGTACTACGGCTACTTTTAATTCACGCATATCACACCTCGTTTGTGGGTTATTGAATACTATGGGAAACTAGCGTAGGTATTTAGGCCGCGTCATGTACCGGAGAATAGAATCCAAAGCCTCTGGTAGTGCCGATTCTATTCGTACTCGTTCTTCGGCAAAGGGATGATAGAAATTGAGGACGCTGAGATGTAAAAAGAGCCGGTCGCTCAGAATGGGCTGGCGGTGGGGGCCATAGACGGTATCTCCGACGATGGGATAACCTAGCCAAGAGAGATGGACGCGCATCTGGTGTAGACGCGCGGCATCTGGTTCTAAGATCAGGAGTGTATATGCTTCACCCGCTGAACTATAATGGCGTTGCACTTGGTAGCTGGTCGAAACCGGACGTCCTGCATTGACCACTCGCCGGATTCCGCGCCCGCGCTTGGAATCGCCGATGGGTGCGGTGATAGTATCTTGACCTTTGAGGTGTCCTATCACCAGAGCAGAGTAAGTTTGCTCCACGCGGCGGCGTTTGATATCATGCTTCAAAGCACGGTAGCTCTCGTTGTTACGCGCTACCAATAGTGGTCCGGAAACATTCTTGTCCATTCGCTGGAGGATACCGGCCCGGTCAATTCCCCCGACATGGGACAACTCGGAGTAACGTTGTTGCAGTTGGTAGGAGAGCGAGTTCCCGACTTGATCCTGATAGGGAGCATGGGTGAACATCCCGGCGGGCTTTTCCACCACTAACAACGTGTCATCCTCGTAAAGTAGCGCCATGGGGAGCGGCGGGGGGAGTAATGGCTTTGCTGGTTTAGGGAGAGAGACGGGAGGTATGGTTGCCACCACGTCGCCAGGATGCAAGTACTGCCCAGCCTTGCGCGCGGTTTGCTCGTTGATCTGGACCTTCTCGTCCGCGATAAGCTGCTCTATAGCTGGCTTAGTTAGGTGCGGCCAGAGATTTACTAAGAATACTCCCAAGCGAACTTTCTGGGTTACTGGCTTGCGTTGGAATTCACTCTGCATTAGTAAGTGCCCGCTCTTTTCCCTCTAGGGTCTCTTTGTCCAGCCAGATGCAGAGTAGGAGGATGCCCACACCGACTACAATGGCGGAATCTGCCAGATTGAAAACTGCAAAATTCTGGAAAGGCCAGAAATTTACGTCAATAAAATCTACCACGGAACCTCGGAGCAGTCGATCAAGTAGATTTCCCAGTGCGCCGCCGATCTGCATTCCAAAGGCTAAATGGAGCGGCCAGCCTTGAATTTCCAGGGTGCGGTAAATCCAAAGAATGGCGATGATGATGACCGAGGAAAGGATGGTGAGCAAGCCGCCAAATTGGGGGAAAAGGCCAAAAGCCACTCCTGTATTGGGTAAGTGGGTTAGAGAAAAAACCGGCGTTAGCCAGGAGGTGCAATCCATCGTCTTATATTCTCTCAGATTTTGCAGTATCCAGAGTTTGGATAATTGATCTGCTAGCAGGACAAATGTCGCTCCGCACCAGAGAAGTAATCTGTTTCTGGCAGCAGAGCTCATCGACGACCTTCAAGGCGGGAGGCACAGGTGATGCAGTAACGCGCTGCCGGTTTAGCTTCCAGGCGAGGGGTGTTGATGATGGCGCCACAAGATTCACAAATGCCATAGGTACCATCTTCAAATTTCTGGAGTGCTCGTTGGGTATCTTCGTAGGAATGTTTTAGTTGGCGCAGTAAGCCCACGTTCCGGCCCTGCTCGAAAACTTCGCTGCCGGCATCGGCCATGTGGTTGCTATAGCCTACGCCATCTTCAAGGACTCGACTTTCAATGCTCCCTAATTGATGGCTTAGATTTTTCTCTCCTGCTTGTAGATCTTGATGTAATTCGGTGTAAGTCTTCGGCATTTCTCTTTCTCCTATGAAAATATCACCGCAGAGGCGCAGAGGGTGCTGGAATTTTCACAATTGATTTAAGGTTATTATTGGCGCGGGTGCTCCTGAACGGGCACAGCTGCTCCTTAACCGCTGCGCATAGCAAATTCTACCTGTTCCCGAAGAAAAGACAAGATTTGGAGTGGGCGAGTGAGCGAAAGGGCGAGGGATAGATTATTAATCTAGCTGATAGTGGTAGAGGATTACGCCGTAAAACTTCTGCACGATGAGCAGGGTGCTGTGCGCATCCAACCAGGTTTTGACCAGTTCGCGTTCATCCCAGAGGGGCGACTCGGAGTAGACGAGCCACACGTGCTGGTGGCCGTCTAAGGCGGTGCGTGTCCGTTCGCCGGCTACCTCCGGGGTAATTTGATAGTTGCCTTCGGGCGTGCGCCAGTTGGTGTAGGGCGCTGCGGCCCAGGGTGACATTGATGCTGGTAGATAGTAAGCCATTGTGATCTGGTTGTAGGGTATCTGGAAGAGCAGTAGTTCCTCCGAGCCGCGTTTTTGTTGGAGGTAAGCGGCTGCTTCCCGAAACTGTGGTTTGAGGGGCTTGGTGGCTTGCTGCTGGAGGTTCACTCTGGCGGCGCTCACCAGGAACAGAGCTAGCAATGTCATCACCCGTACTTGACGTTGGCTCAAAAATGCCAGCCCGGCGCCGGCCAGAAAGTAGTAGGCGGGCGCGGTCCAGATGAGGTAGCGGTCGGTGAAGATGGGCGCGCGCAATGAGATGGCCCAGATGACCAGTAGTGGCAACGTCAGCCAGCCGGTCAGGAGCAAGCCGTAACGCCATTTCCCCCGGCGATTCAAAAATAGCCAGCCCAGGCCGAGTACTGCCAGCCCTAAATATCCCCAAGCGAGAAATGGTTGTCCTTGCGCGCCCATGCCTGCGCTCCAGCCGGCGGCTAACGTGGCGGCCATCTCGCAGAGGGAGTGCGCCGGATAGCCGGTTTGGCGTGTTTGGAAGACCAACGGCCATTGCCAGCGGAGCAAGGGCAGATAAGGCAATGTGAGTAAGCCTAGCGTCAACAATCCCCCCAGCCAAGCGCGCCGGTGGCGGTGGGGTTGGAGGAGGAACCAGAGCACTTCAATGGGAATCAGAAGCGCGGCAAGGATATGGCTATAAAAAGCGAAACTGGTCGCCATTAAGACCAATAACCACCAACCCCAGCGTGGCCGCTCGCAGGCGCGTTCCAATGCGTAGAGTGCCAGGAGCACTAGGGCCGGCACCCAGGTGTACATCTTGACCTCTTGCGCGTACCAGATCAGGTACGGTGAAAAGCCGGTCAATAAGACCGCCCAGACCGCTGCCCGGTGGCCCGCGAGTCGTTTCCCCAATGGATAGGTGAGGGCTACTCCCAATATGCCCCAAAGTAGTGAGAAATAGCGCATGGCGAACGCTGTCCGGCCGGTCAGCACGATCCAGCCGCGCAGGAGCAGAAAGTAGAGCGGGCCATTCCAGCCGGGTTGCGTGAAGCGCGCTAGCATCTCAGCCCAGGGCGCGGTGGCGAAGTTGAGTGCGTCTACCTCGTCACGCCATAATCCCTGCGCATCTAGGGATACTGCGCGCATCCCAAAAGCTAAGCCGAGCAGCAGTAATAAACCCCAGTAATCTCTCTTTTTCAGTTCTCACCTCAGCTTGGCTAGCTGACTAACGGCCCATCCGACTAATTATCCTTCCTGACGACGCGGTTAATCCACCGGTGGTTTTGCTGTGTACCGGGGACGCTGATCCACCCCTCCACCGGCGTGAACCCGACGGTTTGCCAGAGTGCGTCGAATTCTGCCGCTTGGTAGTAGGCGAAGAAGCGCATGTCGCCTTCCGGCTCGGTGACGTGAGCGTCCCCGCAACCCTCCTTTACGCTGAAGTAGGCTGTGCCGCCCGGTTGGAGCACTCGTTGCACTTCCTGCAAGGCGGCGACGGCGGACGATTTGGGCAGATGGAGCAACGACGCGCTCAAGAAGGCACCTGCTGCCATGTGGTGCGGCAGCGGCAACCGGCACATATCCGCCCGCACCAGGTTTGAAGTGCCGCGTTTTGCCGCGACCCGCAACATGCCGCTAGAAAGATCCAGAGCTAGTACCCGGTAGCCCCGCGCCGCAATCAGTTGTGCGTAATCACCCGGGCCAGAGCCAATATCCAACACCAATCCGCCGTGAGGTATGTATGACAAGAAGGTGTCCAGTTCCCGCGTCATCGGGTAGAGGGTGCGGGTCGCGTAACGCGCCGCTATTTTATCGTAAGTGCGGTTAGTCAGAGAATTAGGTTGTCTGGTAGTCATGTAGTGCTCCGGCAACGGTTTTAGGCTAGTGAATTCATAGTATACTTGATCTTGGTCGATTAGTCGATTGGTCAAATAGTCGTTAGTCAGCCGAAGCTTGTTGGCACATTCTAACTAATAGCTGTGGCCGATCTCCTGAGCGTGCCAGCTGGAAGGAGCACAAATGGAAATGCTGCACTAACGCTAACACCTTGGTTCTGCAGCAGACTTTAGACTTTTGGCTGATGACTTTAGACTTATTTTCAGAGGAGGTAACCGTGCGAGAAGAGAGGA
>JAYELZ010000108.1:0-17609 GCA_034717835.1 Chloroflexota bacterium
GTAATAATCACCCTCCCAGATCAACGGCGTGCGCGCAATCGCCAACACTGTCAGTTCCGCCGCCTTGTCCTCCCACTGCTGGGCAATCTGCAACGCTCGCTCATAATAACCGCGCGCCTGCTCCAAGTTATCCAATCCGTATCCACCCGCCAACAGCAACAGAGCATCCACCTCGGCGTGTTGATCGCTCAGCTGCCGCGCCAGTTCCAAAGCCCGTTGCCCGCTCTGGCGCCAAGCCGGATCGCTGCCCAGGTTATACAAATTGGTGAGGGCTAACCAGACGCGGAGCTCGCGTTGTTGATCGCCCAACTCTTGGGCCAGCCAAAGTGCCTCTTGGGCCAACGGGACTCCGGCGGCGCGTTCCTCGCGGCCCTGCACGCTCCCCACTCCCGGCTGCTCCAGGAGAGCATCTATCAACAAGTCCCGGTCGTTCGACAGTTCTTGACGCGCCAACTCCAGCATAGCCAGCGCATCCGCCCGCCCCGATTCCAGGTCGCCTAAGAGATAATGTGCTTCCCGGCGAGCGTCCAACACCTCGAACCGCTGGCGCAACCGGGCATGACGCTCTTCTGCCGGCAGCTCCCCGGCCAATAATTCCGCCAAAAGCTCTAGCGCGCAGGTGTAATGATACCGGGCCTCCGTGTTAGCGTAGAAGGCCACGGCTCTTTGGGCCGCCTTGAGCGCATAATTCAAGGCTTTGGCCAATAGCCCGGCCTGACGGTAATGGTAAGCAATCATGCCGTAACGGTGCGGGCATTCTGCTTCCGAGTCCAAAAAAGAGGCTAGGTATTCTGCGGCTTGCAAATGATAGGTTTCGCGCTGGTCGTTAAGTAGACTATCGTAGACCACTTCGCGCATTAATGAAGAGGTGAATCCATACTCCATCCCCAGGTCAGGCACGCGACGGCGCTCCTCAATAAATTGCGCGCGTTGCAAATTAGTCAAGGAGACTCTAAAAATTACTTGCTCCTCCAGCAAGTCACGTAATACTTTTTCCCAGAAGATTGTCCCAATCACCGAGGCCACTTGCAGCAGATGGCGTTCTGCCGCCGCCAGCCGATCAATGCGCGCCAACAGTAATGTTTGCAAACTATCCGGTACATCTAAAGAGATGACTGGGCGTGAAGTCTGCCACTGTCCGTCCACATCCTGGACTAGAATGCCCTGTGTCACCAGCGCACTGAGCAGCTCTTTGATGTAATAAGGGTTGCCCTCCGCCTGCCGAACGACCAACTCCGAGACTCCCGTGGGTAAAGCGGCCTCGCCAATCAAATGATTGATAAATTCCGCACTTTGAGTAGTGGTTAAGGGCGGGATAGGAATATCAGTCCAGCGATGGGGGTATTCGGTCTCCACGTAATGGAAAAAATCCCAGACAGGAGAATGCCGGTCCGGTCGGAAAACGAGCACCCAGAGCAACGCCTCGGTATCGCAGAGCGGAAGGGAGTAACGCAACAAATCCAACGAGGTAGTATCTACCCAGTGCATATCCGCAAAGGAGATTACCAACGAGCCTTCTTTTGCCAACGCCATTACCCAATTACGAACGGCCAGAAAGATTTGACGGCGCCGGACTTCCGCGCCCAGCCGCTCGATGCTTGCGGCAAATTCAGGCTCCACCGGCAACCGGAGCAAAGTCGCCAGGTAAGGATAATACTCAGCACAACGCTCCCCCCAGAGATGTTGGGATTGGTCGCGCAAACGCTCCAAAATCTGCGGGGGTGGTTCTTCTGGTTGCACGGCCAACCAATCCAATAGCAAATCTACCCAAACTGAGTAAGGCCACGATTGATCGTAGGAGCGACAACGGCCACTCAGCCAAGTTACCGCCGGCACGCTGTCAGAGGGCCGGTTCTCCAAATGCTCCCCTGCCGCTAAGAGATCACGCCGCCGAGCTTCGGCCAGCAACATCCCCTGCCGCTCCAGAAACTGGCGCGTTTTCTCCACCAGGAAAGTTTTCCCCATACCCTTAGCCCCAGTCACCGTCACGATGCCGCCCCGTGCATCGTAGAGCTCCTCCACCGCACGCTTGAGCGCCGCAAATTCCTCTTTATGCCCAATCAACGAAGGCAGGTAACCATGCAGGTTCTCTTGAGCAGGCAAACTCTCTGCTTGCCACAAGGGCGCCACGGGGCGATAAACCGGCACGGGTTCACGCAGTCCCTTTAACGCCACCGGGTCTAATTTGAGCCATTCGAATTGATTTTCTAGCAGCTGATAAGTATTTTCACTGACCAAGACCGTCCCCGGCTCAGCAGCCGTTTCCAAACGCGCCGCCAAAGTGACGGCCTCTCCCATCGCCGTCTCCTCGCTATACTGCCGCCGGTCTCCAATACGGGTAACGATCACTTTCCCCGTATTGACGCCGATGCGTATCCGTAAGCCGATCTCCACAGGTGGAGTTAGCTGGCGCGCATATCGCGCCACCGCGCGCTGCATAGCGAGCGCGGCCAAAACGCCGCGCTCCGGATCATCTTCGTGTGCCCCACGCGCTCCGAAGAAGGCTACCAAACCATCGCCCCGGAACTGATCCACGGTGCCCTCAAAGCGATAGATTTCCGCCTCCAATACTTGGAAGAGGTTATTCATTAGTCGCACCCAAGCCTCGGTGCCCACCTGCTCCAAGATGCGCGTGGAACTACAGACATCTGCCAAGATGACCGTCGCTAGGCGCCGTTCCCCCGCCAGTTGGGACACGCCAAGAGCAGATTCCGCCTCGTCCATGGCGTGTAAATCGAGCGGAATATCTTGCGGCTGACTCGCTACCGGTAACTCCAGTGGCTCTGGCAGAGCTACTGGAGGCGTAATCGCGTCCGCAGCTAGCGCTAGCGGTGCGCCACACATACCACAGAAGTTGTAAGCCGCAGGGTTAACGAAGCCACACTCTGGGCAACGTCGCGCCAATTGCGTACCACACATGCCACAATAAAGCATCTGCGGTGGGCTATCGAATTCACAGTGAGGACATTTCATGGTTGGTTTCCCTGGGAAAAAAATTATCTTAGCACCCCAGAGACACGGAGGACACTGAGAAAAATTTAAAATCTCTGCGCTCTCCGTGCCTTCGTAGTGAAATCCTTGATTTTTCCGTAGACTCATAGCGGGATTATAAGTGCTTCTCAGTTACATACAAACAGGGCACTTCATCGCAAAAATGGAGTGCCCTGTAGGATTTCAGATTCCAGAACTTCACATAGCATTCAAGGCCAAACGGAAACGTTTAGCCAATTCTTGGAGAATAGCGACCGCAGTGACGGCGTCGTTCTTCAACAAGCCGATGAAATCCCAGCGGGTTAACACTAGGCAAATTGTCGGCACGGTGGTGATCACCGAAGCCGTGCGCAACCCCTCATCCAATAAAGCTAGCTCGCCAAAGTAATCACCAGCTGCGAACTGATTTACTACCACTTTCTCTCCATCAAGGGTTTCACGAATAACTTTCGCCTCACCGGAGACTAGCACGAAGAAGCCTTCGCCGCCCTTGCCTTGCGAGACAATAGCTGCTCCAGCCTCGTACTCTCGCTCCACAAAGCGTTGGGCCAAGCGTTCAAGTTGTCGTTTATCAAGTCCCTGGAAAAGTGAAGCCCGACCTAAAGCGCTCATAGTCTTATCTAGATCTACCATATACCCTCCTTATCACAATTTCAAGCTCTATCTAGCGAAATAAACCTGAGATAACGCATAAACGTTCGCCGCATCGCCCCTATTAAACGCCTCTCAGCTCCAATTCACCGGCAAAGTGGCAGCTCACAAAATGATTGGGCCGCACCTCGCGATATTCCGGGACCTGCTGAGAGCAGATTTCCTTCGCATAACGGCAACGCGGGTGGAAGTAACAACCACTCGGCGGGTTGGAAGGATCGGCGACGTCGCCCTGCATGATGATCCGCTCTGATTTGTAGAGGGGATCAGGTTTGGGCACCGCAGACATCAACGCCTCCGTATAGGGATGCAACGGGTTGTTATAAAGCGTGTCGGAGTCGGCGACCTCGGCGATCTTACCCACGTACATCACCGCCACACGATCAGAGATGTGTTGTACCACACTCAAGTCGTGAGCCACAAAGATGTAAGACAGATCGAGGTCCTCCTGCAAATCCCGTAACAAGTTCAACGTCTGCGCCTGGATGGAGACATCTAAGGCCGAGACTGGCTCATCACAGAGGATCAAACGCGGGTTCATGGATAGGGCGCGGGCGATACCGATCCGTTGCCGTTGCCCACCAGAAAACTCATGGGGATAGCGCCGCATGTGCTCTGGACGCAACCCTACACGCTTCAAAAGATTCACGACGACCGCCTCGGTTTCCGGTCCCGTGCCCTTGCCGTGAATTACCATCGGCTCGGAGATAATATCGAATACCGTCATCCGAGGATTTAGCGAGTTGATCGGGTCCTGGAAGATCATGGAAATTTCCTGACGCAGCAGTTTCAGTTGCGCTTTATCCAGATCCAAAACATTAACCATCTGCATTTTGCCATCCGCGGAGAATTTAGCGGTCTTAAAATAGACCTCTCCGGCGGTAGGTTTGTACAAGCGGATGATAGAACGACTCGCGGTAGTCTTGCCGCAGCCACTTTCCCCCACCAACCCCAATGTCTCGCCCTCGCGGACGAAGAGATTGATGCCATCCACCGCCTTAACATGTCCTATCACCTTACGAAGTAATCCGCCATGGATAGGGAAGTATTTCTTCAAGCCTCGGACATCTAGTAAAATATCATCAGCCACTGTTGGTATATGTTCAGCCATGTTTGTCACCTCCTCATACATCCTCGTACAGCAGACAGCGCACCCAGTGATCCTGCTCCACTTCCTGCCACTTAGGCACGATCTTATCGCACTTCCCCGGCATATATGCAGGACAGCGCGGGTGGAAAACACACCCGCTGGGCAGATTAAACGGGTCCGGGACCATCCCCTTGATAGAAGCTAGCCGCGCACTGCTACGCTTGCCCACTTTGGGAATCGACTGCAGCAACGCCCGTGTATAGGGATGTTTAGGTTCGTGGAAAATCTTGACAGTGCTGGCTTTCTCCACCTGCTTCCCCATATACATCACGACGATTTCCTTCGCCATCTCGGCCACCACCCCCAAGTTATGGGTGATGAACATAATCGCCATATCCTCAGTTTCCTGCAAATCCCGCATAATATCCAGAATCTGCGCTTCAATGGAGACGTCTAACGCCGTCGTCGGCTCATCGGCAATCAACATCGCAGGCCGGCAAGAAAGCGCAATAGCGATCATCACGCGCTGGCGTTGTCCACCGCTCAACTGGTGGGGATAGCTATCCACGCGCTGCTCCGGTTTGGGTAGCCCTACCCGGTGCAACATCTCAATGGCTATTTCACGCGCCTCTTCTTTGGTAACGTGCCGGAATTGCATAATCTCGTTTGCCATCTTCGTCCCTACGGTTTGCGGGATCAGTCGATGCAAATTGAGCGCTTCTCCAATCAGAGTGCCGGCAGTATAAACTGGGGTTAAGGAGCTCATCGGCTCTTGAAAGATCATTCCAATCTCACCACCCCGGATGGCACGGATTTCACTACCATCAGGATCAAGTTTAGAGATATTGATAATCTCAATTTCATCTGAGCGCCCATGCTTATCACGATGATGGTACAATATCTCCCCGTCTACTACCTTGCCAGGATGCGGGACCATCCGCATAATGGCCTTAGCCGTCATAGATTTACCACAACCACTCTCGCCGATGATACCTAAAGTCTGTCCCCGTTCAATTCCGAAGCTCACTCCATCAATAGCGTGGACTACACCATCACGTACATCAAATTCAACCTTCAGGTTATTGACCTCTAACAAAATTTCAGACATTATTCCATCCTCCTATCGGCCACCGTAGGGATCCATAGCATCACGCAGCCCATCACCCAACATATTGAAGGCCAGGACCGCCAGCACCACAAAGGGCAACGGGATCAAAAGCCACGGGGCAAAGCGAATGGCGCGCACAGTGCTAACCTCCTGTAACAACACTCCCCAACTGGTGAGTGGGGGTCGCAAACCCAATCCCAGGAAACTAAGGGCCGTCTCAGAGAGGATCATGCCGGGGATCATCAAAGTCGCAATCACAATGATGTGGCTCAATGTGCCGGGCAGTAAGTGCCGGAACATCAAACGAGCATCACTGGCACCCGCGCTCTGCGCGGCCAACACATACTCCCGCTCACGCAGCGAGAGAATTAGACCTCGCACCTGACGGGCCAAGCCACCCCAACGGATAAAAATCAAAATCAAAGTCAGTATAAAGTAAACTAGGATAGGAGACCACTTGATGGGGATGGCCGCAGCCAACGCCATGAAAAGTGGAATATCAGGGAAAGCTCCAAAAAATTCGGTAAGTCGCTGGACGATGATATCCACCGCCCCACCGTAGTAACCCGAAATCGCACCCATGACGCTACCTAAAACCAACGTTCCCACCTGACCAAGGAGGCCAATCAATAAAGATAACCGTCCGCCAAAGATGATCCGTGATAACACGTCGCGTCCCAGACTATCGGTGCCAAAAAGGAACGCATAGCCTCCCGGAGCAGCCTTGAGATTGACACCGAAGAGATGTCGCTTGAGCGGTATAAAACCTAACAGCTTATAAGGTTCCGCCGCTTTGGGGAACAAAGCCAGCGGGTAAATCTGGGTTTCATCCACCATGTAAGTGCGCTTGCGCATTACCAAATCGAGGTGCTCCTCCAAACCATAAACGGCAGGTATCAAACTGAATTTCCCCTCGGTGTTCTTAAACACTAACCGTTGCGGGCGAGCCTCCAGATAGTCTGATTGATATTGAAGCGGGTAGGGAGAGACGAATTCAGCCAGAACCCCACAGAGAAGATAGAAGAGGACCACAATAATCCCACCTATCACCGCCATCTTGTTTTTCTTGAACTTCCACCAAACCAGAGCTAAATAAGCTTGACTGATTTGTTCTTGCTCAACCTTAGTATTCTCAACCATAATTCACGCTCCTTCATTCCAACCGGATGCGCGGATCAAGCGCGGCCAGCATCAAGTCTGCCAACAGATTACCTATCAGCGTCATAAACACGATGAAGATCAACACCGTACCAGCCAGATACATATCCTGACTCTGTAAGGCCGAAACGTACAACGGTCCCACGGTCGGCAAGTTGAGCACCGTCGCCACCAATGCGTTACCGGCGACCACGCTGGGCAACGTCTCCGACCCCAAGATGATGATTAGCGGATTGATCGCCACGCGCACTGCATGTTTCCAGGTCACGGTGCTATTTTTCAGACCACGAGCGCGCGCGGCTTCCACGAAGGGTTGACCCAAAGTCTCCAACAAGTTACCCCGCATGATGCGCACTAGCCCGGCTATGCCCGTAACACTGCCTACCAATGCCGGAATCCAGAGATGTTTCAGCAAATCAATGAACTTAGCAATAGTCCAGGGCGCATCCTTGAAATCTTGGGAAAACAAGCCACTGACCTCCTGTTTCAGGACGACCATGGCGAAGAACATCACAAGCAGCGCTAACAGGAACCCCGGCATACCCAGACCAATAAAACTCAACGTTGTGATTATCTGATCCCCAATCGAGTATTGGTGCGTGGCTGAATAAACCCCCACCGGGATGGCTATCAACCATTGCACCAAAATTACCGAGACTGCCATTAACACCGTAAATCCTATGCGGTTGCCTAGGATCTCCGTAACTGGACGCTCGAACTGAAACGATTCACCAAAGTCGCCCTTGACGAAGTTTGAAATCCAAATCCAATAACGTTCCATTAAAGGTTTATCCAAGCCGTAACGCACGCGATACTCATCAATGCGCATCTCAGCGCTGCGATCGCCACGCGCCTGGAGGTCCTGCAACTTTTTGGTCAAATAGTCGCCTGGTGGCAGCTCTATGATCAAAAAACTTACAAAGGATACCAGTACCAGCATGATCGCGGCATAACCCAGGCGGCGCAGAATATACGAAAGCATAGGTAGTACCTCCTCAGAAAACTAACTATTCCAAGACATGGCGGGCGGAAATTCCGCCCGCCATGCAAGACTTTATTGCCAGCAATTACCCAGCCAACTGGATACTACTGCTCGATCCAGTACTGTTCGGGATAGGTGTTGCCGGGGCTGCCGGGTGCCCACGGGCCAAGTACACCAAACTCAGGCACATTGTGGACGTTGTTCTTGATCACCACGGGCATCGGCTGATCGCCAGACGCGCCAATCACGAAGGGGCCTTCCTCAATGTAAACACGGACGGCTTTCCAGATGATCTCGTCGCGCTCTGCCACGGTGGGCAATTGCTTACCTTCGTCGTAGAGTTGCTGCAATTCCAGCGCCGCGCCTTCCGCCGCCCAACCCAACTCACCGCCGCTGGAGTAGTACGCACCCTGCATCGGGAACGCACGAGTGCCTTCACCGGCACCACGTAGCGGGAAAATCCAGTCAGGATAGGTCCAGAGGTCCAACTCGGAGGCATGGGTATTGCGCAGCATGAACAGACCGTTATCGCCACGGATACCCCAATCAGGCTGACCAATTAGGTTGTTGATCAATACGTCAACACCTACATCTTCAAGGTTCTGCTTGTAGACCTCGTTAGACGCGATGCAGACCCGCTCGCCGCCCCAGTCGCCCTGGTCCATAATCAATGTAAAGGGCTTGCCACTAGGTAGGTCACGCAATCCATCCCCATCGGCATCCACGAAACCCGCCGCGTCGAAGTAAGCCTTTGCTTCATCAGGATCATATTCAGAGTCAATTGACGCCCACTCATTGAAGAGTTCCTGCCCTTCAGGGCTGGCGAAGTGCGGGGACTGCGGGCTGATGGTGAAGTTCTTAGGTTCGGCCAGGCCATCCCACACTACGTCAATTAAGCGCTCACGATCCAGGGCTACGGATAAGCCCTTGCGGAAGTTGCTATCGCGCAGTAGCTCACGGATCTCTACCGCTTCCTCAGTCTCGGTCGCGGGGTCATACTCTTGATCTTCATGGTAGTCCATGTTGACGATCCAGCCAGGCCAAGCGCCAGCGCCGTTCATCCAACCGGGCTGAATGTGGTAATCGCCAGCCTCAGCCTGCTCCATCAAGAAGGGGATATCGGTGGGGTTAGTGGTAGCGCGGAAAGCCATATCGTACTTGCCTTGCGCGGTGTTGAGCAAACGCACTTCCTCATCTTCCACAAATGCGATCTGCACAGTGTCGATGTAAGGTAGTTGGTTGCCCTCGGCGTCCACCTTCCAGTAATAGGGGTTGCGATCCCAAGTCCAGCTCTCGCCAGCCTTGTACTCGGTCAAACACCAGGCCATCAGACACGGATAACCGTCAGTCTGCCAGAAACGGTCTTGGATGTCCAGATCGTCATAGGTGGCATCGGCGTTGTAATCCGGGTGGAATTGCTTCAGGAAGTGCGCGGGTTTCATCAACGGACGCCATTCCCAGAAGCCCTGCGCCAAGATGTAAGGCATGATGTACTGCGGTGAGTCGAACTTGAGCACCCAGGTCACGTCATCAGGGAACTCCATGGTGATAGGCGTGGTGCCATCAAGGTTGTGCGCCCACCAGGGAACCTGGTTAAAGCCCACATCCTCATTCAACGCCATGTCTTCCCACCAGAATTTCAGGTCGGCGGTGGTGAAAGGCTCGCCGTCGGACCACTTGAGGCCCTTGCGGAAGACCATGGTGATGGTCTGACCATTGTCGGACCACTCAGGCATCTTGCTGAGCAGACCTGGCTCGTAGCCGGTATAATCAGCCTTCCAGCGGACGGGCGGATCGTAGATCGTCATCAAGAAGTTGCCAGCCTCATCCCACCAGGTCATATTATGCCAGACGCCGCCGTATTCGCCAATGGAATCAACTACGGGAACTACCATTGGCTCTTCGGAGACACGCTCATCCACCGGGGGCAAGTCCATAGCATCCAACATCGGGGCTTGATTATACTTAGATTCAGGGGCTGCCGGTTCTTCCGTCGCTGCCGGTTCTTCCGTCGCCGCCGGTTCTTCTGTCGCCTTAGGCCCACACGCCGTCAATACCAGCGCGAAGAGGGTCACTAAGCCTAGCAACACAAATAGTGTCTTTTTCATAATCTTACTCTCCTCCATAAACTTGTTAATGAATTTAAAGTTGTCAACGAACTAATGGTGAAGTAAAACCTAATTAGGTATCGTCTTGGGCAACCACCTCCTTGATAATTTAACCATGGAACAATCCTCTGAGCGCTTGGACACACTACGTTTTGTGACCAAGGCCAACTCACTAATCAAGAGTTGCCAGCAAAATAAGATGGAGAGCTCAAATCCATTGAGAAACTGCCTACATAACTTTGAAAAAAAACCGAGATTCCTATCACAAAAGACGCAAAAATGCTCAAACGTTTTTTTCTTGGCACCTTAATAGCTAACTATCTTATTTCAGCGGGGTCATACCTTCATTATAGGGAATCAGTTGAAGGCTGTCAAATCAACTAGGCAGAGAGGTCAAAAGTGTACCACTCGCCCTGATATTGCAGCCTGAACTTTAGCCGTGTCCAACCGGAAGGCAACCTAGGATCAGCAACCAATCTCCCCTCCTCCACCCGCACACCACCAAAACCAAAAATCACAGCCTGCCAGAGACCGCCGGCAGAAGCGCCATGTATGCCCTCACCGGCATTGCCGCGCACGTCCTCTAAATCGGTGCGGGCCGCCAGCATAAAGTGCTCATAGGCAGTTTCCACATCTCCTATTTGAGCAGCCAAAGTAGCTTGAATTGCCGGCCCCAAGGAAGAACCGTAAGTCAAATCTGTCCTCGGAGTATAGTAGTCCCAATTCGTTTTTATGATGGCAGAATCGTATTCCGCGGACAACAGATAGAGTAACATCAACACGTCGGCTTGCTTGAGCACCTGGTAGGCCTGCGTCTCGGCCACTCCAAACAACGCTTGCATAGAAGTCTCACGCGACTCATAAGCGGCCAAATCCACCGGAATTAAGTCGAAGAAACCCTCGAACTGTTCGATTAACCCCGTTTGCGGGTCTTGAGAACAGTAAATTCTCTCTATAACCTCTCGCCAGTGCGCCAACTGCGGCTCGGCGAGTCCCAGCTGTTCTGCCAAGGCACTCGCCTTCTCTGGATAGTGCTGTCGCAGCCAGCTCCAGGTATCCAGAGCCGTTTGCAAATTCCACCTAGCCATGCGATTGGTGAAAGCGTTATTATCCACATGCTCGTGGTTCTCATCCGGGCCGATCACATCATTAATTTCATAAACCGCGCGCTCTGCATTCCATTCAACTCTAGAAGCCCAAAAAAGGGCCGTTTCCAAGAGAATTTCGGCCCCGTAATCGCGTAAGAAATCATCATCGCCTGTCACCCGCCAATAATGCTGCACTGCATAAGCGACATCGGCGACGATATGCAACTCAATATCGCCACACCAGATGCGGATAAGTTCCCCTTCTGGCGTGGGAACCCAACGCGGGGTGCTCTCATCGCCCGTGGCGGCGCTCTCCCAAGCAAATAGTGCACCCGCGTAACCTTGCGCCGCCGCCACTCGCCGCGCACCGGGGAGGGTATGATAACGATAGAGCAACATATTGCGGGCCAATTCGGGCTGCGTGTAGATGAAGAAGGGCAACATAAAGATCTCAGTATCCCAGAAAACGTGACCATGGTAGCCCAACCCACTCAAAGTCTTGGCCGCGATGCTCACCCGGTCATCGTGACGCGGAGCTGCAATTAGCAATTGGAACAAGCTGTAGCGCAAAGCCAGGTCAGCCTCGTCGTCGCCCTCAATGCAGATGTTGCACTTCTCCCATTCGCTCTCCCAAGCCGCGTCGTTAGCTGCACTCAGAGCAGCGTATCCCTGCGCACTCGCTCTAACCAGCTCCTCCAGAGCAGACGTCTGCACATCCTCGCTCTCGCGAGACGTGAAGAGAGTCACAATCTTTTGGGCGGTGAAAGATTGTCCCGGCGCAACTTGAATGCACGCCACCACGGTAGGCGTCCAAAAACAATTCTGGAAAGCGTAAGTGGGGTTCTCCACGCCCTCAAGCGAGAGATGGCAAGCCTCTGAGAGTAACAGTTGCGATTCCTTGGTCGCCACGGTGAGATAAGCGCTCTGTTCATCCAAGGAACCCTGCTCTCGCCATTCCCAATGCAACTGCCCCGCGTTATCCACGTGACCTGGCAAGCCAGCCCGCACTTCCACAGTACCGGTAAAATCCACGGAGGTAAATTGACAAGTCAGACCCAGCACGTGGACATCGGCCAAACTGGTGAAACGCTCGAAACGCAATTCCACCGTCTGGCCGGCGGGACTGCGCCAACGCACCGTGCGTGTGAGCGTTCCGGTAGCGAGATCTAGCTCCCGCTGATAGGCCAATATCTCACCGTGGTCTAGACGAAAATACTCGCCATTTATGAGGATCCGCAAGTGCAACCAGTTGGGCACGTTGACCAACTCGGTATACACAATGGGGGCAGCATCAAAGAGACCCTGCACCAAAGTGAGGGGTTCGGCTGCGGGATAACCTTCCTCGAAGGTACCTCGGGTGCCTAAATAGCCATTTCCACTAGTGAAAACGGTTTCAAGAGAGTGGAGTTGCTGAGGGTCAAATGTGGTTTCGGAGATCTGCCAATCACTCATTCTCGAATTCCCCCCCTAGAGCTGCTCAAGAGGCATTGTAAACGTTTGCGCAACTAAAAAACATTATACAGGGGTTTTCCAATATAGCAAATACCGTAGCATCTCAATATTTCTGGACAGTTTTCACCGCAGAGCACACAGAAAGCAGAGAGTTTTTTATTTTCCTCCGGGTGCTCTGCCCCTCCGTGGTGAGGAGACTAGCTGCCGGCACATTATCCCCCTAGTTATTGAGAAGATACCAAATATCTCCGGGGCAATCGCATCTAAAATTAATCAGCAGGAGAACTAAGACTATTAGACTAACCAACTCCCCGACTAATCATCTCGCGCACCGCTTTCCGCAGAGCAGCGATTTTACGATCCTGACGTCCCTGGTAGACCTCATTGGTCAACAAGGAGATCACCAGCTCTCGTTCGGGGTCAATCCAGAGCAACGTACCGGTGAATCCCGTATGCCCAAAAACATATCCAGCAGCCAAATCCTCCGCTCCTTGCCAGAGCGCAAAGCCCAAGCCGCGCCGCACCGGCCCTTCTTGAGCTTGCAGAGTAATCATCGTAGCAATCGTCTCTGGGCGGAGTAATGGGGGCGGCGCAGCCAAGAAGGACTGTCCAAAAATAGCGACGTCCGTCGCCGTGGAGAAAAGCCCCGCGTGCGCCGAGACTCCACCCAAGCGATAGGCGTTCTCATCGTGCACCACGCCCCGCACGCGCCGCCCCCGCCAGCGACAGAACTCGGTTGGCGCAATCTCAGCTCGTATTTCCGGCGAGGGAGAATAGCCAGTGTGCGCTAACCCCAATGGCGCCAATACTCGCTGCTGAATCAACGTATCCAGCGCCAGGCCGGTCAATCGCTCCAGAGCCATACCGAGCAAGATAAGGCCGATATCGCTGTAGACCACGTGCGTGCCGGGGTGATAGGAACAAAAAGTTTGCAACGCCAGCCCCCGAGCCGCCTCAGCAGTAGGTTGCAGGTAGAGTGGTCGCCAAGCCGGCAATCCAGAGGTATGCGTCAACAACTGGCAGAAGGTGATAGTGGAGACATCCACAACGCCCGGTTCAGGGGCGACGGTGAGCAGCTGGCCAGGATGGAGCGGATCCTCGTAGGGCTTAATAGGTCGCCTTCCCCGGAAAGCGGGCAGCACAGTGCTGAGCGGCTGCTCCAACGTCAACGCCCCATCCTCTACCAAACACATCAACGCTGTCACCGTGAAAAGTTTAGTCAGGGAGGCTAAATCAAAACGCGAAGTCAAAGTGGTTGGCGCGCTGTGCGTCTCTGGATCGAGCCAGCCGTAGGCGCGGGTGCATATCTCCCTACCACGCCAGCGCACCACCAGCTGAATAGCGGGGCAAATGGTAGCGGCTGCTTTCTGCAAAAGGATGTCTAGTGAAGTAAAATCAAACATAGCATGTGAGCGAGAAAGCAAGTAAACGAGTGGGCGAATTGAAGTAACGACACCTAACTTTAACCTGCAACTTGCTAGCCGACGCGCGGCAGAGAGAACCAGAAGACAGCGCCTTGATTCTCCTCACTGGTAACGCCCACTTCTCCCCCCAATTTCTCCACAATCTGCCGCACAATAGATAATCCCAAGCCATGTCCCGTAGCTCCAACGCGACCCAGTCGCTCAAACGGGACAAATAAATGGTCCAATTTTACTAAGGGGATTCCGATGCCATTGTCCCGTACAGAGAAACGCACTTGGGAGTCGGTCTCTTCTGCCCAGAGTTTCATGCGAGGCGGAGTCCCGCCGTATTTGAGCGCGTTGTTAAGATAATTTACCCATACTTCTTCTATCCAGGGAGCATAACCAAGCGCTGCCGGCCAGTCAGTAGCGATGGTTATTTCGGCTTGAGACTCTTGGAGCACCGTGGATAACCGTTTCTGAGCTTCCGCGATGATCTCCCGCATTTGCAGCGGGCCACATTCCACTTTTCTAGTGCGCACGCCAGCCAACAACATGATCTCTTGAATGATAGTCTCCATCTTGGTGCTGGCCAGCGAAATGTCTCTCAAGTAATCCTGCACACTCTCCGTCGAAAAAGTGACGTAGTTATCCATCAACAGATCAGTGTAACCCTGCACCACGTTTAGCGGAGTTCGGAGATCATGCGCCACCGTCCGCGCGAAGGTATTCAACTCCATATTGCGTTGTTGGAGCTCGCGATTAGCTTGATCTAGTTCCTCCAGCTGCCGAGCGAGTTGCCCATTCGCAATTTGTAGCTGCTGCTGCAAATTGCGGACAGAGAGATGGGTTTCCACCCTAGCCAAGACCTCTTCAATTTTGAACGGCTTGGAAATGTAGTCCACCCCTCCGACAACAAAGGCTTTAACCTTACTCTCCACATCGTCCAGGGCGCTGATAAAAATAACAGGGATCTCGCTAACTTCTGGATGCGCTTTCAACTGTTCACAAACAGTGTAGCCGTCCAAACCGGACAACATAATATCCAGTAAAATTAGATCGGGCGGGTTGGCGAGCACCGATGCTAACACCGGCTGCCCATCTCCTAACACCCGCACCTCGTAAAATTCCCGCACTAATATCCGTGTCAGGAGACTTAAATTAGTAGGATTATCATCAACGATAAGTATTGAGCCTTTCGACTCCACGCTACCCTCCTAAGTAATGGCTGGTTACGGTCAGACATCAGTTAAAAAGCCATATGCGTATTTTAATACAAATTGAGAGGAAGTACAATCGGTGCAGTAGGCTAGCTTGAGAGTTAGCGGTTGGGTGCATCTCGTTGCGGTTGAATTTCTGGGAGCATGTCGCCACTCATTTGAAACGCCCAGGTATGGTATAATGACACGCTGTTGCCTGACTGAAGGTTTGTAGCCGGCACTTCAGTGCCGTAAAGCACAGCGCTCGAGCGCCTACTACGAACCAGTAACCACCAGCGATTATTTTTCATGGAGGTGACACCAAAAATGCACTTGGGAATAGATTTTGGGACAACCAACTCATCCGTAGCCCATTTTGACGGCCAAGAACTCACCCCCATCCAACTAGAGAACGGCCCCGCAAACCGCCAGCTCCTCCCCTCCCTGATCTACGTGAAGCGCAATCACCAAGCGCTCTTGGGCAGCCAGGCCGCAGTGGCCTATCTGCAAGAGGAAACCGGCCGCAAACCGGCGTGGGAGCGTCGCCGGATGGGCGCTATCGAGATGTTGGTGGCGGGCGCCGGTTCCAGCCCCATCCAATACATGCACGACATCTACGACCTGGTGGATATCGCCGCGCATGGCCGGTTGCTCCAATCAGTCAAGACCGTCCTCCGCGATCCCCAATACGAAGGCACCAACATTTTTAACCGGTACTACCCCGTTGATGAGCTGATTGCCATGCTGTTGAGCGCGCTGAAACGCCAGGCTGAGGCGCAGTTGGGGGAAAGTTGTCCCCAGGTGGTGCTGGGCCGTCCGGTAAGTTTCTCCACCGACCTCGCCGTCTCCGAACGGGCGGAGGAGATTCTCTACCGGGCCGCGCTCTTCGCCGGATTCCGGGATATCTCATTTCAGCTAGAGCCAATTGCTGCCGCGCACCTCTACCACCGGAACAGCGACCGACGCGAGATCGCGTTAATCTTCGACTTCGGCGGCGGGACGTTGGACTTGACGGTAGCGGAAGTGGGCACAGCCCGCCCCCCGCGCGTGCTAGGCAGTCGGGGCGTCCTCGTGGGCGGCGACGATCTGGATCGCCAGATCATGAAATCACTCCTGCCCCACTTTGGCGCGGGCAGCGAGGTGGAACCGGAGATTGAGTTTTCCTACGATATGTTGGATCAGTTGGAGAGTTGGCAGACCATGCCCTACCTCTCCCGCCCGCAACCTTTGGGGAAGATCATGGAATATCAACGGACGAGCAACAATCCGCCCGCCATGCGCGCCCTGGAGACATTGGTGACGCAAAACCTAGGTTTCGCGCTCTTCAAAGTAATTGAGCGGAGCAAGCAGCAACTCTCCACCGGGTTTTTCGCGCCCTTGAACTTCGTACACCAAGGAATTAACATCCGCGAGCGGCTGCTGCGCCGCGACTTCGAGGCATTGATCAGCCACGAGGTCACCACCGTGGAGCGCGAAATCCAGCTACTGCTCGCGGAGATCGGAGTGCATCCCGCTCAAGTAGAAGTGGTACTGCGGACTGGAGGCAGCTCCTTAGTGCCAGCCTTCGTCACACTGCTGCGCAGAATCTTCGGCGCGCCGGTCATCCGCAAACTCGATCCGCTCACCTCCGTCGGTGGCGGCATGGCGATCGTCGCGCACGAAGAGAGCGGACGTCCAGCCGGCGCCTACACCCAACATTATGAGAACGCCATCACAGGACTCCAGGTCTCCAGCAGTCGCCACTATGAACAGAACATCCTCCGCTCGCACCGCCAGAGTTACACCGACCGCGATTACAGCACCGTCAAACTGCCGCTGCGCCTCAGCGGGCTGCACGCCATCCATACAGCCGACCGCGATTACATCTCCACGGAGGAGGATTTGGTGCGCTTCCAACTGACGCAACCGGCGCTAGTCTATGTCATCTACCACGCCAAAGCGGAGACGCTCCCGCACTGGCTCCGCTCCTTCGAGCGGCTGCCGGGAGAACTGGTAGAGATCAATACCATCGGCGGGCGGATGCCCTTCTTCGTCTACCGCCGCGCCTATCCCACCGGGACAGTCACGCTGGGCGGAGCTCACGCCGCAGGCTATCGAGGCAACGTCTTTATGAATTACCTGGTCGCGGTGCAACCAGCCACAGATTAGCCATTCGCTATCCGCCAGGCGCACCTGCGCCCATCTGCTTCCACATCTGGCAGCCGTCCCTCACCGCGAAGCAACCGGTAGGAACCCTTCGCTTTTGCGCCTTTTCGCCTTTTCGCTCCACTGAAGTATACTTGCGGCAAATCAACTACTACATGGAGGTAAAATGAGCTCTAATAGACGTTGGATCTGGGGCGTAGTCATCTTCACAGTGTTGTTCTTAACGATTTGTCT
>JAYELZ010000109.1:0-17401 GCA_034717835.1 Chloroflexota bacterium
TAGTGCTGCCGCAAACACGACAGTGGTAGGTGATGGTGACTTGAATCATTATTTACCTCCATTAGTAGGGTTTTCACAGCACTCTTATGATACACCATCACTTACCTTTTAACCACTACCGCTTTTTGAAAGCTAGACTATACCTCTTGATGATGTTTTTGACCATTTGACACCCTCCTGACTTATGTTTTGGTGTAAACATATATCAGGACGGGACAGGTTGGCAAATGCCAAAAAGCAGATAGAATCAACCTAGTTGTTGGATTCCTCTACAAGTTGACCTTCAGCAAATTATCCAAATTACCAAAGGAGCATGAACCATGAATTATCAGCAATCTCCCGTTTCTCATGATAGTAGTGATACCATCGCCATGGTTATCGAAATAATTTTTGGCATCTTCGGGATGTTAGGCATGGGATGGATTTACGTAGGTAACTATATAATGGGTATCGGCCTTTTTGTAGGATGGCTGGTTGTACTCTTTGTCAGTATGTTACTACCCACTATATTTACTACCTTTACCGCAGGCATAGGAGCCTTCTCCTACTGCTGTTTGCCGCCGCTAAGCATTGTGGGCGCCATTATTTCTGGCTTGCGACTGCGCGATTATGTGCGGAACACGGGGGCCAAGGGAAATGTGGCGCATCTCATCATTGCCATTATCGTCGCTATGTTACTCTTATGTGCGGCGATTGCTATCCCCATGTTTGCACTGGGCGGTTTCGCCATAATCAGTGAATCTATGAGCACTTATTAATCGACGTAATCAACAGAGGGATGGCTGCCTAACTACGTACTAAACGCAACCACGCCTCCTGCACCTGCGCTCTGGTCGCCGCCAAACTTCCGCCGGTCTGAATAATCACATCGGCTTGGGCAAGTTTTTCCGCCTGTGGAGGTTGGGCGGCGATTCTCTGTTCGGCCGCGGCGCGGCTCAATTTGCGAAGCGACATCAACCGCTCGCGTTGTATCGCCGGGGAACAAGTGGTGACCCAAATAGCAGTGTAGTTCGTCGCCAAGCCACTCTCCAGTAATTTGATAGCTTCAACCACAACTACCGGGGCCTGGCTGGCGACGATGCTTTGGTCTACCAGAGCGAGTACCGCCGGATGAACTAACGCTTCCAGCCGCGCCAGGGCAGCGGGGTCGGTGAAGACGATGGCTCCCAACGCGCGGCGCTCAATCTCCGCGCTTCCGGGGAGCAGAATTGATTTCCCAAAAGTATTCACCACCGCTGTGTAGGCCGCGCCGTGAGGAGCGAGCAACTCATGCGCCACATGGTCAGCATCAATATGCTGCGCCCCCCATTCGACCAAGATGCGTGCCACTGTGGATTTTCCGGTGGCGATGTTACCGGTCAGACCAATGCAAGTAAGCATGGTTACACCGGTGAACTATCCGCGATTTCGGCCCACATTTCCAGCTGTTCAGCGATTTGGGCTTCGAGGGCTTGGTATTCTGCTCCTAGTTTGGTCACGCGCGCGATATCCTGCTGCCGTCCGGCGCGTTCCAGCGCCACGTTCAAATTCTTCAAGCGTGTTTCCAACTGGTGGATGCGTTCCTCCAGCTCTGTCAACCGTGCCCCATGTTTGGAGAGAGTTCGCTCGCGTTGGCGTTCGGCTTGACGTTGGGCTTCCCAAGCGCGTTGTTCGCGCTCCTTCGCGCCCCGGTCTGAGAGAGAGGCTTTCTCGCGTTGTAAACTGTGCCAGGCTGCATACTGGGCATAGCCCTTGAATTGATGTAGCTCTCCTTCATCCAAAGCCCAAACATGCGTGGCAATTTCGCGGATTAGATAACGGTCATGACTAACCATGAGAATAGTGCCATTAAAATTAGCCAGAATCTCTTGTAACAATTCCTGAGAAGTGAGGTCCAGATGATTGGTCGGCTCGTCCAGGAGGAGGAAGTTAGCTTTTTGGAGGGCGAGTATCGCGAGCGCGACGCGGGCGCGTTCCCCCCCAGAGAGCACACCCATTGTTTTGAAAACTGTTTCCGCACGAAAGCCATATTGAGCCAAAAAAGAACGTGCCTCGTAAATCGAATTCATCCCCGCGGCCAAGAGAGTCTCCAGGGCTGATTTATCCGGGTCAAAATGAGCTTGTACTTGAGCGAAGTAACCCATCTGCACAGCAGAACCACGGCGCATAGTGCCCTGCAATAGTTCAATGTCATGTAGAATGGTGCGGACGAGCGTGGTTTTGCCTACTCCGTTAGGGCCAACTAATGCCACCCGTTCCCCCCGGTGAATTTCGGCCTCGTCCAGGGCGACTAGATGCGTCTCGCCATCCTCGTAGCCGGCCTTGAGATTATAGAGACCCAGCACCAAATCTCCACTGCGGATATGGGTCTGGAGATTGATATGCAGACGCGATTGCTCTTGAGGACGCTTTAAGCGTTCCAACCGCTCCAAACGCTTGAGCCGCCCTTTGGCTTGTGCACTGCGCTGTCCGGCCATATTGCGGCTGATGTAATCTTCGGTTTTGGCAATTTGCTCTTGCTGCCGCCGGTAGGTGGCCAATCGCCGCGTGCGCCGTGCGGCGCGCAACTTGGTATAAGCGGTGTAATTGCCAGGGTATGCTTCGAGCTCTCTGAACTCTAATTCCCAGATATGATCCACAATCGCATCCAAAAAAGCGCGGTCGTGGGCTACCACGATAATGCCGCCCTTCCAATGCTGGAGCTGCTCTTCCAGCCACTCGATGCCGGCGATATCCAGATGATTGGTTGGCTCATCCAGCAAGAGTAAATCCGGTTCTTCCAGCAGCAAGCGAGCCAAAAGCGCGCGGGTCTTTTCGCCGCCGCTCAGATGGGCCACCGGCGTATGGAACTCTGCATTGCTGAAGCCCAGCCCCCCCAGTACCTGTCCAATCCGCGCCTCGTAGGTAAAGCCGCCGCCATCTTCAAAGCGGTGCAGCAATTCGCCATAGCGTTCCATGACCGCCGTGCGTTCCACCGTCAAATCGGAGGCCAGGCGCATTTCCAACTCGCGCAGTTCCGCCGCTTGTCCTTGCAAAGCGGAGAAAACGGCCTTCATCGCATCCCAGAGCGTCCCAGTACTCTCAAAATCGGGGACTTGGGGCAAGTAGCCGAGGCGAAGCTGTCCGACCAGATGAACCTCTCCATCATCAGACTCCAGCTCACCGGCAACGATCTTCAACAAAGTGCTCTTTCCACAGCCGTTGGGGCCCACTAAGCCGATGCGTTCGCCAGCATGTACTTCCCCAGAGGCCTGTGAGAAAACCTCGTCAATTCCGTAATATTTACTTAATCCAGAAATAGATAATAGGGCCATAATGACTCAATTATACCAAACATTGGCTGATGTGAATCTTGCCGCCAAGATGTTAGGAGAAAATAGGGCTTGGGGAGTTCACGTGATTAGTGGGCGTCAATTCGTGGTTGGTTTTGGCTCTGTTATATGAAATCACCAGGTCCATAAAGCAAAAAGCACCCTTTTGCGGGTGCTTTCTTTTCTGGTGGAGCTGAAGGGATTCGAACCCTTGGCCTCCTCAATGCCATTGAGGCGCGCTCCCAACTGCGCCACAGCCCCACGAACTATTCGCCTTTTAATGCAGAGTTTATCTCTCTACTATGGAGCTGAGGGGACTCGAACCCCTGGCCTCTACAGTGCGATTGTAGCGCTCTCCCAGCTGAGCCACAGCCCCTCCTCCAACGAGCGGAATTATACCATAATGGCTTTTACTGGCAAGTTTGGGTTAGTCTGGTAGTCCGATAGTCTAGTAGTCTAGTAGTCCAGTAGTCCAATAGTCCAATAGTCTGATGGTCAGCATAGCCCTAATCTGGATGCCCGGCCCGACTCAGACTTCTTCGCCAAAACGGCCTCGAAAATGCAGGAAGAACCAATAGCCGCAGATCAACACCAGCAGTGAGGTCACAGCGGTGCGCGCGAGAAAATCCAGCGCGGTGGGGGCACCGCGATAGATGAGGTCTTGGTAGGTGTTGATGATGGAAGCCATCGGGTTGAACCAGAAGAGCAACCGCTGCGGATTAAAAGCGATGCCTAGCAGATGGGCTTCGGATGGGTATTGACTAATGGGATAGAAGATGGGGGTGAGGAAAAACCAGGCCAAAATACCCACGTCCATCAACATGTGGGTATCCCGATAGAAAACTTCTAAAGTGCAGAGAAATAAGACAATGCCGAGGGAAAAGATGGTCTGGATGATGATCGGAATCGGCAGTAGCAAGGCCCAGCCGGTGAGGTGGGCGCCGGAAACTAGGGCGAGGATAAAGAGCACGGGCAGGGAGATAAGGTAGTTTACCAGATTGGAGAGGACGGTGGCGATGGGCAGCACCTCGCGGGGGAAGTAAACCTTTTTGATCAAGTGCCCGTTGCCGATAATGCTCTGAATACCACCCATCACCGCACCGGAGAAGTAGTTCCAGGGCAGGACGGAGCTGAGCACCAGGATATGATAATTGGGGATGGCCGCATTTTGCATCACGTTAAAGACGAAGGAGAAGACCAGCATCATCAATAGGGGGTTAAGCCACGACCAGATAATGCCTAAGAGCGAGCTTCGATAGCGCACCTTGAGATCTCGAGCTACCAAATTGTAGACTAGCTCGCGTGCGCCCCAGAGTTCTTGTAATGCTTTAATCATTCTTCACCTAACTTTTCTAATTCAATCTTGCGTAAACGATAGAGGATCTTCTCCAAAATCTTACGGTTAAAGCCGACCAGATCGGCCAACAAGCCAATGAGACAGGTCTGAAAACCCATAATCAACAACACGGACATTAAAATTAGTGATTGGACGTGTCCCGTGCCCCCCGTGGTGAAGTAATAGTAGAGGAAACGCCCGCCGATTCCCAGACCAGCCATTACAAACAATCCGCCTAACAGTAAAAATATCCGTAGGGGACGGTACATGGTGTAAGCGCGGAGAATGGTAGAGCCAGAACTGGTCAAGAAGTGGGGTATATTCCGCATCAGCCGGGAGGGCCGGGTTTGCGGATTGACGTGGATAGGCACATAGCTCACGGCCAGCTGGCGCGCCCCGGCCTGGATCAATGTTTCTAGCGTGTAGGAATAGTTACTCAGTACCAGTGTCTGCAAAGCGGCGTCGCGGCTTAGCGCGCGGAAACCGCTGGTCGCGTCGGAAATAGAGACACCAGCGGCCAAGCCCACCACCCAACTCCCCAGCCGTTGGAGAGTACGCTTCAGCGGGGAGAAGTAGGGATGTGTGGTCATGCCGCGATCCCCAATCACAATGTCGGCAGTGCCGGCCAGGAGCGGCGCCACCAGACGTGGGACATCCGCGCCCTGGTATTGATTATCGGCATCGGTGTTGACGATGATATCGGCGCCGGCCTGCAACGCAGCCTGTAACCCATCAATGAAGGCGTTAGCTAACCCCTGGTTACGTGCGTGGCGCACAATATGCTGCACGCCCAGTTCTCGCGCCACGGCCACCGTGTTGTCGGTGCTGCCGTCATCAATGATGAGATACTCGATCACGTCCACCCCAGGGATCTCACGCGGCAACCCCGCTATCGTCACCGGCAACGTCTGCTCTTCATTGTAACAAGGTATTTGGATAATTACCTTCACGTTTTTCTGATTCACGCAGGTGATTATAACATTGAGAAAGCAGAAGACAACGAGAATAAATTTCTGGAGCGCAGTTTGACAACCAGCTAAATTCAGTTAGAATGTGATGGTCATGGGAGCCACGATCTGGTGTGTGGTTGTACGAAGCCTGGGGCTGATTTAGTCTCTTAGGTGATCTTAGAACTTCGAGCTGTCAAAATCTAAGTTTCATTTTTGGCAGAGGTGTCTTATAAGAACTCTTTATTAACCGAAGTTTCTGATGAAAGTTTGCACATTGGTATTTTGCACCCTGACTTGGTCTCCTCGGTAAGGCTCCTGAGGACCAGGTTTTTTATTAGAGTTTCCTGAAAGGGGGTGAGAAACAAATGACTTTTGTGAAGCGGCGACCCGGTGAATCTGCCGATCAGCTGATTAAGCGTTTTCGCAAACGAGTGACGACCGATCGTATTAAAAGCGAAATGAAAAAACGCCGTTACTTCATCACCAAAGGTGAGAAGGACCGCATTCAGCGACGTAAGGCCGAGCGTAAAGCGAACAAGCCACGCTACGATAGAAGCAAGGGCAGTCGGTAGTGAACCGAGGTTAGATCTCAATTTGAGTAGGCTCTGTGGGGATTCCCCACAGAGCCTTTTTTATGGGGACAATTGTATCTTCTCAATAACTATGGGGGGAATATGCCGGCTGCTAGTCTGTGCATCACGGAAGTGTAGAGCACCCCGCGGAAAAATAAAAAATGCTCTGCTCTCTGCGGTGGAAACTACCCTCAAATATTAAGATGATACGGACAATTCTATCAATAGACTCAAGCTCAGTTATTCTGCCTCGATTATTAGCTCTCCTAGGGCGACGGTATCGCCGATTGACTCCCCGGCGATAGTGACAGGCAAGCGCTCGCCGAAAGGACGATATAGGCCGGCGGTGAGCGTGTAGTGACCGGGGGGGAGTTCTGGAGGCAGCCACACGCCATGACGATCTATGACCTGCTCTCCCGCTGCCCAACTGGTGGTAGGACGTAAGCCGCCCACCGGTTCCGCGTCGGTTTGGGCAATCGGCACACCATTGACCGCGCTTAGATGTATGAAGACCTTGAGTCGTTCCGCTGGCGGCTGAGTGCTCTGCCAGAAGAGCGTCACCGGCACGACTGCGCCAGCGGTGAAGGTTGATTCCCCAGCAAGACTGTATCCCTCCAATTGAATAGCTGCACCTAGTTGCGCCGCGATTTGTCTATCAGGTTGTTCCGGCAGTGAGGCGGTGCCATATTGTGCCAAGCGAATGTTGGAGACCCAACGTTCTTGAATTTTGTAGGTGCGCTGCGCTAAACGATATTCGAGCCGCCGTTCTGGATCGGATTCTGCAGCTCCCCAATAGAGGACAAAAAGACGTGGATGAGCAGCTTGTAGCAACCTGTCGGCCCAAGCGTCGGCTACCTCCGGCGTGGGATGATAGGGGGCCGGATAGACGGGCAGTGGCCCACGATAATAGTAAGTGAAGACTTCCCACTGATTGGGCGCGCTGAGAATGATGCCGTCTTGCACTCCCGCGCGGGCGGCGATTTGAGCGGCAATGCCACGATAATCGTCGCGGGCGTATTGCGGCTCAAAGTAGAGATTGTGGAGAGAGGCGCTCTGAGGCGGTAAGCAGGCCATACAAAGCAACCCCGCGAATATGCGACGGACAAATGTGTAAGGCGTAGGTTTGGATGAATTGCTTAACGGGAGCGCCAACGTCACGGCGAGTGGTGCGCTGGAAACCAGCAGGAATTTGAGGTACGCGGGACGGTAGATGCCGCCGGCGGCGATCAAACCGAGCGGCAATACGCTCATCAGGAGCGCGCCCCACTTGACAAACGGGTCACGTGAGCGCTGGCAAAGAGCCACTAGTAACAACAACCCGGCGGCCGGTAGCAGATAGCCGGCTTCTTCCGCCGGCAACGTGATGCCGGCCAAGAGGGCCTGTATCATTTCTGGTAGCGCACCGCCAGGGTTTAGATCTGGCGGCTGCCAACTCGCGGCCTTGAAGACATGCGGTAGCCAGGGGAGAAAAGCGACCGCAGCCAGCAGCTGCGTGAGAATCCAAGCTCGGAATATCCGCCAGCGGAGAGGTCGTTGAGAGAACCAAACTCCCAGAAAGGCTAGGTTGACGCTCAATATCACGAAAGCGTAGGCGTAGTGCGTGTAGAGTCCTAGTGAAAGCATCAGCCACAACCAGAACGCGGCGTGACGACGTTGGTTCAGAAATTGCGCAGCGGCCCAAATTGTCAGGGCCGCGAGCAAGCTTAAGAGCGCGTACATCCGCGCTTCTTGACTGTAGTAGACGGCCAGTGGCTGACAAGCCAACCCGAACGCGGCTCCGAGAGCGGCTAAACTTCCTCCCGCCTTCTGGGCCAGAGCAGTAGTCACCGCCACTGTCAGAATGCCCGCGAGTGCCGAGAAACTCCGCAGCGCAAATTCGGAATTACCCGCCAAATTTTGCCAACCGTGCAGCAGCAGATAATATCCTGGTGGGTGGATATCGCCGCCGGCTCCTGCGATAATTAGCGGGATAGTGCGTTCAACCAGGCGGGCAGTGTTCCCCTCGTCATTCCAAAAGGATTGCGTGTCCAGCCGGTAAAAACGCAGGGCCGTTCCCAGCAACAAGGCCAGCAATAGCGCGAGCTCACTCCAATAGCGTTTCTGTGAGGCGCGAGCTGACATCTCAGGCCCGCTCCTCAAGGGGTTGCCATGCGGTCAAGCGGAATGTTTTAGGACGCGGATTTTTACTTTTAGCGGTAAGACCATGGACGAGTTTAGCAGAGCGATTGAGTAGGTACATGTGAGGGATTACGTCTGGTTGTATGCGCCAGAGATAAAGTATGGGCACGCTCATTGCTGGGGCGATTGCTCTCTGGAGAGAATAAAATGCTCCAGCGCCACGGCGGCCCCATCCTCTGCCAACGTGGGGGCGATCCAATCGGCGACAGCTTTGACCTCTGGGACCGCGTTCCCCATAGCTACTCCGATCCCGGCCCATTTGAGCATGGGCGTATCATTCCCCTGGTCGCCCACTGCCATCACAGCTGAGGGCGGGATGTGCAGGTGCTGAGTTAGCCACGCTAAACCAGAGCCTTTATCAACGCCCTGTGGCACCACTTCGACGAATTGGGCATGTGAACGGAAAACCAACGCTTCCCCGTCTAACTGTGCCCGCAATTGCTCCTCCATCGCCGGTATTTCCTCTGGAGTAGCCACAAAGAGTACTTTATCGGGCTGCTGGGACGCGAGTACCTTTTCCCAGGAAGTCACCAGTTGATAGTCCGTGCCCAGCAAGGCCAGGTAAAATTCTGGCGGACGGGCGAATTCTCGCAGGAAGATCTGTCCATCGGCGTAGAGCACTGCGTGCCACTGCTCGCGCTGAGCCATCTCGAGGGCCCCACGCGCTATTTCCGCCGGCAGCGGCACGCGATAGAGCGGTTGGGTGTCCGCCAGGCCTTGAATCCAGCCGCCCTGGTAGGAGAGCAAAGGCGCGGTAAGCCCCAATTCACGCGCAAAGGGCAACGTCGCGTTGAACATCCGCCCGGTTGCCAGCGTGACGATGATGTCACGCTCTTGTACGGCGGCAATGGCCCGGCGCACGCGGGGGCTAATCTGGCGATCTTCCCCCATCAAGGTGCCATCTAAATCGCAGGCTACTAATTGAATCATGCTTTTAGCTACCGCCACTAGCCGAGGTTGTTAAATAAAATGGTCAACATGGCTACCCAAAGACTGGCTTGCAGTAACAATAGGCTGCCCCAGAAAAAATAGGAGACCATAGGTTGCCGCCGATAGAAGAGAAAACCAAATCCCCCATTGAGAAGGGTGAAAATTATTCCTAGTAGGCCCAGATAGACCAACCGAGAGGGGGGAGCGATGAGCAAAGGCTGCCCGGCCGTATTCATCTTGAAGATGACGGCACTTGGTAAGGTAGGGTAACGCCAGCTGAGCAATCCGGCAAATAGAGTCAAGAGGATGAGGCTGCTGCCCAAGAGATTGATTGCCGGGCGATCCTGCCAAATTTCCCAATCAAAAAAAGCAGGATGGAGGTAATCGTAGCCAACATCTTGGGTAGTGCCCATTGCCTGGCGTTCTGCCAGCGACGCGAGGAACTCTTCTCGCCGGGCCGGGGAGATAGCTACCGTCAATTCTGAAGTGCGAATGATGATTTGTGTAGTTAGCGGGGACGTAGCGTAGAAGTGGATGGGGCCAGTTTGAGGGGCTGTGCCGCGTCCAAAGTAGTGGCCTGGCCAGCGGATTACTTGACGTAGACGTAGCTCCGCAATTTCATCTCCCGAGTAGATCTCCTGCACCGCTCTTAGAGGAAGCTGCTCCTGGTATTCCCCCCAATGGATAATCAAGGCATTACGATCCAGGGTGTAAAAAGCGTGGAGCAAACCCCAAAGCCAATAACCAACCAGTACCGCTCCTACCAGCGCAATCAGCGCCGCTAACCCCCAGAAAAAGGTGAGCAATGAGACGGGACTCAGCGCGGCCAGCAATGACAGGCCAGTTGCCAAGAGCACCAAGCCGGCAATAAAGGCCAAGCCTAGCCGCCAGCCGCGTTGAATATCAGGACGCCATTCGGTCATTGGAGCTCTTTCCGCGCTTCTAATGCGCGGGTCAGGGTAACGGCATCGGCATATTCCAAATCTCCGCCCATGGGCAACCCTCGGCCCAGACGTGTGATCCGCACTCTCAGCGGCTTGAGCCGGGTGAGCAGGTAGGCAGCGGTGTAATCCCCTTCACTGGTGGGATTGGTCGCTAGGATGACTTCCTCCACGCCGCCTTGGCGTAAACGTGCTTCCAGCTCCTTGATGCGGAGATCTTCGGCAAAGATCCCTTCCAGGGGAGAAAGCGCGCCATGCAGTACATGGTAGTAACCGGTATACTGTTCCGTGCGTTCTAGGGCCAGCAAATCCAAGGGTTCTTCCACCACACAGAGCAATTTCTTGTCCCGGCTCTTATCTGCACAGATGGGACAAGGGTCTTCCTCCGTCACGTTGTAACACACGGAGCAGAAGCGTGTCTTCTCGACCAGATTTTGCAACTCGTCAGCGAGGCGTAAGGCTAGTTCCGATTTACCGCGCAAGAGATAGAAGGTCAAGCGGGAGGCGGTCTTTGGGCCAATGCCGGGCAACTCGGAGAAGGTCTCGATCAGCCGGGTGACGGACGGAGGTATAGCGACATTCTTCATCTATGGCTATAGCCCCGGAATTCCCAGTCCGCCCAACATATCACCGGTGACTGAAGACACCTGAGCGCCCATGGTATCCTGTGATTTCTGAATCGCTTCGTTGACTGCGGCCAAGATTAGGTCTTGGAGCATCTCTACGTCCTCAGGGTCTACAACCTCTGGTTTGATGGTGATCGCTTGCACTACCAGCCCCCCAGTGATGGTTACCTCAACGGCGCCACCTCCTGCGGAGACGGTGAGCACTTGCTTCTCGGCTTCTTCTTGCGCGCGCTGTACATCTGCCTGCATTTTTTGTACTTGGCGCATTAAATTGTTCATTTGTCCGGGTCCTCTTCTACGAGCCATTTTTATCTCCTTAAAATCTAGGTTAACAGCTGATTTTACTTTCTCATTTACTTGATTCAGTCAGCGGCGGTTTTGCTTCCTCCATAGCTTGCTCGTCATATACTCCCTACAGGTCTTCGTAGCCTGCATATTTCCAAGCATAACTAAGCACATTATCTAATTCGTCTTGATTCTTGATGAAGTTAGAGCCAACTTCTGTTAGCTCTGGATATTCCCCCCACACAATACTCCTCAGGGTCTCTGGGATTTGGCGGGGTAAGTGTCACGCGACGAAAGTTTTTCACCACAGATTACACGGATTACACTGATTTTTTTATTTTTTCCGTGCTAAGCCGTGAAATCCGTGGTTAATTTTAACTCAACCCCGCGAATTCCCCAAGAGCCTGCACAATTTAACGGCGTGCCCGTGCCGCGTGACGGTCTGTCGGGCGACTCAGGAGGGACACGACCCACAGCTACAGTTCGCGAACGATTCCCACGGCCTGCGAACGATTCCCACGGCCTGCGAGCGATTCCCACGACCTGCGAACGATTTATGCGGCCAACCAAATGGCTCATTAGCAATAAAAATAGCGTCTGTGGCTAAAAACTAAGACTAACTGCCAGAGAGCGACTGCATGCCGATAGCCGGCGACTTCAGTCGTCAGGTTGGTTGCCGGCTTATCATTTTAGGGTCTCTGGGATTTGACGTGGTAAGTGTCACGCGACGTAAATTTTTCACCACAGATTACCCGGATTACACTGATTTTTTTATTTTTTCCGTGCTAATCCGTGTAATCCGTGGTTAATTTTAACTCAACCCCGCGAATTCCCAAAGAGCCACTCCTCATTAAGACTGTATATTCTTCCGTATTCGGTTGAATATTCATTCCTTTTGTGTCCATAAATGAGTAAATGAGCTGTTCTGTTCGTAGATACCTACTCCTTTGAACAACTACAAGCAAGGTAATTGCAAGTCCCCCCATTACCAACAACGATATTAACACTAGCTTTTTATTCTTCATTATGTAATTTCTTGCATTGTTGGTTCTGAAGAGGTCATTCTGTCTAGTTGGCTAACTGAGATTTATGTTTTTCTTAGCGTCTTTGCGCCTTTGTGGGGAGACTGGCTGGTGAATCTCCCTGGCGACTGCGCCCAATTCTGCTACGGCGCGTTTTACTAGAAGGTCTTCTTGTTCTTGCGGGGGAGCAGGTGGCGCCGATGGCTGTGTGGGATGAGGGGTAGGTTTGCTCTGCGGGGATGAGGTCGGTTTAGTTCGGGCAGGCGTCCATTCCTCTTTCAGCACGCAGCGTACCTGAATTTGTTGATTGAACATTTTACCTAGAACCGCTTCTAATGGTTGCACGGAACTCTCTTGGGCCTTGTTGCGGTGAAAAGTATGGCGGAAGCCTAATACCAGAGCGCCTTCGGCATCCACCGCCAATGGTTCTGCTGACCAGAGGGGCGCGCGCAGTGGCGCGCTGAGATAATGAAGTATTTTTTTCCACTGGCTGCTGATTTCACGTACTAGAGACGGGTCGCCTCCGGCGGGCACCGCAGCCGGTGCCGGTTCGGGGAGGGAGCGTTTAGCCAGTGTACTGGTGGGCGTTGGGGAAGATTGAATATGCGCCGGTCGTCGCGGCGAGTTCTCTTGGGGCACCGACTGACCGGCTGGAATGACCGGGACCGGTTGTGGCGGGTGCGTGGCGGCGATGAAGGCTAATTCCAGCGAAAGTTGCGGCTGCCAACCACTCCGCCGCTCTGAAGCCACGTCGCTGAATAACCGCACCGCTCGCACCAGTTGTGCGGGTGTAGCTCGCTGCGCCAATTTTTGGAGCTGTGGCCGCTCTTCATTGGTCGGCTCGTGCCAGGTCTCGCCGGCGCCCAAGCGCATCAGGAGCAAACCGCGTAAAAAATCGGTGAGCTGCTTAGCCAGCTGGCGCGGATCGGCGCCCCCGTCCAGCGCTTCGTTGATGGTGCGGATGCCTGCCTCGAGATGCTGATCCAACCAAGTTCGGATAAGCGTTTGCACCACTTCACGGCGTTCTGCGCCTAGTATCTGGCGCACGTAGTCAGCCCGCACGGTCCCGCTGGAAGCCATCTGATCTAGCAAGCTGATGGCATCGCGCAGACTGCCGGTGGCCGCTCGCGCGATCAGAGCCAAGGCCTGTGGTTCCGCCTCAATCTTCTCCGCCGAGCAGATTTTTTGCAGCCGTTGGGTGATATCCGCCAGCGGAATACGGCGGAACTCGAAACGTTGGCAGCGCGAGAGCACCGTGGCCGGAACTTTGTGGACTTCTGTGGTAGCTAGCACGAAGATGACATGCGCCGGTGGTTCTTCCAACGTCTTGAGCAGCGCGTTAAAGGCGGAGGGGGAGAGCATGTGAACCTCATCTATCACGTAGACCTTGTAGTGGGCTTGCACGGGACGAAAGTTCACTTTCTCCAGAAGCTCGCGGATACTATCCACGCCGGTGTGAGAGGCAGCGTCAATTTCAATCAAGTCCATCAAGCGTGCCTCGTCAACGGCGCGGCAAATCTCACATTGACCACAAGGTCGCTCCGCTACCGGCGCCACACAGTTTACGGCTTTGGCTATCAGACGGGCAGTAGTGGTCTTCCCGGTGCCGCGCGGGCCGGCAAAGAGGTAGGCGTGATGCACTCGCTCGAGTTGCAGCGCATTGCGCAAGGTGCGTATAATATGCTCTTGTCCAATCACGTCGTCAAACGTCTGCGGACGCCACTTGAGATATAATGCCTGACTCATATTCCTCCTTCAACGGGGCTAGTTTATCACGGATGGGGAAGGAGGCAAGACAAATAGCGAATGTGCGAATGATGAATGATGAATGGCCAACAGCTAACGGCTAATACGCAATGTGGTATAATTTTCCCTCATATAAGGATAAGTGAGGTAAGAAGTTATGGGGTTAAGTCATTTGTTGGATAGTGTGGCGATGTGGGTGCAGGGCATCATTCAGTCTATGGGGTATCCGGGTTTGGGAATAGTGATGTTTTTGGAGAACGTCTTCCCGCCTATTCCTTCTGAGGCGGTGTTGCCCATGGCCGGCTGGCTGGCTTTTGAGAAGGCCGGGAACTTCACGTTGTGGGGTGTGACGCTGGTCGGAGCACTTGGTTCGGTCAGCGGCGCGCTGGTTTTCTACGGGCTGGGGTACTGGTTTGGCGAGCAACGGGTACGTGAGTTAGTGCGCCGTTATGGTAAATGGATGTTGCTGACGGAGGCGGATTTTGATACTGCGCTGGATTGGTTCGCACGGTACGGGGAACATGTGATCTTCTTTGGTCGCATGGTGCCGATTGTGCGGAGCCTAGTTTCCATTCCAGCCGGTATCGCCGGCATGAATTTGGGACGCTTTAATCTCTACACGGCCGTGGGTACGGCGCTATGGAGTTTTCTGCTGGCTCTGGCCGGCTACTTACTGGGTAAAAACTGGCCACTGGTCATGGAGTGGATCGGTCGTTACGAGAAAGTAGTGCTCGCATTAGCAGTCGTGGCTGTGGTGGCCTTTGTGGTCAACCGTTTGCGCCAGCGGAGTAAAGAAGTCGAAAGTTGAAAGTTAAAGTTATTGGAGGATTATTATGGCATCCCCTATTATAAGAATTGAAGAAATTGCACAGCATGTAGCAGAAGAGGTTACTATTCAAGGTTGGGTTCACAATCGCACGCACAAGGGTAAGTTGGTCTTTCTCTTAGTGCGGGATGGGTCTGGATTTGCACAATGTGTAGCTTTCAAAAATGATCTGGCAGCTAAGGTTTTTGAGACTCTGGCGCATATTCCACAGGAATCCTCGGTGCGGATCACGGGGAAGGTGCGGGCCGACGAGCGCGCTCCCGGCGTGCCGGGCGGCTATGAGTTAGGCGTCACCGGCTTCGAGGTAGTACAGGCGAGCGATGTAAATTACCCCATCACGCTCAAGGAACATGGCACCGACTTCTTGATGGAGAACCGGCATCTCTGGATTCGGACGCCCAGCCAATGGGCGATTTTGCGCATCCGTGCGACCATCATCAGCGCTATCCGCGAGTGGCTGGATCAACACGGTTTCATCAACATGGATACGCCGATTCTTACGCCGGCTGCAGGAGAAGGGACGTCCACGCTCTTTGAGGTGGATTATTTCGGTGATTCAACCTATCTGGCGCAGACCGGGCAGCTTTACAACGAAGCTAACATCTTCTCTTTGGGGAGAGTTTACAGTTTCGGGCCCACCTTCCGCGCGGAGAAGTCCAAGACCCGCCGGCACCTTACCGAATTCTGGATGGTGGAACCCGAACTGGCGTTCTGCGAGTTGGATGAGTTGATGGAGATTGAAGAGCAGTTTGTCTCTCACATCGCGCAACGGGTATTGAGCGAACGGGCTGCAGAATTAGCCTCGCTGGGCCGCGATATAAGTCATTTGGAGAAAATCACGCCGCCGTTCCCTCGCATCTCCTACGATGAAGCGTTGGAGAAACTCGCCAAGATTCGGGAAGCGGCCACTGACCCAGCTCTCAAAGCACAGTTACAGATCGAATGGGGAGATGATTTTGGTTCGCCTCACGAGACGGAGTTGACCAAGCTCTTCGAGAAGCCTGTTTTCGTCTACGGTTATCCCACGGGGGCGAAGGCTTTTTACATGGAACCGTGGCCGGGCCGTCCGGAGGTCTCCAAGAGCGTTGATTTGCTAGCCCCGGAGGGTTACGGGGAAATTATCGGGGGCAGCGAGCGCATCTCCGACCCGGAGCTCCTGCTGCAACGCATCCACGAGCACGAGTTGCCGGAGGAAGCGTTCAAGTGGTACATCGAGTTGCGCAAGTATGGGAGCGTGCCCCATAGTGGCTTCGGCTTGGGCGTGGAGCGCACGGTTACTTGGCTCTGCGGCATCAATCATATTCGCGAGACGATCCCCTTCCCCCGGACGTTAAACCGCGTCTATCCATAAGCTGCAGCCCGGCGGCTGAAGTTGGCCTACGCCATGCCTCTCCGTACAGCTCCCGGAGCAGTGCTGATAAAACCATAAGCTTTGAAATGCACTACTCCCCCAGGCGAGCAATCACCTGGGGGATTTCGTTTTGAGGGGCTACGCTCCACGCATGACCAGCGGCAAATAGAGGAAGGTGCGAGGAATAACAACCGCGTAACCGGCCAATGAATCTGCTGGTAGGTGGCTTAACGTGACCTTCAGCGTATTGTGGGCCGGTGGCGAGATCATGGTCATGCCTACAGTGCTCCACTCTCCACCAGGAACACCAAAACGTAGTTCCAATTCCGCTTCTACGCTGGCGGGAGTTGGGGGCGGATAACTGACACTCATGGTAAGAGACGGGGTAAATTCAAAGCCAGACCGGTGTTGACCTTGCTGGTAGGCTTTTAGCATAAACCCCTGCCCGGCAAATTGATAGTGGGGCAGCGTATCCGGTTCCCAAGCACTACAGATTAGATCTACATTTTCTGTGATGGTTTGGGCTGGGATTTGGAGGGTGATGGAGAGGGCCTTGACCCCGGCGCAGGTCAGCGTGGCTGGTTTACCATTTTCGAGTATCACTCTGGTAGCTTCACTGCGTCCCAGGATCACCACTCGCCCTTCATCATCACCACCGGTACCCTTGTACATGGCCGCGTAGGCAAGATCACCTTCCGTGCCGGGCAACACGGCGATATCGTGCGGTGCGTGACCAATGGGTACATAAGTCTCCGAAGCCAGGGTGGCGCTCAAGACCGTGATGGTGCCGGCGTCGTCTTCGCCGCCCACCACATAGATGTAGCCGGTCGCCGGGTTCACGTCCACGGCGTGGGGAGAATCTAGCAAACTTTTGGTTTGAATTAGCTTGGCGCCTCTCAAAACGCTCAGAGAACCGGCTGCGCCTTCATTGATGACGTAAACGTCTCCGGATCTGGTGTTGATGGCGATATCGCCCGGTTCATCTCCCACGTCAATGGTGCTGGTCATGTGAGTGCTTCCGTCTATGACCGTGACTGTATCGTCACCACTATTGGAAACATACGCATAGTTTGTGACCGGGTTCACCGCCACGTGCGTGGGCGTGATGCCTACCGTGACGGTGTGGATGACCGAGTTGCCTTTAATAATGGAAACAGTCTGGTCAGTCCGGTTTACTACGTACACTTGATTGTTGGTGGGGTTAGCCGCGATGGCTACTGGGTTAGCGCCCACTGTGATTTCAGACGTTATGGTAAGCGCACTTCCATCTAGCACCACCACCACATTGTCGTTGGGTAATGCAGCGTAGGCTCTATGTGTACTGGTCAGCACCACAACCGCACCGGCT
>JAYELZ010000110.1:0-17246 GCA_034717835.1 Chloroflexota bacterium
CAGCTCCTGGATCAACGTGCGGGCATTCTCGTCTTCTATCGCATGCAGATCAATGTGTTCTAACATAGCTGTGGCAGTCTACCTGCTTTTTCCCATTGTGCAACTTTTCTCGGGGGGACTACTTCCCCCGCTTTTTTGAGATGATACGTAACACCGTATCTTTCTCCCGGTACAGGGGGCTAGCTTGGACCAAATCCGTGGTCTGGGTTTCCAGGGTCTCAATTTCTCGGGTTAGCCAAGCAATATGCTTACGCAACTGGTCGTCCAAATTCGGCCCAGCACTTTTAAGCCGATTGATTTCCTGGGTGCGCATAACGACCAGTTGCTGTCGCCGTCGCACGAGAGCCGTCAGTTGTTGTTCCGTCTGGGTGGGTAACCGGGATAACGCGGGCTGCACTGCTGCGGCGTAATGGGCCAGCCCGCTAGCATCCAGGGCATCGGTCTTGGCTAACTGCCCCAGGGCCCGCGCAAAAGCCCGGGTGCGTTGCGGGTTGACAATCGCTACCGGGAGCCCCGCCGTGTACAGGGCCGTGGCCGCGGCTAGCTCCAGTCCGCCGGTGGCTTCCAGCACAATGCTGGCGGGGGCTAAGGCTTTAAGCCGGGTGACCAAGTCTTGAATGCCGTCCGGGTCATTGCCTACCCGCCAAGCCGCTGCAGGCACATGCACGGCGACGTCGAGCTGGGCCTTGGAAACATCTATTCCTACGAATATCTCTGTGTGCGTCATTTTTTTCTCCTGCGTGACGTTGATTATTATTAGGGTATACTAGGCGAAACCCATTCTAGCTGGATCCGGGCTCTGGGGCCCACCCAACTGTGCGGGTTTTCTCCTAAGAACTAGGACCCGGCGACCAAGCTCCGTGGCGGTCTTTAGTTGACCCAGACACGCACGGCCTGCCGGGTCCCAGCCTTATTTTACACCATATTGAACATACTAGACACAGAGAACACTGAGAAAAAATTAAGTTTTAGGATAAAAACAGCTCACTTTACCGATCAAAAAGTTAATTTTCTAAGGGTTCACTTAAAATTTCCGTGCTTTCCGTGCCTCCGTGGCGAAATCCTTTGTTCTCAGTAGACTCAGTATCCAGAAACCCCAACGCCTGCTCAAAAATCTCTTCCAGCATAAGAACAGAAGTATTGATGTAGAGGTCTGCATGCTCTCGGGCGTGAACCAAGCGCACCTCACGCTCCTCCGCCCACCAAGAAGAAGGCCTCTCCAACCCCTCGCGCTGCGCGGCAACCTGCGGATCCACATCCAGATAGATCAAGCAATCTGGAGGAGAAAATTGTCGCCAGAGAGTAGGCACACCAGAATGTTCCTGCCGCACCTCTTTGACACGATACCCTACCGCGCGCAGACGACGCGCCAACTCCGACTTGCCGGCAGAGCAGGGGCCAACGATGGAAATCAAAGGCGAGGCCATAACCTACACGTCAGGGACCGGCATCTCAGCCTGCATGTAACGGGGGCCAGTGCCGCCACCCGACTGGACGTACAGCGCGGCAATGCTCGTATCATCCACCGGACGGCCCTCATCCAACTCCAGAGCGCGAGAAAGCAACCCATCAACCAAAAATTGAGCCGTGGCCTGCTGCTGCCAGAGTTCCGCAATCTCCACTGGAATGTCCAAATGCTGGCCCGTGCGGCAACCGGCATCCATCAGACCATCGGTAAAAGCGCAAGCCAGCAAGCCCGGCTGCAACGGCAACGTCTCGACGTTCGGGCGCGCGTGGAGGTAGAAACCCAACGTAGGCGCGTCTCCACGCAACTGCTGCCAACCTCCCTCCGGCGTGTGGATGAAGACCGGCGGATCACCGCAGCGTGTGACCACCAGATCAGAAGTGGCTAAATCAATTGTCAGAATAGCCAGCGTAGCCGAGACCCGTCCATTGCGCAACGTGTACAGCGCATCATTGGCCGCACGTGCGGCCGCCCCATCGCGCACCCCCTCGGCCAACTCCGCTACCACTTTGCGCACCACCCAGACGCTGCTAGCCTTGGCCGCCGACCCGGAGCGCTGCCCATCCACCAATACTATCGAAAATCCCCCGTCGGGACGTTCCAGCATCTCCACCGTATCGCCGCCATGTCGCACGGCCCACTTATTGACTTTAGCTACCGCCGCAGAAAGGTGCATCCGTTAAATTCCCCTCTATTACCTATCATGCAAAAAAGTTAGCCCTGCTCCGCCGTCTCACCATCCGCCACCAGCTTACGGCTGAGTGCGCCGGGTACCAATTCCACTTCCACCCCGGCGGCCAAACGCAGGCGCGCCACGTTCTCCTCCAAATCAATCGCGGTCAACGTGCCGATAAAGCCTCCTATCGTGATTACTTGATCGCCGACCTCAAAAGCCGCGAGTCGCCGGGCTTGCTTGCGCCGCGAGAGCCACTGTGGGAGAAAAAGGAAGAGCGCGCCACCAGCCAAAATCACCAACCACCAAATAGTATTACCATTTCCCATCCCAGCCTCCTAATTCCATGTATTGTTTTAGTTACCCCCACCAAATTATAGCACATCCCAACGCACTCTCACCAATCGTAGATCACCGCCAGCACCCCCGTCCCTACCGGATCGCGTAGCTCGTGTAGTTTTCCACCAGGATAACGCTGCATCACCGCGCCCAACTCCACCTGACGCTCAGCAACGAAGATAAAGCGTGCCGGGGACTGGACATCAGCCGGCGCCTCATCCAGCTGCACATCCACGCCTACTTGATCGCGCAGCAGAAATTCCAGCGCACCGAAATTCCAATAGAGGTACGGCGCGCCATAGAAATAGCTGGTGCTGCCCGACACCGGATGTGCCTGCACGAAGTTAGCCAACTCCGTGGCCGTTTTGGCGGAAGGATTGCCGTAGACGCGACGCGGTGTATAAACGCCAAAATAGAAACCCAGATTGAGCAAACAGGCTGCCACCAAGAGCGCCGGGGGCAGATACTTACCCACTTCCCGATAGCGCGCCAGCAGCTCCCAGAGTGTCTCCGCGCCCCAGGCAATCAACAAAGCCGCCGCCGGGAGCAATAACAGACCTCGCTGGCTGCTAGGTGGATTTTCCGTGATACCCCAAGCAGCGATCAGCGTGGAGCTCCACCAGAGCAATGTGAAACCCCGCGCGGGCCAACGCCAACGCCAGAGCGTCGCCGCCAAGCCGACTAAGAGGAACGCGCCGCTGACGAAATCCAACAACGGCGCCTCCGGTCGATACCAGAAGGTGGGATCAGGCGTGAAATGGAAGGCACTCGCGGCTTTCCATAACTGCTGCAAAAGCACCACGCTGGTGCTTTTGCCCGTCGCCGCTATTTCGCGACGCAGCCATCCAGAGGCGAAGATACTCACAGCTCGATAGCGTTCGGCGAATGGGGAAGGATGCGCCAGATACCAAAGTAGCAACGGCAACGTTACCACCAACCAGCCGGCAGCCAACGTCCACAGGTCCCGGCGGTGACGAGCGAGGAAGCGTGGCTCAACCCACGCCCGCCAAACCAAGAAGAGCGCGACCAGCACCGTCACCCACCGCGCGCCGAAGTAAAAATACCAACCGCTACCGGCCGCCATCCCCACCAGCCCCCACCAGGCGACCGCCTGCTCGCCCTCCCCATGCCACGCCCGCCAGAGTAGCCAGAAGGTCAACGTAGCAACCAGTGGATCGAAGATCTGGTTGGAAGCCAGACGGCTAAAGTGAATATGATAAGCGGAGAAAGCCACTACTGCAGCCGCCACCCATCCCACGCGCCGGCCGCCCCACGCGCGGCCCAGCAGCCAGGTGGTCAATATCGTCAACGTACCGGCCAAAGCAGAAAGCAACCTGGCTCCCGCCACCGTCGCGCCGCCTAACCGCATACTCAACCCGTAGAGCAGAAAAGAGAAGGTGGGGACCGAATACCAGCCGGTCGCGAAGGGATTGCCCAGTGGCTGCGCCGCCAGATCCAACGAGAGCGCGGCTTGCGTGCCTTCATCGCCACCGAAGTTAGCCGGTATCCGTCCCAGGGCAACCACCCGCACCAGCAACGCCGCCAATAAAAGCAACGCCAGCGCGCCCCCGGCGCCGCGACCGAGCTGTAAGCGAGGCCGGGGGCGCAACGCCGGTATCAGCAACGTGACCGCAAAACCTCCCACCGCCAACAGCCAGAGCCAGAACCAGATGGTGAAATCAGTATCCACAGGTCGACGGCGCGCCATCCAGCCCACCCCGGCCGCCAAGAGCAACGCGCCAGCTCTCAGCCCCCAGCGGGTGCGTGCCGCCGGAGACAATGACGTCCGCACCCACCGCCAGCGACGTTGTGGGTAAAAAAGACGGCCCAGCGAGAGAGAAAGTCCCGCCAGGCCCAAGCTAATTAAAAGCCAACCATCCCAGGGATAAAAGTTAAATGAACAGAGATAGCTGCCCACCAACAAAAACACTATCGAAACTAACGCCAGCCCGTTCATTGAACTAGAGCAACCCGCTCAGCTGGCTGACCCCAAGCAGAGAGCAGCGATCTCCTTCGCCACACTGCGGGCACGATGACGCAGCATCCCCAACGACGCCGTCCCGCGAAGAGCCACCGTCAAAATCGCGGCACCAGCAACACTCAAGGCATAGAGCACGTAATCGCCACCGGAAAGGCTCTGCTCAAAGCGCACCTGCTCATGGCCCAAGATCCGCCCCACCTCGGAGGAGGTTGACCAACTTTGCGCCACGATGCGCGCCATTTGCTGCGCATCATCCGCCCCCAAATTGCCCTCCCACAACATCAACCGGTTGCCTAGATTGAGCAGTGCCAAATCGCCACCCACGTCATAAACCAACCCCCGCATCAAACGCTTGATCTCAGCGCGATGCTGATTCACCACCCGCACCGAGATAGGCCCAGTATCCTCAATCACCGGCGCTTCTAAACCCACCGCCGGATAAACCTCCTCCGGCGCTGCTGGCTCCGACTCCAGTTGTTCTTCAACCTCGGACTCTACAACCGCGGCCACCACCAGCGGAGCTCGCAAGGCAGCTTCAATTCGTTCCGGGAGTTCCGGCAAGAAAAAGGGCTTAGGAAGAACGCCTTGAATTGAAAGGGCTTGCCCCACCTCAGCTGCCAGCTCCTCCCCCATCAAAGGGATGAACATCAAACGCAACTCTGGCTGCTCCACCCGCAATTGCTGACCCAACGCTAAACCGCCCGGCTCAGCCAACCCCATATCCACCAACGCCAGCTCAAAATTTCGCTCTCGGCCCAGCCCCAAAGCTTCCTCATAACCAAAAGCTGCCTCGACCTCGTATTTCTCGCGACGCAGCTCCTCAGTCAATAAAGTTGAAAAAGCCATATTGGGATCAACTACTAAGATATTTGTCATAATTACCTCTAATTGGATGCCTGCTAAACGACAGTCCCATTTTAGCGAAGGGTGAAGAAAACGCAAATGGGAAAGGGGTAAACAGTAGACGGTAGACAGGAGGCAGTAAAACGGGGTTCGTAATAGGCGATTTATCGCCGTGTTTCATAGCACTAAAGTACCTATGACGAACCTGCATTGACTAGTCCCCGCAGGGGGACTTTGCACAGGTAGCCGCGACTTCAGTCGCCAGGCGATGGCTCGGAATGACAACCTCGCTAGGCAAATTCACCATTCGCCATTTGCCCATTTGCCATTCTAATATGGTACAATGGAAACAAATGCATAAACAAAAATGGTATTTCATCATCACGTTGATCGGCCTGCTGCACCTGGCTTTCATCCCCGGCGCGGCCGGCCTGGATCCGCTGCCGCCCGTCACGGAAACCAATGGCAGTCTGGGAACTTGCTACTCGGCCTACAATACAACTTACGCGCAACTGGCCTACAACGCCGGTTCCCGCTGGGACCGCTTCGACTTCCGCTGGAGCAGCATCGAACCCAGTCACGGATCCTTCAACTTTGGCCCGCACGACACAATGGTCAACCGCGACCACGCGCAAGGCATCAATATCGTAGGCATCTTAGGCTCGACGCCTGAGTGGGCCGCCGATCCCAGTTGCACCGCCACCGCCGCTCATCCCACGCTCACCGCCCCCCCCGACTTCTGGATCCAATGGGAGGGCGCGACTGGCTGGCCTTATCACTGTCCTCCAGAAACCCGCTACGAACCCTGGACCGGCCCCGGCAGCGCCAACGACTGGGGCAACTACGTCTACCAGGTCGTCAACCATTTCAAAGGACAAGTAAATACTTGGGAGCTCTGGAACGAGCAGGACGTCAGCTACTTTTGGGCTGGAACCCGCTACTCTTACGCCCAAATTCTCAAAGTCGGTTATCAAGCCGTCAAGGCCGCCGACCCAGAAGCCACCGTGCTCTTCGGCGGGCTGGCCTACTGGGGCAACCCCGGATTCTACACCGCCGTGTTAGACATGCTGGCCGCCGATCCCGCCGGCGCGGAGCACAACTACTACTTCGACGTCATGTCGCTGCACCTCTACGCCAGCGTCTACCAGACCCACGAGATCGCCACGCGCGTCATGCAGAACGTCAGCAGCCGCGTGGGATCGCATCCGCTCTGGCTCACCGAAACCGGCGTCAAAGTCTGGGACGAGGATGAGAAACCACCCGGCTGGCCCGGCGAATGGCCGCCCTATTACTCGGCCACCGCCGCCGAGGCCGCCACTTACATCATCGCCGCCTACGCCGGCGCCCGCGCCGCCGGGGTGGAGCGCGTCTTCACTTTCCGCCTGCACGACGACACCGCCGGGATGCCCGGTCAACGTTACGGCCTCGTCCGTGACGATTACACTCTCCGTCCGGCTTACCTCGCCTACCAGACCGCCGCCCGCTACCTGCGCGGCGAAAATCAGCTCACCGGCCCCTTCGATAACGAAACGGTCCGCCGCGTCACCTTCTGGGGCACGCCCCACGGGCGCATTGACGTGCTCTGGAACCACACCCCGACGGCCACCACCTACCTGCATCCTGCAGTCCTGCCCACCGCCACGCTGGTCACCCATCTCGGCGTCACGCAAACACTCACCGCGACCACCGGGCAATACACCATTGATCTCGCGCCCGCCACCTGCCGCAATAATCCGGAAGGACTCTACACTATCGGCGGGCCGCCCGTTCTCCTCATCCAAGCCGACACCACACCGCCCGCCATAACGCTCCACCCGCTGCCCGCCGCACTGTACACCAACCCCCTCACCGTCACCTGGACGATCAGTGATAGCGGTTCCGGCCCCTGGTACGCGGAGATCGCCCACGCCCCCACCCCCACCGGCCCCTGGGAACTCACTGCCGGCTGGCAGCAGACCCAGGGCGTCACCCAAACCCAGCTCACCCTGCCGGGCAGCGGCGCCTGGCACTTCCACGCCCGCGCCCGCGATAACACCGGCAACTGGGAAGCGTGGCCCACCACCGCCGAAATTTCCACCACGTTGCACCTCACCCGCACCGTGGCCCTCTCCTGCACTTTTTTTTCTGATCTTAACCAGAGCGGCCGGAGAGAGAGCGAGGAACCGCTACTCACCGGAATCACCGCGCGCTGGTTGGGGCTGGAAGAGCAATTGGTCACGGAAACCACCGGCATCTCTGGCGCCTGGCACATCACCCAGAGCGTGGATCTCGGAGACTACATCCTCACCGTGGAGCACGCGGAACATCTCCCCGCCCGCTACCCCTTCACCGTGACCTCCGGCACAGGAACCCAACTCATCACGCGCACCCTGGGACTACGCCCCATCGTCGCGCGCGTCTACCTCCCCCTGGTGTTGCGCTAATAATGACATACAGAAAGAGAGCGACCCACTTGAACCGTATCGGAGGCCGCCCCCGACATTTTTTTCGCCGACCAGAACCATGGCTCATACTCACAGTTGCTCTGGTTTTGATCACCATATACGCAGTAGAACAGCTCAAGCCTTCCACTACAGAGACCGCGTCCGGTGTTGCCCCTTCAGAACCAATTCTATCACCACCAGCTGGACACTACACGCACCCCATCACCGTTAAACTTACCGCCGTGGAGCCAGAAAATACTATCCACTATACACTTGATGGTAGCTTACCTACTCTCAACAATAGCAAAATATACACCCACCCTCTACAAATCGACTCCAGCTCTAATTCTGTCACTGTAATCCGCGCTCGCACGTTTTTATCAGCTACCGGTTCTGGTCCGGTAATAAATGCCTCCTATTTCGTGGGGGTAGAAGCCACATTACCCCTGGTCTCACTCATTATCTCCCCCGATATGCTCTGGGATGAGGAGACCGGCCTCTACACACACCCACAAGGGACCGGTCAAGCATGGGAACGACCTCTACATATCACCTACCTCAATCAAGATCGCCAGACTGGATTTCAAGTCCCCGCCGGAGTACGCATCCACGGAGGCTTCTCTCGTACCTTTGATAAGAAATCTCTTCGTCTCTACTTCCGCGAGAGCTATGGTTTAGATCAACTAAAATATCCCCTCTTTGATCGCAGAGAGCCTACCACCTTCAAACGTCTAGTCCTCCACAGCGGTGCCCAGGATAGTTCGCGCAAAGATCTGAACTGGGCACTGCTGCGCAATCAGATCGTCGCCCGCTTAGCAACACAAGTGAATGGCAAGGTAGGACGCAGTCAACCCGCCTGGGTTTTCATCAATGGCCAATCTTGGGGCATCTACCAAATCCGCGAGCGGCTAGACCAATGGTTCTTAGCAGATCACTACGGAATAGTCGCTGCCGATCTACTAGATACTCCCGGCATTGCTGAGAGCGAGAAAGCCAAAACCGGGGATTTTGTTCACTGGGAACAGCTAATCCACTACATCAACGAGCACTCACTCACTGAACCAGAGGCTTATGCCTATGTGACCACCCAAGTTGATCTGGACAATCTCATAGATTATTTTATTATTCAAATCTATACAGATAACTATGACTGGTTAAGCCGTAACCTGGATCAATTTCGCGCTAGCACTCCGGGTGGACGATGGCAATGGTTCTTCTGGGATAATGACTGGAGTTTAGGCTTGAATCCTTACAGTTCAATCACCAATAATACGGTGGCTCGCGTGTTAGCCCCCCACGAGGAGCGCCATGGTGAGGTATCCACACTCCTATTACGTAAGCTATTGGAAAACCATGATTTTAGACTGCGTTTTCTCCAGCGTGCAGAGGAGCTCCTCAATACACTCCTCGCGCCCTACAACGTAATTACCCAAATCAACAATGCAGCCGCAGAACTCGCCCCAGATATCCAGCAGGAAGCAGAACGGTGGCCCAGTGTGGTAGCATGGGAAAATAGCATACAGGATTTACGCAACTTCGCCCAAAAACGCCCCGTCGTTGTCCGGCAACATTTTGTAGAAGCGTTCGAGTTGGGCGAGGCCGTGCCCCTAACTTACCAGGAGCCAGTAGAAGGCCAAGGTCACATTGCCGTAAACGGTACCTTGTTACCATTTTTACCGTGGCAGGGCTACTACTTTGGGGGAATACCTATCGAAATCACCCCCGTCCCAGCCCCCGGTTATCGCTTCGTGGGGTGGGAAGAATCCACCCTGGGTCAGGAACCCAGCTTGAGTCTGACAGTAGTGAGCACGCAAACCCTTACACCCCGCTTTGAACCGGCTGATCCTGCTACCTGGCAGCCCCGCGACGTCACCATCGTCGCTGTTCACCTGGAGGATGACGGCGGTGGGATGGCCGGCAACTGGATTGAATTGCGGGTCAATCGTCGCGGCGGTGTCGATCTGCGCGGCTGGCGTCTCACCGACAACGACACCAAGACCGCCACCGATGAGGGCTCACTCATCTTCGCCGCTGTCCCGGCCCTGGCCCATGTACCACGTTACACCACTGTCTGCGTCGTCGCCCCAGGGATCACCGCCAACGACGCCCATTTTGCCAAAGACGACCTCAACGCCTGGGACCACCGGCTGGTGCTCTACGTGGGGAATGACGCACTGGATGCCACCACCGATCCGTGGTTCGAGCCGGTTCCTGGCGACGCACTGGTGCTGCTGGCCCCGGGATTGACGGCGGCCTTCGACGATGACCAGGGCATTGATTTCGTCAGTAACGGTTCCCGCGTCACCCCCGCTTCGTTCGGCGTCCTCGTTGATGGCGTGGGTGGACAGTGAACCAACTCATCAACTAACGACTGCCCGACTAACGACTGCCCGACTAACGACTGCCCGACTAACGACTACCCGACTAACGACTACCCGACTAACGACTACCCGACTAAAATCCGGAGGTTGTATGGATAATATTTTCGGTCTGACCAATCCAGCGCCGCTTTCGCTGACGGCGCTGGCAGTGAACTTGCTCTTAAGCATTATCCTTTCCAATGCGCTGGCCTGGTATTATACTAAGTATGGCAAATCCCTTTCTAACCGCTCCAATTTCGCCCAGCTGCTGCCGTTGCTTACCATGACCACGGTGCTCATTATCTCCGTGGTAAAATCGTCGCTGGCCCTCTCGTTGGGCCTGGTGGGAGCACTCTCTATCGTGCGCTTCCGTACCGCCATCAAGGAACCGGAGGAGCTGATTTACCTGTTCATGGCGATTTCCATCGGCCTGGGGATGGGCGCCGACCAGCGGCTGCCCACCCTTCTGGCAATAGCCGTCATTTTAGCTTATCTGGTGCTCCGCAGCATCCTCACGCACCAACCCCGGCCCAGCAACCTCTACCTGAACATCGCCACGGCCCACGGAGAGCACACCTTCGCCCGCATCAAGGGAATCCTGCTCAAATACGTCAGCGCCGCCGACCTGCGCCGGTTGGACAACGATGCCGCCATGCTTCAGGCCACTTTCCTCATCGCCTGCCCAGATGATGATGCTCTGGTAACCCTGATGGATGAGCTGCGCGAGCAGTTACCCACCTGTGAGTGCAGCTTCGTGGCGCAAGATACCACCCTGGGTGGCTAAGCGATGAAACTGAGACGGCCGGAGGCCTCGTCGCAGCCCGCGCACCGGGCGCCGGCGTGGTCAATCGTCATTGTAGTGTTGGCCTTCATCCTCGGCCTGCTCGGTGGTGAACAAGGCTGGTCCCATGCGCTCCTGGAACGCGCCATGCACCTTGACCGGCGACTCCAGGCTAGAACTTCCGCCAACATTCTCCCCACTTTAGAGATCAACATGTCTTTCAGTAATTACGCTGATCTTCTCCAGCAGCGGGAAGCGGCTCGCCAAACCGGCGTGGTCCGTGCCAGAGAAGCGGATTTCCTGCCCGCGACGTTATGCTGGGGAGAGACCAGCGTACCGGTGCGGCTACGCTTGCGCGAGGGGCTTGCCGAGCACCTTGCCCCCGACGACAAATGGGCTTACGAAGTCCGCACGCGAGACCAGGCCGAGGTTTTAGGCCTGCAGCGTTTCTATCTGCAAGACCCCGAGGGACACAAGGGATTGAATACTTGGACTTTCGTCCAAGCTCTCCAACGTGAAGGCGTGCTTGCTGCACAGTATCAATTCGTCCGCTTGACCTTTAACGGCAAGGATCTCGGCATCTATGCCATGCAGGAAGGCTTTACCCAAGCCTTACTAACGACCCAGAGCCGCACACCTGGCGTCATTGCGGAATTCAGAGCCGACCAGCTCTGGGATTCCATCGCCAATTTCGAGGGCGATGTACAAGCTGCCACTGCTGATCCTGTAGCCAATCTCTCCGCCACGGATTTCCAGTACTTTGAAATCAACACTTTCCAGGATGCCGTTATCGCTCGTGACCCGGTGCTCTCCGCCCAGCAAAAACGCGCCATGTCCTTGCTGTACGATTTGCAAACTGGCGCACTCCCGGCTTCCGAGATCTTCGACATGGCCCAATATGGTCGCTTCCTGGCGCTCGCCGATCTCTGGGGTGCGACGAGTGTCACGTCGCCAGTAAATCTTAAGTACTATTACCACCCGGAAACTAACCGGTTGGAGCCTATCGCCGGCGACGCTAACGTCTTGAGCGGCGAGGCGCGTCTCTCTATGTCCGCTACTTACAACGACTCTCATTTGCAGGCTGCTTACGTGAAGGAAGCTGCCCGCATCAGCCAGACTGGCTACATAGATATGCTACAGGCCGCCCTTGAACCGGAATGGCGCCGGCTGGCTTGCGCCCTCGGCGGGGAATTAGGCGATCTAGCTGCGCCCTGGGACGCTCTGCGCAAACGGCAATCGCTGTTGCAGCACTCATTGAACCCGGTGCAGCCTGTTTTCGCCTATCTGGTTGAGTCTACGCCGGGGACTTACGACGTATTGCACTTCGAGGTAGGTAATGTCCTTAACTTGCCGGTGGAAGTCCTGGGCTTTGATATCGCCGGAGCCACATTCCAACCGGTGAACCCGGCCTGGCTACATGAGACCCCGCCGGAACTTCTCGTGGATGTGCCTGAGGCTATAGTGCTACGTGCTTTCGGCATCGGCGGCACGCGCTTGCTGCGCTACATGCGTATTGATGTACCATTAACTGCCATCCATGCCGTAGACCGGGAAATTGATTTCAACCGTCCTCCCAATATCCGCATCGCCGTCCGGCTCCTCGGCAGCGAGCGAGTACTCCTCACGCCGGTGCAGTATGGCCTTCCCGCAGGAGCCGGCCAGTGACTCCCGTCTGGCGCTATGAACTCAAATTCACCTTCGGCAACCGGTGGTTGGCACAGGCCCGCACCTGGGTGCGTCTTCATCCTGCGGGGTTGGTGGTGGCTTACCCACCCCGGCGCGTCAACAGCCTCTATTTCGATACCTCCTGGCTGAGCAGTCTCAACTCCAACCTTGCAGGAGTCACTATCCGCCACAAACTACGCTGGCGTTGGTACGGTAATGATTTGACACACATCCAGCCCCACTTGGAAGTCAAGCACAAGCAGGATATGTTAGGTTTTAAGGAACAGTTTGATTTACCAGTCGCTGTGGACATGACCCGACCCTGGGCCGCGATCCTTTCCGACCTTCGTTCCTCTGTCCCGCTGAGGTGGGCGCTCCTCCTGCGGACGATGAGCCAGCCCACGCTGCTTAACCACTACTGGCGCGAGTATTATGTCACTCCCGATAACGCTATCCGGGTGACGGTAGATTATGCCCAGGCTGCTTACGACCAACGCTACGGGCTGCGCCCCAACCTGCGCGCGCTCCTGCCCCTCGACGACCTGGTTGTGATTGAGGTCAAGGCAGCTCAAGACCAGCTTGACCGTATCCGGAAAATCGCCAGCCAATTCCCCGTGCTGCGTAGCCGCAACTCGAAATATGCTAACGGGATGTTGGCTGCGTTGACAGCTACCTGACACGCAGAAATTGATTTTTATCTAGTGAAATCCAATGAATATATGCTCTCTCAAAATTACCACAGCACCTCCTATGAACACATTCACTGTGACCTCCAGCACAGGAACTCCACTCATCACGCGCCCCCTGGGACTACGCCCCATCGTCGCGCGCGTCTACCTCCCCCTGGTGTTGCGCCGGTGAATCTCCGCTACCGCGCGCTCCTCACGCTGCTGCTGCTGCTCCTGCTCCCCCTAGCGCCGGCGCCAGAGAGCAGCGGTTTGCAGAACCTGCGGGCTGCCGAGCGCCACTTCGCCGCCGGAGAGTACACTGCCGCGGCCGCCGCCTACCAACAAGCGTGCCGCAACCTACCCGCCTCTCCCTACCCGGCGTGGGGATTAGCGGTACTATACGAGCGCTGGGGCTATCCAGAGCAAGGATTACAAGCCTTAGAGGAAGCCTTAACGCGCGGCTACACGCATGAGGAGCCGGCGGCCAACCTGTGGTTGGCGTTGTTGGCCGCCGCCGGCGATTGGGAAGCGTTGGAGAGCGCAGCCAGCGACCTCCATGCCGCCCACCCCACCGCTCCCCAGCCACTAAACTGGCTCACGCAGGCGCAACTCCAACAGCTGCACTGCACCGCAGCCGCCGAAAGCGCGGCGCGCTGGCTGAACACGGCACCCCATGAAGCCGCCGCTCAACTCAATTGGGGCGCGTTAGCGTCGTTTTCCACCCCCTCCAGCGCAACCATCACCGCGCTCTACCAAGCGGACGTGGACCTCTGCCAGGAACTTCGGGGCTGCGCCTCACCCGCTGTCTGCGATTTCCAGCTAGGCCGCGCGCTCTTGCGGCAAGGCGACCCGGCGCTGGCTGCCTGCGTCCTGCAACGCGCCGTCGCCGCCCGGCCGGATGCGGCCAGCGGGCACGCCTGGCTGGGAGCAGCCTTAGAGCAGCTAAACCGTCCGGCGGACGCCCTGCCCCAGCTGGAAGCAGCCACCGAGCTCGCCCCAGAAGACGCGCTGGGCTGGCTACTCCTCGGTATGCACGAACTGAATTACGGTTCACTAGCGCTGGCGCGTGAGGCCTTGCTCCAAGCACAACGGCTCGATCCCCACAACCCCGCTCCCTGTTTAGGAATGGCCGCACTCTTAACCAGAGAGGGAAAATACGATCAGATCAAAACGTGGACCGACGCCGCCCTGGAGCGCGCCCCTCACGACCCCGCGATTTACCACGCGGTGGCCCGCTTCTACTTGGAGCGCAATTTGCAGCTAGCGGGAGCGGGCATGCAAGCCGCCGCTTACGCCATCCAACTGGCGCCGGAGGAGGCCGAGGGCTGGCTGCTCCAGGGGTGGGCCTACCTCAACCAGGGGCAGGTAGCAAACGCGCTTGCGGCGCTAAGTCAGGCCATCAAACTGGACCCGCAGCTGGCGGAGGCGTACCAATTGCAGGGAGAAGCCTTCACGTTGCTGGGGCAGAGCGCAGCGGCGCAAGCAGCCTTCACTCGCGCCGCTGATTGGGGATGGCAAAAATAATAGCCGTTAGCAGTTAGCAGTTAGCAGTTGGATTTTTGACCCTGGACTTTTGACCCTAGACTTTCTTCTTGCGCCTGCCGGTAAACATAACTTATCCGCTGCCAGACTGTGAACCACGAGAAAGCCACCAATAGAACCAGCGTAGGTAGCACCTGACCTAACGCCAACCCGATTCCCAGCATCAAGATGCGCGGCACGCGCGTTAGAATGCCGGTCTTGCACTCGTAGCCCACCCCCTCGGCACGCGCGCGGGTGTAGCTGACCATCACAAACCCCAGCAACGCGGCAAAGGTCAGATAAATTTCCAACTCGCGGTCAGTAGCCAGGAGATAGGGCAATAGGCCGAAGAGCAGGACTCCATCAGAGCAACGATCCAGGGAGGAGTCGAGAAAAGCCCCAAATCGGCTCTGCTGCCCAGAGAGGCGCGCCAAACTCCCATCAAAAGCATCCACCGATGAGGTGAGAAGTAGGAGCACGCCGCCCAACGAGATGCGACCAGTAGCCAACGCCGCCGCCGGGACCCCGCTGAGAAGCAATCCCACCACCGTAACGGCATTGGGATGAATGCGGAGTTTATGCAGCCAACCCGCTACCGGCCCGGTAATCACCGTGGCCTTATTCCGCAACCAATCAGTAAAAGTTTTTGGCTGCCCCGTCCTAAGTTCAGTCATTAACATAAACTCCTATGATAGCTAACTATCAGAAAAAGCCTGGCCCGCATTATCGGCTCTAAAACATTCCCTATGGGAGTTGGTAAATTTGCTTCGCTAGCAGGAGCTCCACCCCGCCGCGGATATGGGCCACCCAATCAATAAACCGCTTAACCATGGTTTGGCCCTCAAACATCGCCCCATGCTGCGGGGCAATCCGCTCAATATCCATCCGCCACACCATCGCAGCCCATTGACGACAGATCTTCGCAGAGGGCATGTAGCGTTGATGAAACCCTTCCATATACTGCACATGCGCCTCAAAATCCTGCACAACTTCATATTGATTGTCGGGAGGCAATAATGAGGCCCCCAGGTCTCCCGTAAAGAGCGTCTTTGAGGCCACATCATACACATTAAGATTCCCGGCAGAGTGGAGGAAGTGAGCTGGCACCAACACTATTTCCGCCTCCCCCAACTCAAGCCGCATCCCTACATCTGGCACTGAGAGAACCCGATCAGTTGCCAAACTCTTAGTGCAGAACGCGGGGATAAACCGCTGCCAAAGCGAGGGGAAACAGATCAGAGCGTCAGTGATCAAGAGGTACCCATTTAATCCGGAACCCACATCAGGGTCCTGGTGGGAGAGAATGATGTATTCTAACTTCTGCGGTGGCAGGTACGTTGACATCTCTGAGACCAAACCAGAGAATGACTTGTTACCCCCGGGATCTAGCAGCATGCCCTGCTTGCCATCAATGATGAGGTATTGGTTAGCCTGAACCTCATTCTCTCCACTTCCGGCCAGATCATCAAATCGAACGCATCTATGCTCACCATCGTTGAAAAACTCGGTCGCCATTGTATTTTCCTCCTTATTTTGGTTAGCAATAAAGCCTAAAATATACTTCTTTGTTTAGGGACCAGTATCCATCAGCTGTTCCGCTTTGAACTTAGCCAGTCCAACCGCTCGGATCCGCGCTAGATTTCCAATACGATCTGTGCGAAAGATAAAGCCGAAAGCCCTCAAGATAAAATTATAGAGCTTCGGGCGCTCTTTAAAATTTTGGATTTCCGTACATTCGGCGCAGGTGGCATATCCGCGACCGCTAGCGCAAGCCTTCATGGCACAGACATATTTACCTCCATATTATGGACTCGCCACTTACGCAGCCAGCACATGACCGGCTCGGTAATTACCGTGGCCTCTACCCGCAACCAATCGGTGAAAATCTCATACTGTTGGGACTTGATGTCGTCATAAAATTAGGCGCCTTCTTCCCGTCACTCGTCAACGTCAATGGAATCCCCCAACAGAGCTCTCAAATCCACCTCCAACTCTAGGAACCGCTCCGGAGAGAGTCGATAGAGGAGTTGTCGTCCCACTCTCCGGTAGGTCACAAGTCCAGCTTGGCGCAGCTGCCGCAGGTGCCAGGAGAGCAATGGTTGGCTGACGCGCAAAGCGGTCTTCAATTCCGCGACGTTGGATTCGTCTTGCGCCAAAATCCCGATGATACGCAACCGGATCACGGCGCGCAACGCTTGGAATGTCTCGGCTAGCAGGGTCAATTGTTCCTTTGAAAGTGGTGCGGTGGAGAAACGTTCAGCCATAAGTCACCCGAAATATATAAAGAGAACTTTATATATAATAACTATAAGGAGTATTTTGTCAACAAGATCGGGGGAGCCAGTAAATTATTAGTAGGGAAATCACTAGTCCTCCGAGGTCTAGGTAGGAAAGCGAAGGTGGCTAGCGCGACAATTTATTATCTATCCCCACCGGCGAGAGAAGATTAGGGAGAGAGTGATGGCTGCATGGGTATAAGTGTCCCGCTCTAATCCTCCCCCCCCCATAACACGGGTACAGAGGCGGA
>JAYELZ010000111.1:0-3732 GCA_034717835.1 Chloroflexota bacterium
AAAAGGTTCAAAATTGGTCAAAAGTAGTGCGCAATGCTGATAACCTCTTGAGAAAGCAACGTTCAACCACCAGATTTCAAATAATCACCCCCTTCAAATGTCACATGGCTCATGACCACCGGTTGGTAGTAGGCGATTCATCACCGTTTTTTACGGCACTAAAGTGCCTACTACGAACTTCACCTGACTACCCCCCCCATCACTAACAACGGCGTCCTGTATATATAGTCGTAGTTACCCTCAAAAAGGTTCAAAATTGGTCAAAAATAGTGTCTACCGTCTACCGTCTACTGCCTACCGTCTACTGCCTACCGTCTACTTTTATACTGATGCTCCAACGTCTGCCGGAACTGCCGCGTGTAGAGGTCGTAGTAATGCCCGTGGGCGCGAATTAGCTCCTTATGATCACCCATCTCGATGATTTTACCGGCTTCAATGACTAGAATGCGGTCGGCGTTCTTGATGGTGGAGAGCCGGTGGGCGATCACGAAACTGGTCCGTCCGCGCATCACCGCCTCCATGCCCTCTTGGATGAGGGCCTCGGTAAGCGTGTCAACCGAACTGGTGGCCTCGTCCATGATCAGAATGTCGGGATCGGCCAACACGGCCCGCGCCAAGCTGAGCAGCTGTTTCTGTCCCACCGAGAGCAAGCCGCCGCCTTCACCTACCTCTTCAGCGTAACCATGCTCCAGCCCGACGATGAATTCGTGCGCCTTAGCGATCTGCGCGGCTTGCAGCACCTCCTCGTCCGTCGCGTCCAGCCGCCCGTAGCGGATGTTATCGCGGATGGCGCCGGAGAAAAGATGGGGCGTCTGCAAAACTATCCCAATACGTGATTGGATGGCGTGCTGGGTGAGTTCGGTGTAATCACGGCCCACCAGCCGAATAACGCCTTGCCGTGGCTCGAAGAAGCGCGCCAGTAAATTGACGATGGTCGTCTTCCCGCCACCCGTCGGCCCCACGATAGCGATGCGTTCACCCTCCGCTACCTGCAAATTGAAGTGTTCGAGTACCGGGTCGCCCTCTTCGTAGTAGAAGCTTACATCGTCGAAGACGATATCGCCCCGCAACGTGCCGGGATCAATTGCCCCCTCCCGATCCACGATCTCTGGCTGCGCGTCGATGAGCGAGAAGACCCGCTCGGCCGAGGCGACGGAGTGCTGCATCTCCGCGTAGACTCGCGCCAGATCCTGGATCGGCCAGAGCATGAAGGTCAGGTAGGAGAGGAAGGCCTGGACTCCCCCGATGGTGAGCGCGCTTTGTGTGTTGATTTGCAAGCCGCCATACCAGATCACCGCGCCGACGGCCAGCGAGCCGATAATCTGCACTAACGGGAGGAAGAGCGCCGAGAGCCAGGCGGCCCGGTAAGCGGCCTGGTAGAGAGTAGAGGATTTCTCACTAAACTCCGCCAGATTCCGCCGTTCCCGCACCAGGGCCTTGACTACCCGCACGCCGGAGATGTTCTCGCTGTAAATTCCGGTCAACTCCGAATTCAGTTTGCGTACCCGGCGATATTCCACCAAGATATGCGTCTTGAACCAGACCGCCACCCCCAGCATGATAGGCACAATCAGCAACACAATTGAGGCCAACCGCCAATTGATGATGGCCATAAAGATCAACGAGGTGCAGATGTTAAAGATTGACCAAGTGCTATCCACTAACCCCCACGTTACCAGCTCGGCGATGCGGCGGGAATCGGAAGTCACGCGGGACATAATCCAGCCCAACGGGGTCTCGTTGAAGTAGGAGAAGGAGAGGGTTTGCAGGTGATTGAAGAGCTTACGCCGCAGATCGTACTGCACGCGCTCGCCCAACACCCCGGCCAGATAGATGAAGCCGAAGACGGTGACGGATTGCAACAACGCCATGCCGCCGTAGAGCAAGGCGAATTCCTTGAGCCGCGCGATGTCGCCGGCCACAATGGCCTCGTCAATGATCTGCTTGCCCAAGTAAGTGAAGCCCGCGTCCAGCACGGAAGTGCCGGCAATCATGATGACAAATCCCAACACCCAATACCAGTAGGGCTTGACTTGCGCCAAAATACGCAGCACCACTTGACCATTAAACTTTGTACTAAATTCTTCTTCTTGAAACGTCTCATAGTTGGACATAATTTGCTCCGTTGTTTGTGAACGTTACCTCGCGCTCAACTTCCTCTTCGATCTGCGCCTGAATCTCGTAGGTTTCCCGATAGAGTCCCGGCTCCTGCACTAAATCCTCATGCACGCCCTGCTGGACAATATAGCCTTTATCCAAGACCAAGATCCAATCGGCGCGCATCACAGTCTGAATGCGGTGGGCGATAATAAAAGTGGTCCGGTTAGCTAGCTGGCGATCTAAGGCTGCCTCAATTTGCATCTCCGTCTCGGTATCCACGGAAGAAGTCGCCGCGTCCAAGATCAGTATGCTGGGATTTTTGAGCAGGGTACGCGCTAACGCCACTCGCTGCCGCTGTCCCCCAGAGAGCGTCACGCCTTTCTCCCCCACCAGCGTATCATAACCTTTGGGGAAAGTCTGGATTACCTCATGGACGGCGGCGGCCTCGGCAGCTGCTATCACCTCTTCCGCCGTCACCTCACGCCCGGCCCCGTAAGCGATATTCTCACGGATGGAGCGGGAGAAGAGGAACGGCTCCTGTTCCACAATGCCGATCCGCTGGCGCAAGACGCGCTTGGGATATTCTCGCAACTCAAGGCCATCTAAAGTGATGCTGCCCGCCTGGTAATCATAAAAACGCAAGAGTAGATTGACGATGCTCGTCTTGCCGGAACCGGTGGAACCCAACAATGCTACCGTCTGGCCCGGCGCGACGTGGAAGGAGATATCGTGCAATACCGTGAGTGGTTCCGGGGTTTCAGACTCATCCTCTTTGTCCTCTTTCTCATCCTCCTCTGGCGGGGCTGGTTGATAGGCCAGCTCCACGTTCTGAAAGACGAACTCGCCTTGCAACTCCTTTTCCGCCAACCACGTCTCACCCGCTTCCATATCTTCACGGGTTTCGGAGATGATCTCCATCACCCGGCGGTAGGAGACCAGGCCCGTGGAAACCTGGACGATCAAGCGTCCCAAGTTGCGCAGCGGCCAGATGATCCAAACTACCATGCCGATGACCGCTACATAAGTCCCCAGCGTGATCTCCCCCCGGATGGTCATCAACGCGCCGGCGATCATCACCAGGAGGGTCTGCCCGGAACAGAGAATATCCGAGATGGGCCAGTAGAGAGAGTGCATCACGAGGAGCCGCTTGCCGCGCCGATATTTCTCCTTATTTTCCCCCTCAAATTTATCGATCTCATAGCGTTGCCGCGCAAAGGCTTTCACCACCCGCACGCCGCTTATATTTTCCTGCAAGATGGTCGAAAGTTTAGCTTCCTGTTCTTGATACCGCTCATAAGCCTTAGAAACCTTGCCAAAGAAGAAGTAGGACATGACCAACACCACGGGCATAATCACCACGGATAACCACCCCAAGCGGGTGTTCATCCGCAGCACCATCACCCAGTTGATGGCGAAGAGCGCTATAATCCGCCCGATGCCGACGGCCTGATCCGCATAGAAGCGGCGCAAGGTATCAACGTCTGAGGTCGCGCGCTGAATCAAGCCGCCGGTCTTCGCGTGGTCATGGTAGGTGAAGGTCAGCCGCTGGACATGATCGAAGAGATAGTTTCGTAACCGGACGGTGATGCCCTCGGCCGTGCGCGCCGCCCAGATGCCGCGCAGGTAAGAGAA
>JAYELZ010000112.1:0-3713 GCA_034717835.1 Chloroflexota bacterium
AAGAGAACAAATCAAGATTTCATCGAGGGCGTGCCTCGGGGGACTCTGAGCATTGTGCCCATTCTTCCGGCGTCATTGATACCGCGCCCTTACGCACGCCCCAACCGCCTTCTGGGTGGGGCACAAGTAACAACCGCTGCGCCATAATTGCGCCGATAATATACATCGGCTCCAGCTGCTCACTGTCCAAGACAGTTTTCACCAACGTCGGCAGATACCTCGGCCACCTTATCAGCCCTGCCGCCGCTCGCAACGATGGCGCATCCAACCATGCACCGTCTTCTATTACCCCTTCGCGATGAACAGTAGCCAGTAATACTTCATCCCCTTCGCCTAACCGGATCAATGTGCTGACCATCTCCATTTGGTTAGCGGAAATTGTACTGGCGCGCCCCGCCGCTTCACCCGTCACTACCCGCACTCCTTGTTCCCCATCCCACACTGCGCTACGGTCAAGTTCCCGTATTTCATCCGCCCAATGCTTCCACAGTGCTTTCATATCCGACAGCAAACCCTGCCGCTCATGGGTGCCAACGTAGTCCAAAGTTACCCTAACGAGATCTGGATCCCATAAGAAGCGCCGCAACGTGCTCGTATCCAATGCCTCCCTGGCAGCCGGATGCTCTATCTGCGCCAACCACCGCACAGCCATGCGTCGCTGTCTCAGCGTTCCATCCGAGACAAAAGATATCAACATTGTTACATAAGCGCTTTCCTGCCCTGCCCACACGTGAGAAGAAGCGGCCCGAATAGCGTGGTTCAAAATTCCCATTGCCTGCTCACGCACATCCTTGTCACTGTCATCTACTCGCGAAAAGAAAAATTGTGCCACACCCACCGGCCAAACTATACGATTAGGCCACCACCCCTGAAACGTGGTGAATGCTTTCCACCGTGCCACTTCATACAATTTGGGATCGGCCCTCGTTATCCAATCCGCCAACACCGGCCACGATGCTTCTCGAAAGGTGGCGCAAGGTCTCTTCACCGAATTCGGGAAATTACGCTCTATTTTTGTCAGGACTCTTCGCAATGCTTCCGGGGTACCCAACACCCAAAGTGCGCGGAAGGCCTTCTTATCTACATTAATTTTGTCCAACACCGCAGGCAGCGCGGTATCTATCGCCTCGGCGGGAAAATACTGCAACGCCGCTGTCAACAACCATCTCTCATCTGCCATGTATGCCTGCAATAACATTGGCAACCACTCAGTCACATTCGCGCGAGCCGCGCGTTCTATCGCATCCCAAACCCACGGATTATACCCGTCTTGATGAAGCACGGATTCCACTACGGGTCGGGCAAGTTCCCAACGGCCCAGCTGTGTCGCCAAGCCGAGCGCCGCTTCTTGCAGCAGCTCATCCTTAAGCCAACCGTGCAATTCGCCGTCGGTGGCATCGGGCAACAGATACAATGCTGACTGCAGTAAATCGAGATTCCCCTCTCGCTCGGCGTGTTCCCGCCACATCTTCCCCAATGATTGAACCGCGGGTTCATCGCGCCATTGCAGAATGAAGACCACAATAATGTTGCTCACATAGTCGGGCAAATCGGTACGGCGCAGATATTCCACTGTCATCCCCGCTGGTAATCGCCACAGAATACCTGCATGTCCCTCCTCTCCAGTCAAAGCGGTGAGAAAATAGTATTCCTGAGCCTTTAAAGCATACCAACGTTGGTGAAGCGCCCAGGTTTCTTCGTTCTCTTTGGTTGCCACCTTAATCGTCTTTTCGTCTTCCGGATTGAAGGTTTTTTCTCGTGTCCGGTGGGCCTTAATCACCAATTGTATTACTGGCTCCACCACGCGCTCATCACCATAAACTTTCAACATGCCGCCAGCGAGGGTCCACATCTCAGCATCCCACTCGGTCTCTATTTTCTCCGCCAGTGCAACAAGATGCACTGCCCCCTCGGCCCCAGTTGCCCGCATCGCTCCCACTACATACCCATACCATAATGCAAGAGGCGTTGCAGGTTTCAATAGAGCCTCTGCCGCTCCCCACAGGTCAATGGCGCTACCCTGCCATTCCTCCAACGCCTTGCCCAAAGCATCACGCCAACTGCGGAGATGCTTCTCATCCTGTCCTTGCGCCTCTCGCAGCAACCAGTTGACTAATGCGTATGCTGCCTCAGTGCTGCCCATTCTGCACAGCGCCCCCACGCCAGACTGCAAACGTTCCACTGCCGCTTGAGTCCCCGGCAATACCAGACCCACTGTTTCCAGCAGTATTGCAGGTGTTACACCAGGAGCTCGACTTGTACCCAAAATTTGCCACCACAGATAGTTTGATTTTTCTGGATGTCCAGCCACCTGAGGTGCTCCCCATCGTCGAGACAGCAGAAACCACATCTTGATAAACGGTGCGGCGCTGGCGAGCTGGTATCAAGAGAACCGCCCCCCTACGGTGCATTTGGCGCCTGGTGAAGCTTGGTGTTGCCGCTGCAACGCTCCTGTTACCATGCAGCCCCCCTTCAGTGTAAAGCCCACAAACCGTTACCTTGAGATAGTCTCCGGCACGTGTCCTACCTGCGGCACCACAGTTAACCGCGCTCGCGCAAGGAGGAAAAAGTGATCAACCGCCAAAACTACGTATATGTGCAAGAATACCTTCAGTATAAAGAAGAGGTTTACCTTTTAAAGTCTTCAACTATCAAAAGGTATAAAACCAGTTTAAAACATTCACTTCAATGGGCAGGCGATGTTTCCTTTTTCAAAGGCTATGAAGTTCGCCCGACCTTGCCCGCATATCTAAGAGATGATACAGATCTCTCGTCGAACGGCATCAAAAAAGTCCTGGAAACCACACAAGGTCTTTTGCGGTGGGGCGTTCAGAAACATCCCCGCCACTTCAAACCAAAAATGATACTTAGCTGGATTGATACCTTGCGAGTTCGTCATCTGCCCCAAGAGCTAAAACGGCGAAATCCATACACCCTTGAAGAAGTTGAAAAAATCATTGCGCTCCCTAACAGGAGAATAACATTCACCGACTTTCGCGATCAGGCTGGAGTAGCGATGCTCTTTGCCTCTGCCATGCGCATTGACGCTTTTGTGAGTATGCCTATTCAGGCCGTGGACCTAACGACCAATCCTCCTGAAATCAGTCAGTGGCCCACCCTCGGGGTGCGGACAAAATTCAGCAAGGCTCAGACCACGTTCTTAACCCCCATCCCTTCTTTGATCGCTATTATCAAGGCCTGGGACTCCCTCGTTAGAGCCCAACTTCCCAAAACTGCACTCTGGTACGCCCCTTTGACTTCTGACGGGACCGCGCTAAGGGGCGACGAAGAAGCAAGTCACAGCCTGACGCAACGCATGCGCGCGGGGCTTCGACGCCTATGCGCACTGGTCAACATCCCCTACCGCCGACCACATCTACTCCGTCATGGGCACGCCATCTATGTCAGGCAACATTCGCATCATCCCAGTTGTCGCGAGGCCATCCGGTTCAACCTGATGCACAGTCCCGCAGACGTTACCGATATTTACCTCGCGCCCACTTCGGAAACCGTGCGTTCCGCTTATCTGCAATTATCTGAAACACCCGCCAAATCTTTCTCTATGGAGAGTCTCAAGGCGGAACTGGACGAAATCAAGCGTCTACTTACTATAAGGAGGTAACAAAAAATGCCCAGCATATTGTTATTCACAATAATACCAGACATTTTTTATAAACTGTCGGGGCGCGCGGATTCGAACCGCGGACCTCTAC
>JAYELZ010000113.1:0-17142 GCA_034717835.1 Chloroflexota bacterium
TGGTTTTAGGTACATTGACGTTGCCGCTTGGTTCGGCGGTGCTCATCTATCTGGCCGGCGGGGATATGTTGACGCTCTACAATGCGTTGACTGGGGGCAATGTGGCCGGTTTGCTGGGGCCGGATTTGCTCATTACCGTGGCAACTGTTTTGTTGGCGCTACTTGGTTCTATCCTGTTAGGTCTCTGGTGGGACGTTCAGCGCTGGTCGGCGATCGCCGCGCTCCACTACGGGATTATTTTAGTTTTCTACACCACTATCTTCACCAATGCCCTCGGCATATTGAGTGGCCTGGTCGGAGCATTAGCCTATTGGCTCGCCCAGCAGGGCGTCGAGCGGGGCGGGCAACCAGGATATTATTATTTGCTGATGACCCCGCTTTATGAATATCTGCCGCTACTTTTTGCGTTCGGCGGCGGGGTGGGAGCTTTGACAGAACTCTTCACTGCACGCTCCCCCCACACGGAGCAGCCAGAATCTCCACCCGCACCTTTCGCGGGACCGTTAGCTCTCGAGCGCTTTGTGCCGCTTTTTCTATTGGGTTGGACCATACTGTCTTGGCTGGGCTACACTTATGCCGGCGAGAAGATGCCCTGGCTGATGGTGCATATCGCGCTACCAAGCATCTTTCTGGCTGCGTGGGGAATCGGGCGCGTGATGGCGGGGCTGGACTGGGCGCAGCTGCGGGAATGGCGCGGTTGGCTCCTGCCGGTTGCCATGCTCTTGAGTACTGCCGGTTTGGCGGTCTTGGCCTCGTCGTGGGGAGTGTTTGGCGAGCTCTCCACGGCGGGCAGTTCGGCGGCGGGACTTAGTTTAGCGCAACTACAGCAGTTAGGGCAAGTCTTCAGCGGGCTGGTGGGCGCGACGCTCTTCTTGGTGTTGTTGCTATGGGCTGTCCGGCGCACCGGGTGGGGCGAGGCTCTCCGAGTGGCCGTCGGATTGTTGTTTGTCGCCGGTGCACTAATCACTACTCGCACTATGGTGACGGCTAATTTTAAGAACTACGACCTGGCGAAGGAGTTCCTGGTCTATGCCCACGCAGCCCCGGATGTCAAAATAGCACTGGAACAGATCGCAGATATCTCCTGGCGCACGACCGGCGCGCCCCATGATATTAAAATTGCTTATGGGGAACATGGATCTTGGCCTTTTGCTTGGTATATGGTGGCTTATCCTAATGCTCATTTTTACGGGGCCGATCCGCAGGCAGAAACGCTCAAGGAATGTCCGGCGATAATCGCCGGCTCGGAGCAATGGGAAAAAGTGGGTGCCATTGTGGGGAACGACTATCTGCATTTTGATTATAAATTTCTCTGGTGGCCGATTCAGGACTACTACGGCTTGACGTGGGAGCGTCTGCGCACAGCTCTTTCCAATCCGGAAATTCGAGCCGGTCTCTGGGATATTATTTGGGAGCGTGATTACCGGCGTTACGCGGCGGCTGAGGATAAATCTATCACGCTTAAGGAGTGGCCCAATCGCAGCGAATTTCGCCTCTATGTGCGCCGCGATCTGGCCAGCGAAGTTTGGGGCTACCGGTTGGGCAGCGAGCTGGAGGCCGCGGCTCTCCCGCAACCGACCGCTCTTCCTGACCCCTACGCGCAAGCCAATGGCGTGTTCCCGCTGAAGGCTGCTATCGCATTGCCCGCGGCGCAACCGCGTGGCTTGACGGTCGCTGCGGATGGCACGCTCTACGTGGCCGACGCGGCGAATCATCGTATCTGGCACGTCAATCAGCAGGGCGATGTATTGCACTTCTGGGGCGAGCAAGGCGCCGCGCCTGGGCAGTTCCAGGAGCCAGGTGATCTGGTATTGGACGACGCCGGCAACCTTTACGTGGCGGATACTTGGAACCACCGTATTCAGAAATTTGATGCACAGGGCAAATACTTGTTGAGCTGGGGAACCTACGGAGAATACCCAGTCGGTGATCCCAATGGACAGAGCGCCTTCTACGGGCCGCGCGGGGTCGCTGTCGGGCCAGAAGGGGAACTCTACGTCACCAATACCGGGAATAAGCGCGTGCAGGTTTTTGATGCCGAGGGCGTCTTTTTGCGGGAGTTTGGCGGCGCGGGGAGTGCCCCGGGGCAGTTGAATGAGCCGGTAGGCATTGCAGTCAACGCGGCTGGGGAAGTTTACGTCGTCGATACTTGGAACGAGCGCGTACAGGTCTTCACCAGCACCGGGGAATTCCTACGCCAATGGAAAGTGGCCGGTTGGGAGATCGCCAATCCCGAAGTGAAACCCTATCTGGCTTTAGATAGCCAGAGCAACGTTTACCTGACCGACTTTACCCATAATCGTATCCTCTCCTTTGATGCCCAAGGGGTTTTCTTGACCGCGCTTAGTGGCGAGGGCACCCTGTTCTTTCCAGCTGGCATTGCGGTCTCAGCAAAGGAGCAGCTCTACCTATCAGCAGCGCGCTCCGAGCGCGTGCTAGGATTTAAGTTGCCGTAACCCATTAGCTACCTATCGTTTTTGGAAAGGAGTAAATACCGGTGGATTTCTTTGGCGTTTTTCCAATTTTTCAACAATCTGAGCATCCCTCGTTGAAGGGTCGCGAGCTGCGGCTCTTATCGTTATCTGGTATCGCTTATGATGAAGCCGCGTATTACTTTGAACTAAGCCCTCGCCGTTACTGGGTCAATCCCCCCGGCGGCAAACTGACTGTGGGGGTGCGTGGGGCACAGGTGCGTTTGCGGGCTGCTCCTGGCTCGCCGCTGGATATCCTCTTGAGTTATATTAGGGAGACTTGGGGTAGCGAGCCGCAATTTCTCCCCGGCGGGAGCACCTATCTACTGGAAAGCGAACAATACGCGCTGTTGCCGGGCGGAACCTGGCAGCAGCAACCTGATGCTCCGCATATTATCATTCTCACCGCGCCCCGGCTGGGTGGAGCAAAAATGCCCGATGCCCTAGTCCAAGCGATCTACTTCTTGCAACTGGCGGAACCTCCGGTCGCTCCTCAGACCGCCGGAATCGTCAGAATCGAGAGAGAATCCCTGGGGGATTTCTTGGCGCGTGAGCAGTGGTCGTACCGGGAATTGCAAGTGCCATCCTGGGCGGAGGTGCTTTACGCGGATGCGGTGCCGGCCAAAGCCAACTTGCGCCCAGTTTTAGCGGTGCGGGGGCTTGCCAAACTCTGGCAAGCCGGGTTGTTGCCCGGTAGTCCTGCTAAGCCGCTTTTGGAACAAGGAGAGTAGTCTAAACATGTTAGCCAACAAAATTACGTTATCACGTATCCCGTTGTTATTTGTCATCCTCCTGCTGCTATATTCTCCTGCAACCTGGGCGCGACAAATTGCTGTCCCTGCGATTTTGATTCTGATTCTGATGGATACCCTGGATGGCTATCTGGCCCGCAAGCGTGGCGAGGAGAGCATACTGGGCAGCGTGTTGGACATCGCGTCCGATCGTGCTGTGGAGTATGTGCTCTGGGTGACTTTCGCGCAGTTGGGGCTTATCCCGCTGGTGATTCCCGTGGTGATTCTGGTGCGGGGCACCTTTGTAGATGCGATTCGCTCGGTGGCGCCGGCACGGGGCCTCAAGCCGTTTGAGCTGTTGCAATCACCGCTGGGTCGTTTCCTCGTTAGCTCCCCGTGGCTGCGGACACCCTATGCAGTCATCAAAGTGATGGCGTTTGCACTCTTGGCCGTGGTGCATGCGCTGCAAAATATCGGCAATTCGTGGGGAGAGACACTCTACCTTCCTGCCCAGATCGCTGCCTGGGTGGCGGTAGCTTTCTGTTTGGCGCGTGGTCTACCGGTGTTGCTGGAAGCGCCACGAGCTTTAAGCGAATAAGGATACCTGGAGAACTGTGGCCGCAAGCGTTTCTTTAGCGGGCAGTTAGTTGCTATTAGAATGGCTCTCTGTTGAGTGTAACGTTTTTATTGAATAGCAGGAATTAGCGAATAGAGGAATTTCCACTTGTTACAGAATTATAAATGGATTTATTTTATCGTGCTAGCTTGTCTGTTGGTCGCGTGTCAGCGCGACGACGTAGCTAATGATGCGGAGACGATGGTGGTTGCGGCTGAGCTATCAGCTACCCCCAGTCCTACCTGTACTTTCACCCCTACCGCTACTCCCACCGCAACGCCTACTTTGGTTCCCACTAAAACTGCTATGCCTACCCCTACGCCTACCGCGACACCTTTCGTCTGCTCCTTGCCCAACGGGCAGACGCGCGAGGGGTCTTTCTTCAGCCAAGCGCTGGCAGGAGAGGAAATACGTTACTTGGTGCATCTACCGCCTTGCTATGTCTATTCCAGAGATCGTAATTTCCCGGTGCTCTACTTGCTCCATGGATGGCCTATGAATGAACAGCATTGGGTCGGGTTGGGGATAGAAAGAATTGCTGATGAATGGATCGTCAGCCAGCTGACCGGCCCTTTCATTGCCGTGATGCCGGGCGTGGTCAATCCTTATGGGCTGTACGTGAACTCTAGTGGCGGTAGTAATTCCGTGGAGGGGATGGTAGTGGAAGAACTGGTTCCCTTGATTGATACGAATTACCGTACTTGGCAGGCTGCCGAGGGGCGCGCCATTGGAGGTATTTCGCGGGGGGGCGTCTGGTCTTTGGAGATCGGGCTACGCAATCCTGATATATTTGGTATTGTGGGGGGGCATAGTCCGGCATTATCGGTCAATCACGCGCTGCCGGCCTACGACCCATTTCTCCTGGCTGCAGATGGTGCTGCCGGGCAGCATATCTACCTTAGCGCCGGTGATGTCGATTGGGCCCGTCAGAGTACGGTGCAATTATACGATCTTTTGGTGGCGCAGGAGGCTGCTGTGCAATACCAAACGGGTGAAGGGGCGCATGTGGACAGATTATGGAAGTTAGGCCTTCCCAATTACTTGAAGTTTTACACGGAGAGTTGGCCGCGTTCGTTTGATGAACTACCACTCCGTGATTGAAAGGGGCACAAGCATACCCATGGAGGCCGCTCCCAGGAGCGGCCTCCATTTTGTTTACCTCACTTTTCTGGGGTTTGATTCCAGAGGCGCATGGTAGTGGCGATGTCGTAAGGCGGTATCTCTGCTTGTTCTGCAACGAGTGAGTTAAGCGTGGTTAGCAGGTCCTTGATGCTAGTTTGGCTACGCTCCACGTCTGCTTTGAGTAACGCCTGCCAAATCAGCGAGAGCAACCCCATCAAGGTATCAAAAGAAGGGTATCCGGCGGGAGTTTCGGCGGGCACAGTGAGGTTTAGATCTGCCTGCCGGGCCGGCAAGAGCGTGGCGTTGGTGGTTATGCTGATGGTGTGGAGTGCTCTCTGCTGCGCGTTATGTAACAGGTGCCCTAAATCCACATCTGGATCCAAGCCTAGCGAGATAGCAAAGATCAGATCGCCGGGATCAGCGTCGCGGAGTGTCAATGCTGCCTGAGCCGCATTGACAGAAATGGCGGAAGCCTGGAGGCCAATAATGCGCAAATAATTGGCCCAGAGAGCCGCTAGCCCGTAACTCTCACCCTCGCTGGCGACAAAGATGCGGTCTGCTTGCTGCAAAACCTCCACGGCCGCAACGATCTGCGCGGTTTCGGACTTAAAGCTAAGAATGCGATCACTGAGTTCATCCGCCAAGACCGCGATTTCTCCCGCTAAACCTTCAGCTTCAGGATCGCCGCTTTTATAGCGTAGAGCTAGCTCCTGGTTGACATACTCTTTAATCTCGATGGATAGCTCTCTATAGCCAGAATAACCTATCTCTTGCGAGAAGCGGACTACGGTGGCCGGATCTACACCGACGCGACGTGCCAGGGACGTGGCAGTGAGAAACCCAACATCGAGGGTGTTCTCTAAAACGAAATCAGCTAGAGTTCTAAAACGAGGGGTCAATTCTTCATAGTGCTCTTGTATGCGTTGGCGAAACATTGGTTTCTCCTTAATTTAATTTGCTAAAAATGTTAGGTTGAAGAAGCGCGTGCGCGTCTTTTTTCCTACTCTCTATGTTACTATTTTTTGCAGTACATGTCAATACCTGCGCGCTTTTTTAACATCTTTGTAACGATTTTGTTCTTAATGCAGAGCGAGAAGAGCATTAGCCGAATTCTAAGTAGCGGGTGTGTGTCGAGATAGAACAAGGGTTGCCTTTTCTTCTATCCATTGTATCATACCAAATCATGAATAACCGGATACATATTGCCCCGTCAATTCTGGCCGCCGATTTTGCCGAGATCGGGCTGGCAGTGCGCACCGCCGAAGCCGCGGGCGCCGATCTAATCCACATTGACGTGATGGATGGGCAATTCGTGCCGAATATCAGTATTGGTATTCCGGTGGTGAAGGCGATTCGCCAAGTCACGACTTTGCCCTTGGATGTGCATCTGATGATTGCGCGTCCAGCGCGTTATTTGGCGGCTTTTGTCCAGGCTGGGGCGGATTGGATATCGGTGCATCCAGAAGCCACCCTGCATTTGCATCGCACGCTCTGCCAGATCCGGGAGCTAGGCGCCAAAGCTGGCGTGGTGCTCAATCCGGCGACGAGCGAGCAGGTATTGCAGTACCTGCTGCCCGAGCTTGATTTGATCTTAGTGATGACCGTCAATCCTGGCTTTGGGGGGCAACAATTTATAACTGAGATGCTGCCTAAAATTAGCAAGCTACGGGGTTGGCTAGCAGCGACTCAGAGTGCGGCTTGGCTCTCGGTGGATGGGGGCATTGATGTCCAGACTGCCCCTTTGGTGGTTGCGGCGGGGGCGGATACGTTGGTAGCCGGTTCGGCAATCTTCAGATCGCCATTGGGAATAACGCAAGCTATTACCAATTTACGCAATGCGATACCGCGAGAATAGTAGGCTGTCTGGGAAACCACAAACAGCCCCGTCGATTAGACGGAGCTGTTTTATTGAGGAGGACAATTTAATTTATCCCGCTTGGTTTTTGGTCAGGGTGCGTAGACACTTGGTGCAGATGTGAATACGTTGCATCCGGCCATCCAGCATCACGCGCTTATGTTGGATATTGGCCTTAAATCTACGGTTGGTAGCTTTCTTGGAGTAACTTACACTGCGACCAAATTTAGTACCTTTTCCACAAATTTCACATTTTGCCATAGTAATTTCACCTCTTGTATTTCTGTGCCAACATAATACCATATACGGAATAAAGAGCAACTAGGAGGGTGTAAAAAATGAGTGAGCAAATTCAACCTCACGGGAAGATTGAAGTCTCGCCAGTGGCGATTTCTTCGATTGTTAATGAGGCGGTACAAAGGTGTTATGGGGTGGTGGGAACCGTCCCTAAAAACTTTGCGGCAGAGTTAGCCGATCTACTCTCAGCTGATCGTAAGCGAGGGGTAGAGATCCGTGTGCGCAACAAAATGATCGTTATCAATGTCTACGTTGTGGTAGAATACGGGACGCGCATTGCTAGCGTGGCTCATAGTGTAAAAAATGTAGTGCGATATCAAGTAGAAAAGGCGTTGGAGATGCCCGTGGAAGCGGTGAATGTGCATGTGCAGGCACTCCGGGTCAGCGATGAGGAGTAGAGAGGTGGTGAATTGTGGCTATGCATGAGGAATATACGGCCTTGAATGGCCAAGATCTAAAATGGATGGTGAAAGCTGCGCTAGCTAGACTACGGCAACACAAAGAAGCCATCAACGCCTTGAATGTTTTTCCAGTGCCGGATGGTGATACTGGCACCAACATGATGTTGACTATGACTTCGGCCTGGGGAGAGATAGAAAATCTTCCACAGCAGGAGATCGGGGTGATAGCGGAAAAAGTGGCTTACGGTGCTCTGATGGGGGCACGTGGTAACTCCGGAGTAATTCTTTCTCAGATATGGCGTGGGTTGGCTAGGGGGCTGGTTGATAAGACTAGCGTGAACGTGCCGGGATTGGCGGCTGCGTTTAGGGCAGCTTCAGATACAGCCTACAAAGGGGTGGTGAAGCCGGTTGAGGGCACCATCCTCACGGTCATCCGTGAGACGGCCACTGAAATGGAGTTAGTTGCTAGAGACGCGATCGATATGCGTGAGTTTTTTGAGCGGCTGGTACATGCCGCCCAAGCCAGTGAGTCACGTACCCCCTCGCTATTAGCCGTGTTGCGCGAGGCTGGCGTGGTAGATGCTGGCGGGCAGGGTTTAGTGGTGATTTTTGAAGGGATGTGGCACTCGGTCATGGGGACAGAAATGGCCGAGGATGAACGCCTTTCGCAGGTAGTGGATCTCTCCACCGCCGGGCAGTTAGATGTTGATCATGGACATGAGCATATTCATTTTGATAGTGCTTATCCTTACGATGTACAGTTCATTATCCGCGGACAGGATATGGATGTGACCAGCATCCGTGCGGGGATTGAGGCGCTGGGAGATTGCCCGCTAGTAGTGGGTGATTCTCAGACCATCAAAGTACATGTACATGTGCCTGATCCGGGAATACCGATTAGTTATGGGATAGAGCAAGGGTCGCTACGGGATGTGGTGGTGGAAAACATGCAGGCCCAATACCAGGAATTCATCGCCGGACGTACTGCCCCTCCCGTGGTGGGGCCAGTTAAAGTGATAACCGCTCCTCCGGCGGTAAATTTGGCGCCACAGGATATAGGAGTGGTGGCAGTAGCTGCGGGTGAGGGCATGGTGCAGATCTTCCAGAGCCTGGGGGCGGCGGCAGTGGTGCAGGGTGGACAAACCATGAATCCCAGCACTGCAGATATCATAGCAGCGCTTGACCAGTTACCGACCGACAAGTCTATTGTGCTCCCCAATAACAAGAACATCTTCATGGCCGCGGAGCAAGCGGCTAAGATGAGTGAGAAAGAGGTCGCGGTGGTTCCCACTCGCAGCATGGTTCAAGGTGTGGGAGCATTGCTCTTTATAAATCCTCAAGCGACACTGGCCGAAAATGCAACCGCCATGGGAGAGGCCGCGCAGGAGATCGTTGCCGGCGAGGTGACTCAGGCGGTGCGTAGTGCTACCATTGACGGGGTGGAGGTGCAGGAGGGAGATGCCATCGGTTTGCTGGACGGTAAAATGATCGCCGCTGGTAAATCTTTTGAAGAGGTCGTCAGCCGGCTCTTAGTTTTGGCAGATATTGAGAGCCGCGAGCTTATTACGCTTTATTTTGGAGACCAGGTGACCGCCGCCTCCGCTGAGTCACTGACGACAGCGTTACGTTCAGAGTATCCAGAGCTGGAGTTTGAAGTTATCTCTGGTGGGCAACCACATTATCCTTACTTGCTCTCGATTGAATAACGAGAAATTGTGATACTTAGGTTGTTCGGAAATAAAAGTTCCATAGAGGAGCGGAAGTGAGCCAAGTACAATTGATTACTGACGGTACTGCTTTTCTACCCCCCGAGCGGTTACGCGAGTTGGGGGTGATTAGCCTCCCGATTGTGGCACAAGTGGGGCAGAAAACGTATATTTACGATCAGCAGGTCAAGGGACATGTTGAGCTGTTATCCGATTTGGTGGCGCAGCGGCAAGAGGTGCAGATTATTGGCCCCTCGCCGGACGATTTTCGGGCAGTGTTTGCGCGAACCCTCTATCGTACTAACAAAATGTTGCTAATTCTCTCCTCTGGACAATTAAGCCCGGTGCTAGAAAATGCGCGTCTGGGCGCGCAAGACTTTATGGGCCGTTGTGACATTCTTATTTTGGATTCTGAGACAATCTCAATGGGATTGGGGGTCTTGGTGGAGCGGGCGGGAATACTGTTACAGGAAGACGTGCTACCTTTGTCGGCGATTGTGCGCCAATTACGGGGGATGATGCCGCACTTGTACGTGGCGATGATTTCACACACGTTGGAGTACCTGCAACGCAGCGGCCGGTTGAGCGCCATGCAAGCCATTTTAGGTTCCTTTTTGGGTATCCATCCCTTTATGGAGATCGAAAGAGGGGATATCATGCCGCTGGAAAAAAGCAGATCTGCCTCGAAAGCCCTGGATAGATTGGATGAATTTGTCTCTGAATTTTCAAATATCAGGGAATTGGTGATCCTCAAAGGAGCCGGGCCAGAAATTGCAGCCGAGGCCGCTGAGTTGCGCGCGGAATTGGAAGAGATCCTGCCAGGGATTAATTTCTCCACGATTCATTATGATCCCATTCTGGCTTCGCATGTAGGACCAAGTGGATTAGGGTTGGTAGTTTACGAGGGTAGTAGGGCTAGGTGAACCGGCGTATCCGCGTAGTTACCGATAGCGCCTCGGATCTACCAGCAGAAATTGCACAACGTGGGGGGATCAAGGTCCTCCCGCTGCATTTTTCGCTGGAGGGGCTGGCTTATCGTGATGATGGGACATTGACCCCCAGTTGGTTCTATCAACGGTTAGCGCGAAGTAGGGAGCTGCCGCAGACGGCCGCGCCGGGCGTTGGGGAGATTTTAGCACTCTACGAGGAGCTGGTGGCGGAGGGGGCGGAGGATATTATCGCGCTCTTTTTGGCGAACTCACTCAGCAGCACGCGGGCTAACGCGCAGTTGGCGGCCCGGGAGTTGGGTGGAGCACGAGTGCATTTGTGGGAAAGTGGCCAAATTTCGATGGGATTGGGTGTTCTGGCGCAAGCGGTGGCGGGAGCTCTCGCCCAGGGAGCGACGGTGGCAGAGGCGCAGCAGCTAGTAACTGCATTGCGCCGCCGCACGTATGTCCTCGGGGTGTTGGATACGTTGGAGTATCTGCGGCGTAGTGGCCGCGTGAGCTGGGCCAAATCGCAGCTGGGACAGTGGTTAAACATCAAGCCCTTGATAGTTTTTCATGCGGGCGAGGCGCGTTTGCTGGGACGGGTACGTACTCACCAACAGGCACGCAAATGGTTGCTCCGCCAGGTCGCCGAGGCCGGCACCCTAGAACGTCTGGTGTTGTTGCATAGCGCTCTACCGGAAGCGAATTGGCGGGCGTTACAAGCAGAAATGTCACCTTACGCTCCGGGCGGAAAATTGCCAGTAGTGGAAGCCGGCCCCGTTTTTGGGACACATGTCGGGCCGGGGGGGATGGGCGTGGCCTTGATACTAGCGGAGGGTGCGCAGCGGCATTGGTGAGTCCCGGCTCTGGGGTAGCCTGGAGCGCGGACAGCAGAACGGATGGCTCTTCCAGTCCCAACGTGGCGGGGTTGAAGGGTGGTCAGTACAGAGAATCAGTGGTGGTGGCCGCCGTGATATTTGATTGAAAAATAAAAACGTGGCGTATAAATCGCGGGCGCCGGTTGGTAGTTGACTAAACGAGATGGATGCTGTGGGGTGAGTACATGGGTGAGCCTTTAGAAACTCTGAAGAAGATGCTTACTTTGGAGAAACAGGATTACGGATTTCAAGATAGGGCCGTCGCGGGCGGTTTGGTGCGGTATGTGGGAACGTGGCGAAAACAGGCTACGCAGGCTTATAGTGCGGAACGGTTAGATTGGGTGGCCGAGGTCGCGCAAGGGATGGCAGAGTATAGCGCCGGGCCGGCTGCCTCACGCCCAGAACGTTGGCAGTGTTTGTGGGATCTGTTGGCTCCGGGAGAAGCGGCCCCGGAGGCCAGGGTGGTCGCTCCGCCGCCAGCTCCCGTGGCAGCTGCGCCGCGTAAATCGCCGCTGGCAGGGCAGGGGCTGCGCGCTACGACGGATTTGTTGCCGGGGGTAGGCGAAAAACGCGCTCAGTTGCTGGCCAAGATAGGCGCGCAGACGATTGGCGATTTGTTGGCTCTCTATCCCCACCGGTACGAGGATTATTCACAGCTTAAAACGATTGATCATTTGAAGTACGGGGAGCGCGTGACCTTGCTCGCTGCGGTTTGGGAGGCTGGGGTGCGGGAGACGCGCAGCGGGCGCAGTCTGTTCCATGCGATTTTATCTGATGATACCGGCACGTTGGAAGTTACCTGGTTCAATCAGCCCTATCTGCAGGGTAGCATCAAACCCGGAATGCAGCTCCGGGTGCGCGGCAAAGTGGATGAGTATCTAGGTCGTCTGACGATGAATTCTCCGCAATGGGAACGGCTGGGGCGGGACGATCTGGGTGTTCCGCAAATATTACCTATTTATCCTTTGACTGAGGGACTATCTGCTAACTGGCTGCGGAAGCTGATGCGCCAGACGTTGAGCACTTGGGCAGCACGGCTACCTGATCCGCTGCCCAAGTATTTGCGCCAGAAGCAGCAACTTTTATCTGCGGAACAAGCGTTGTGGGGGATTCACTTCCCGCAGGACGATGCCCAACTTAAAGCGGCGCGGCGGCGGTTAGTCTTTGAGGAGACGCTTTACTTGCAGTTGGGCTTGTTGAGCCAGAAGCAGCAGTGGCGATCGGTGCCGGGTCGAGAGGTCAAGCCGCCTTTGGAATATCTGACGGCACTAGCGGCAGCACTGCCTTACGGATTGACAGCAGCACAACGGCGTTCATTGAATGAGATGATGGCCGATTTGGCTTCTGGAAGACCTATGAACCGGCTCTTGCAGGGCGACGTGGGTGCCGGCAAGACGGTGGTGGCTGCGATTTTGATGGCTATGGTGACGCTGGCGGGGTATCAAGCGGCCATGATGGCACCCACTGAAATTTTGGCCGAACAGCACTATCGGAGTCTCTATCAGTTATTCGCCGTCTTCCCGGAGCCACATCCTGAGCTGCGTTTGTTGACCGGGAGCGTCTCCAGGGAAGACCGGGTGGAGATTTACGCCGGGCTGGCTGACGGAGCTATTCAAATTGTGGTGGGAACCCATGCTTTGATTCAGGAAGCGGTGGAGTTTGATGAGTTGGCGTTAGTGGTGGTGGATGAGCAACATCGCTTTGGAGTTGAGCAACGCGCGGCACTGCGACAGAAGGGCTACAATCCCCATCTATTGGCGATGACTGCGACGCCCATCCCCAGGTCTTTGGAACTGACGCTCTGGGGGCATTTGGATGTCTCGGTGCTGGACGAACTACCGCCAGGTCGCCAACCGATCCAGACGCGCGTCTTGGCCCCGCGCCAGCGTGAACGCGCTTACTCTTTTATCTGCAAAGAGGTAGCTCAGGGCCGGCAGGCATTTATCATCTACCCGTTGGTTGAGGAATCGGAGAAGATTGAGGCGCGCGCGGCGGTGGTGGAATACGAGCGGTTACAGAAAGAGGTTTTCCCAGATTTGCGAGTGGGGTTACTCCATGGCCGGATGCGTGGTGCGGAGAAAGAAGCGAGAATGTCAGCTTTTGTGCGCGGGGAATTGGATGTTTTAGTCGCCACTTCTGTAGTCGAAGTGGGGGTAGATGTGCCGAATGCTACCGTCATGTTGATTGATGGGGCGGAAAGGTTTGGTCTCTCGCAGTTGCATCAGTTCCGGGGACGAGTGGGACGTGGTGCGCAACAGTCTTATTGTCTGCTCTTGGCCCAGAACGCTTCTGAGCGGGCCGCAGAACGGTTACAGGCGTTAGAAGCTACTAACGACGGGTTTGTGTTGGCCGAGAAAGATCTAGCGATGCGCGGTCCCGGCGAGTTCTTAGGCACGCGCCAGAGCGGTTTCCCCGAGTTACCTCTGGCGATGCAGGCGCGCGATACGCGGTTATTGCACGAGGTACGGGAGGTGGCTCAAGCGTTATTGGCCGCCGATAGCGATTTATCGCGCCCGGAGCATCGCGGTTTGGCGCGCCGGGTTGCCGAACTCTGGAATCCGAGAGGGTTAGCAGGAGACGTTAGTTGACGACTCAGCGTATAGCCATCTATCCTGGTTCATTTGATCCGGTACATTGGGGGCACATTGATATTGCCAGACGAGCAGCGACGCTCTTTGACCATTTGATTGTGGCAGTTTACAATCGGCCCAACAAGAGATTGTTGTTCCCGGCGGAAGTGCGGGTAGAATTGGCGCGCGAGGCGTTATCGGACGTTCCTAATATCGAGGTAAGCCCTTATGGCGGCTTGACGACGGCGTTTGCCCAAGCTAGCGGCGCTCAAGTGCTGGTGCGTGGGCTACGGGTAGTTTCCGACTTCGAATTGGAGTACCAGATGGCGTTGACCAATAACCAACTTGCGCCGGGCATAGAGACGATCTGTCTGATGACTCGCAAGGAATATGCATTTCTTACCGGCAGCATTATCAAAGAAATTTTCAGGTTAGGCGGCGATGTCTCCAGTATGGTGCCGCCATACGTCCAACAGGCATTGCTGCGCAAACGTGCGGTAGCAGCACCTCAAGACGAAGCTATACAGTTGGTCTCACTGCGTGATTAAGGCTAGCAGATTTTTAGCGTCAGCTAACGAGGAGGTTGAATCATGGATATAGAATTTTTGATTCAGCGACTTGAACAGTATTTATTGGAGGAATGTCCTAAAATCCCCTTCTCGGGTAGCCGGGCGGTGAACGAGGTTGAAGTGCGGAGCCGGCTGGGACAATTGAAACAGGCTTTGCCCGGCGAGGTGCAGCAGGCCAAGCAAATTGTCCAGCGACGGCAAGATCTGTTACAGCAGACACGCGAGGAAGCGCAGCGGATTTTGATGGATGCTGAACGCGAGGCGGAGCAGTTGCGGGATGAGCATCAGATCGTCAGAGAGGCTCGTCAGCAGGCAAAAACCATCTATCGTCAAGCAGAGCAAAAGACCTCCGCAATGCAGACTGCCGCTGACGAATACGTTTTTACCGTGCTTAGTCAACTAGAAGAAGAGATGAAACGTTCGCTGCGGGAAGTAGAGAATGGCTTGGCCCGGGTTGAGACTGAACGGGAGCGTCGTCTGGAAGAGAGCTAAGCACGCGGGAATCTACATAAGGATAAAGTGGTAGTCCCCAGAGCGATCGTATATGGAAAAATCTGGTACAATTTTTCTCCAAAACGCCATACTGCCGCAGGAGAAAAATTATGAAGCAGCACGCTATTTACGAACTCAAAGAGCATTTTTCTGAGGTTGAAGACCCTCTAGCCGACTTGCAAAGTTTAGTCACGGTACGAGCTAAACGTTGCCTCAACGGAAAATGCTCAACCGAAACAAGCTATTTTATTTCCAGTTTGCCGCCAGATGCAAAACAACTGCTGCATTTTGTGCGTTCTCACTGGGGCATCGAAAACCAACTCCATTGGGTTTTAGACATGGCTTTTCGGGAGGATGAGAGCCGAGTACGGAAAGGGAATGCCACTGAGAACCTGGCAATTATGCGGCAACTGTGCTTGAATTTGCTAACAAGAGAAAAAACCACCAATTGTGGTACCAAAGCCAAACGCCTAAAAGTTGGCTGGGATATGGATTATCTTTTGAAGGTGCTTTTTGGCTAAATGCGATTGCCCTGTTGAACAATCTCTTTCTTCTTGTATTATTTTGAAGATTGTTATATAATGTAATCTAAAGTAGATACAGCTACTTTATTGTTTAGTATCAAGGAGGCGGGAGATGTACGAAGCACCGGAGATTGTTTATGAGGGAGAGTTGGAAGTGCAAGCGGGTAGTCCGTCTGGTATCCCCAATGACGATCCCCTAGGGTTGGATAGCCTGGGTTTATAATCGAACGTAGAGGTTTAGGAATTATCAAACGGCAGTGCAATAAGCATTGCCGTTTGACTATGTCACACCCACACCCTATCTATCTTTTCAGATGCCCAAAAGTAGAGTATGATTTTATTAAAATATCGGTGGTATTTCATCTTTTAACTAATCCGAACTAGGAGAAGAGCATGCGAGCAAAATTTACGCGCTACTTAGCAATCTTTACAGCCTTGTTTGGGGCGGGATGGCTATTCTTTACTCTGACTGGCGTATTCGCCGCGCCGGTAGACCCACCAGAGATTGACGCCGAATTAGATTTCCCAACGATAGATCCGTGGGCCAGACCGCCAGCTGCACATTTGCAAGCGACCTTGACCGCGTTGCCTCAACCGGCCGCGCCCCTCGCGTTGCCCAGTTCGGTGTGGCGCGTGACGGTGCTCACCGACGGTCTTTATGCCTTGAGCTATGCTGAGTTGAACGTGGCTGGCGTCCCCGTAGCCAGCACTGCGCCGGCTGCATATCGCCTCTTCTGGCGCGGGCAGGAGGTAGCGCTGGATGATAGCGAAATCGGCGCTACTTTTGAGTCGGGCGAGGCTTTCTACTTCTATGGAGAAAAGTTCCATGGTAGCGCGCAAGCAGAGAAATACACCGCTGAAAACGTCTATTGGCTGACCGTGGATGAGTCAACAGCCGGGTTACGGATGGCGAGCCGTGATGTGACGCCCAGCGGCGGAGGCGCGCCCCTCACCTGGTACACGGAGACGGTCCGGCGCGAGGAGAACCTGGTTTGGTGGGCCAGATGGTCAGATTCCCCCGGTACCGCCGCAACCTGGTTTTGGGAACGGATGAAATCAACTACTTGTACTTATGGCATCACGCTAACCAACCCGTCCGCAGATGTTTATAGCGCTACCTTTCTGGTGGAATTAGCGGGGAGAAGTGAAGCGGATCATCCGGTGCGTTTCGTGTTAAACGGCATCCCCATCGGCGAAACAGATTGGAACGGCCAGATTGGACATCAAGCCGCCTTGACTTTCCCGGCTAGCATTATCCAAGCGGGCAGCAACACGTTGGAGAGGATCCGTCTAGCTACGCACGATAGTTACCTAAACTGGTTTGAGATCCAATATCGCCGCCGACCCGTAGCTGAAGATAACGAGCTAGCTCTGCTTGTTCCGTTGTCCGGGAACACCGCCTTCACTTTGACCGAGTTCCCTGCGGGGGATGTACATCTTTACGAGACCACCATCCCCACGCGACCAGTGCGTCTAACGAACGCCACATATAGCGCCAACCGCCTGATCTATGAGGATGTCGCCACGGCCGGGGATATCTATCTAGCCACGAGCGTCACACGCAAGCCGGCGGAGATAGGAGCTTACTCTCCTGCCTCCGAGCTGCTCTCGCCCAGGGAGGGCGCGGATCTGATCGTGTTGACTGCCAGGGAATTCTTCACCTCCGTCCAACCTCTAGTGGAACGGCGGCGCAGCCAGGGGCTACGGGTGCAACTGGTGGATGTGGCGGATTCCTACGCGCTCTTTAACGGCGGCATTGTGCATCCGGAGGCCATCCGTTCCCTGGTGGCTTACGCCTACAACAATTGGCCGGGACCGTCCCCGCAGTATCTCTTACTGGTAGGCGATGCGAGTTTCAACCTTAAGGGTTACACTGAAACCGATTATGGAACTTGGGCCCCACCCGTGATTCCGCCCTATCTGGACTTCATTGATCCTGACCAGGGCGAAGTGCCGGTGGATGCTTACTTCGGTGACGTGG
>JAYELZ010000114.1:0-3667 GCA_034717835.1 Chloroflexota bacterium
GACCAAGCGACCATCCGACCAAACGCCTACCCGACCACCCGACCACCCGACTACTCGACTACTCGACTACTTAACCAACTGACTAATCTCGCGGGGCAGACAGATGGGTTCCAGGCTGCAATCGCGACATTTGGCGTAGGGTTGGTCCGGCAACGGCATCCGTGCTTGAGCCAGCAGCTCTCTGATGGCAACGAGGGCGGCGGTGGTTTTGGCGCGCAGGGCGGCGTCGAGTTCCACGCGGACGCGGCGACGGGAACGCCAGTAGAAGATGTAGCCGTAGGGGATTTGCTGGCCGGTGCGCTCTTCAATGCAAAGGGCTTGGGCGCAGAGTTGGAGGTGGTCGTTAAGCCACTTACCCATTTTACCGCGTTTGTATTCGACAGGGATGAGCAGGCCGTCTTGTTCCTCTACCAGGTCGGCGAAGCCGGTCAAGCCCCATTCATCCGACCAGAGACGGAGCCGGCGATAGCGCACCTCGCCGCCTTCCGTGGCGCGGCCCGCGGTATGCACGCGCTCATGTTGGAGCGTGCCTTCAAAGACGGCCGCGTTGACAAGCATCTCGCTCTGGACGTACATGAGCCAGAAGCGCCGGGGGCAGTAGGCGTATTGGTTGAGCATGGAGATGGGGAGTTTTTCAGGTAGTGTGGTCATGCGCCACTCCCCAGATACCATGAGCTTGCACCACCAGACACGTATCTGGCGGCACCGGGGCGCCGGGGAGCCAACAGACTCCGGAGTTGACGGGTTCTTTGCCATGTTGGTAAGCTTGGCGGGTCTCGCGTCCCACCAGTGGTTCGAGCGCGCCGCGCACGTCACCCAGGGCGTGTGGCCCGGTTGCCAGCGTATGCGCCAGCAGCCGCGAAGCGTCACTTGTGGCGCACACCAGCGGGCGGGCCTGGTGCAACTCGACTTCCCACTGGTCGAATAGCAGGCCGTGGTCCTCTGCAATGGGGAGCGATTTTACCCGTCCCCAACCGTAGGTGCGTTCGCCGCCTAATTGCAGGCGCGGCAAAGCTGCTCGCCAGAGCAACTTGCAACCGGCGCGTTCAAAGATGTAGCCGATCAGGTTGACCGGGACGCCGTCGCGCGTGGTGGGTGCGATGTACTCCACTTCGTGCAGGCCGCCCTCCTCGGCGGTGTGGCGCGTGCAGTCGAGCGCGGTGCTGGCATAGGTGTTCAGGTAACGCCAGGCGAACTCGTCCGCCGTCTCACCCCACGGCCAGACGTCCACCTCTTCCCCGACGGCCGGGTAGAAGTAACTGCAAGCCAACTGCTCTTTAACTTGTCTGCCGATTTTCCGATAGTCGCGCGCCTGGGCGGGCGAGGGCGTATCCGGCTTATCCCGCGTGATGCGCGCCGTCAGCGCGCCCCACAGCGTCTTGCCGGTGACGTAAGAGCGGGCGCGTTGGACGTTACCCAACTGGCCCGCACCCACGTGCAGCGGGCTGCGCAGGCGCAAGATAACTTTATACATTGTCCACATCGTTCACCCCCCGCGCCTTGGCACCGTAGCGCACGTAGATCAACGTCTGCTCCCAGGCTTGCTTAACGAGGAGCAGCGTGTCGAGGTCACTGGCGATATGCTCGGTGACGAAGGTGAGCGCCGCTGACGCCTCATCCGCCGGCGCGGTCACGCCCGGCGCCAGGGCGGATGCCAGGCCGAGCAGTTTCTGGCATAAGGTAGGCGCGATGGCTGTATCGGCTTTGCTGGTGCGCGAATAGAGGAACAAGGTCACGGCATAGACGCCTTGTGCTTGCAGCACGCCCAACGCCTTTGTCGCCAGGGTATCCACTTCGCTGCTCTTGCTGTCTGGCGTCTCTGCGATAATCTTCTGGGCCGTTTGCGCGGCCCGCCGGTCCAGGTTTCGGTTATCCATGGTTCACCTCCTCAGGACTCACCAGCTTGATGCGGCCAAAACCGCGCGTGCCCATCCCGCCGATGCCTAAATACTCGGCCCAGGCCAACCCGGCGGCGACAACGTCCAGCGGGCCTTCCCACGTCTCACCCAGGGGGTCGCCGGCATTGTCTGTATAAACCTCGCGTTGCTCTCCGTTCTCTTCTCGCTCTTCCATCTGGCACTGTTTCTCTGTTTTGGGAAATGCTTCCCGGTAATCATCTTGTACCACCTCCATCCAGAGGAAGGTAGCACGGGGCAGGGCCTCGTAGGTAAAGAGGGCGCCTTCCTGCGCCGCGCCAGTCAGCGGGTCAATGCTCACCGAAGTGCGCACTTCCAAGTTGCTGTTGACCACCTGGGAGAAGAGTTTGTCCGAGATCAACACCACGCGCTCGCGTACCTGTTGCGGAATCTCTGGCGGCAGAGCACTCAGGGTCAAGTCGCCCTCTTTTTCCACCATCAGCCAACCCAGGTTGAGGCGCTTCTGGTCGGTGACGTTGTCGTTCCACCGCGCCTGGTCGCCCGTGACGCGCTGCTCAATGCCGAAGTCGGATAGGGTAGCGGGACTGGTGACCCAGACCGGCCCGGCCAGCGAGTAGACGGGGAAGAGGAGCAGGCGGGCGTCGCCGATGTTCACCGTGCCAGCGTTGCCGCCCTCGGCGCCCCTGATGGAACCGAAGGTGTAGCAGATCGGGCAGGTGGACTGGCCGCAATGCGGCTTTCTATCCTTGCTGCCCTGACCCTGTCCGGCGCACTGCGGTTTGGCGTAACGCCGCGCCGCGTACTGGCGTACCGCCCCGCTCAAGCTGGTACCGGGGATTTTGGGCAGATTAGTGCCCGGTTCGCGGACGATGCTGTTATCCACGCGGCCCAAGCGGTAACCGCCCGTGCCGATATGCACCGGATCAAGTGTCATTAGAACATAGCGTTGTTGGGTATACATTTAATGCGCCTCCTCTTGAAAATAAACGTTACAGGTTGCAAGTTGCAGGTTACAGGTTGCAAGTTGCAAGTTACAAGTCAAAAGTCTGAAAGCCCTCACCGCAGACTATAGCCAAAGGCCAACAGGCGCAGATAAAATATAAAATCAGCGTTTATCTGCGTGCATCTGCGTCCTAAAGGAGCTAGCTTTCATCCACACGAGCATTCCTATCCTTTCCTTCTTTAGCAATCGTCAAGTGCAGTTCCAGCGCGTCGTTCAACATTCCACTGAGCGCCGCGCTCTCCAGTAGATCGGTGTGGATATTGGTCTTGTGCAATACGTCCCGCACGAATTGGCAGAAAGTTGCTTGCGCTGTTGCTTGTGCTTCGGGTGTATCCACTGTCAACCAATCACGCCGCTTAGTCTCAATCAGCGATTCTATCATCCTGATTTGCGACTTGGATACCTGGCTGACCTCAGCCCAGACCTTTTCGATATTGTCCAGTTCTTCCAGCAGGTAGGGGCGCTGGCGCTTCGCCAGCAGGTAGGACCGCTGATGTTTATCTACGCCGTGCTGTTGCCCGTCGTCGTAGTTCCCCTTAAAGCGCCGTTGCCCGTCGTCGTAGCTCACCTCGAAGCGCCGCGCCGTGGTGTCCAGGTACTCGAAGTCGAAGGTGGAAGGGGTGAAAGCTACCTTGTCGCCCACCCGCAGTTTAGTTACGTGGACCCAGTGTTCTCCATCTGGGCCGGGGAACCAACACTCGCGGCCGGTGGGGCTGCCTTCCACGCGCCAATAAGGGTACCAGACATCAGACGTGGTCTCATCACCCATGACCGTGGGGACGGAGAC
>JAYELZ010000115.1:0-3666 GCA_034717835.1 Chloroflexota bacterium
TATCGCTTTCGATAAAGTTCCAGCCCTCACTGCCGCCCCCCCAGCTGCAAAGCACCAAGCAATGGGCAGACTGCGCCGCGAAATTGTAGGCGCACCCCCCGGCGACGCAGTTGATGTTGAAGTCAGCATTGTGATACCAGGTCCCGGCGGTCAATTCCCCGGCCATTGATGTACCAGCGGGACAGGTAGCGCGGCCATCCCAGGCCGGTGAGCGGCTGCCGGGCTGACCGTGACCGTATGAGGCTCGGTCCCCAGGTTTTTCCATGAGACCGTGATGCGTGTTGGGCAACCAGGAGCCGCCGCAACTGCAACCTGAACAGCCGGACGGGGAGAGCAGAATGCTGACCGGCACCCACCCCGCGGGCGACCCACTGGGGCCGCTCACGGTGTAGGTGTAGTTCCATCCTGTTTGCTGTGCCGACACCCCGCTACCGGTAGTCAGCAAGAACAGTAGTAACAATACTATGGATAATCTAGTTTTGCGCTGCATCGACTTCCTCCCTCTACTGATAAATTACTGCTGCTGTAGGAGCGCGGCGCGAATTTCCCAGGCGCTCTCACCTGCAGCGTTTGCTACCAAGCGGGCGGCCCCCGTGAGAAAATCCGCAGCGGCCGGGGTATAGCTGCCCAGTTGCTCCGCGTCCGCCACCGAGATTAAATCCCCGTACTGCGCGCAGATATCGTCCATGAAGGCCGCGTTAGCCAGTGAATCAAAGTCCGCTGGCGTCTCGGTATCCGCGGGCCAAGTGAGCTGGATCTCCGCTACCACCTCGTCCGGGCGCGGCTTTTCCGCTAACTCCCAGAGCAGATAGTGGTTTAGCTGCTCATCATTGAGAGCACGGGTCTGCCCCAGATCGATCCCGTGGCAGAAATGGAGTAAGCCGCCCAGGAACGCCCCAGCTTGATTAGCCGCCTCGGCTTGCCAGGGACTTAGGGTCGCCACCACGGGTTTTTCTCCTGCCTGTGCAGTAGCGCGCTGCGCTACTGCTTCCTCTGTGGCCTCCTCTGTGGCCTCATCAGTATTGGCAGTTGTGGCCTCCCCACTCTCTACCTCAGTATCGGTGGTGGAGGCAGCCTCACTCTCTGCCTCGGTAGTGAGGGTAATCTCTGGGGTTTTACTGATATCATCGTCCTGCATAAGGTCCAGGGTCCAACCGCCCCAAACGAGCACGCGGGCCACTAGGATAATGAGCAGTAATACCACCGCGGCTATTGCAAAATTCTGACTCATCTCCATTCCAAAAATCTCAATGGTTTTCTCTTTCTTGGCCATGTTTTCTTATCTCCTTGCATTGCTTAAATTAATAGTTGGTTATTATTGTGGTAGCCGAGCGGTGCTTTGCGTTTCCGCACCGGTACAAGTCCCCGAGATCTCCGAGGTGGGGAAGAAGGTGTGGAAGCCCCCCTGCGCGCCCGGCTCCAATTGGAGGGGCAGAGAGAGGTCATAACCGCAGTTGAGAATATGGCGACCATCCCCTTGGTAGAGTGTGGTCACGACGCGGATATATTCGACCAGCTGGTCATACTGATTGTGCACCACTCCGTTGACATGCACGCCGTCCGCTACGTTGGTAAATTCGATCCCGTCCACTTGTGGAGCCAACCGCGTGGCCTGCATGTCCGTCGCAACTGCAGCCACGGTCGTGGTGTATTCTTGGAAAGGGACGACGGGAATCGGTTCTAAGCGCACACAGGTGCGTTCCTGATGTCCGATGACCGGGAGCAGCGGTTCCTCCTCGGCAAATCCTTGATCCCAAGTGCCCTGCGTCTGCACCTCTATCCGTGCGTAGGTGGTAGTGATACCGGAGTTATACAACAAGGCATATACATATTTGCCATCAGAGTACGTATCCTCGATCTCTAACTCACCCACAATGGGCGTCGGGGTCGGGGTGGGAGTGGGCGACGGCGTAGGCGTAGGCGTTTGGGTAGCGATGACTAAATCTACCGTCTCACTGCTGCTAATTGCGCCCAACCAACCGACATACACATCGATATCACCGTCATTATCCGCATCATCTTCCCAGGCGTACCCCGTGCCGCTCTGCTCACTAATGCTACTCTGGTCCCAGAGCACCACGTCGTTATCGGCCAAATCTACCGCCACACCTTGATAAGAGTAAGTGCCTAAATCCGGTGGGGCCGCGGTATGTGCGGACACATTGCCCCAGAAGTCATGTGTGTAACTGGTGATCCAGCCCCAATAAGTGCTGAAGGCTGTGCCGCTCACCGGGCGCGTGACCGGTTCGCCCGCGGGATTAGCCAGACTGAGCGCCACCTGCGGGTCATACACCAAGTCCACTTCCAGCCGATATTGGAGTCCCATCATCTGTTCCTCATTATGCGCGGCTGCGGCGAGTAGGTTAGTGCCGCTGTGCAACGCAGCGATTACATGGGCCGGAAGATCCGCACGGCCCCAATGCCCTCCCACCGGTACAGCGACGCCGTTCAGGTAATACTGCCCGACATTATCCGAGAACACCTCCATCCGCCCGGCTACGACACGATGCCCGGCGGGGATAGTGAATGTTTGGCGAGCCAGATCGACTGTGTAGTCATCGTTGTCGTTTTCAGCGCGGTAGGCGTGCTTGCCAATGGCGGGGATCGGGTGATAGCCCCAGTACGGCCAGTTGCTGTCCCACCAACTAGACCCGTGGCCCCAAGTACCTTGCGGCGTGTAGTCTGGGGTCCACCAAAACGCGTTGTCGCCGGTCGTCGGCGTGTAACTACAGAACCAAGCCCCACAATGCCGGTCGTAGGCGTTATAGCTAACACGTTTCCATTGCGCTGCCGTCGCGGAGACGCGCACTATCTCTTGCCAACCCTCGGCCGCCTGAGCCGGGCCGGGACGCTCGTGCAGCCCAAACAGAGCCATTCCCAATAGTATCAATACCGTTAAGCCCATGAGCGCGCTAACTCTTCTCCCATTACTATTATTATTTTGCATATGACTGACTCCTTGTTAGGTTACCGGTGCTCCGGTGGTAATTCCACCTGGAGGCGCAACATTACCACTTGACCGTCTGAGGCATACTCGTCGTTGAGGTCGAAAGCGCCCCCACCCTGTAGCCCCGCTGACAACTCCACCGTTTCGTCCGTGCGCAAGACCAGCTTGAACACGGTGGGCAGCGGCTGGTTTACCAGGCCCGGCAGGGGGACCTTGAGATACCAGCTGGTGGCATCGAGCGCGACGTTTCCCAACTGGCGAGTATAGTTATCCCAGTCCCCCGCGTCGGGTGTCCCGGACCAACCGCCTTGCTCCACGGAGAGCGTGGTAGGCCAGTTCCCCAGGTTGAGCGCGGGCAGTTCCAGGGTGGCACTGAGGATGATCGCATGCGTCGGCACTGCGGTTGGCTCAAAGTGGAGGAAGCCACGGGTCAGCTCATAGTGCGGGTAGAAATCGGCGGGGGGACTATTCCAAGCCCCGGTGGCAGCATGCTGGGTATAGACGGCGGTGGACGTTATATTGGCACTCGCGCTGGCTAAATCTGGGCCTCGGCGCGTTAGAAACCAGTTGGCCGGGTAGGTGAGGTCATAAAAGTAGGTCGGCCCACCAGGTGGCCCTGCTACCAGGGGAAGGAAAACCTGGTGCGGAGTAGGCTGGGGGGTAATCACCGCAGGCACGATACTGGCCTCTGCCGGTCCCTTGCTGAGCAACATCCCCCC
>JAYELZ010000116.1:0-16797 GCA_034717835.1 Chloroflexota bacterium
TCAAAGTCACACGTCAGCGTATTCTACCAGCTGGCAGTGAGGTGACAAGATATTAGAGTTAGGGATTAGGGATGGGGGGATTAGGATTTAGGAAGCAAGGAGAACGATTATGGTTATTGATACGCACGTACATCTACAATTTGAGGCTTACGCCACGGATTTACCAGAGGTGCTGGCCCGCGCAGCAGAGATAGGTTGTTCTGCCGCCATCATCCCCGGCACGACCTTGGCCGATAGTCGCGCGGCGGTGGAGCTAGCACAAACGCACGCGGGCGGCCCGTGCGAGCTCTACGCCGCCGTGGGCATACATCCGACCAACGGGCACCAGCTGAACGGGGATACGTTAGCAGAGTTGCGCCAACTGGCGCAGGAACCGCGTGTCGTAGCCATAGGCGAGATCGGGCTGGATTACTACTGGCCCTCGAAAACCAATCGCCGTTGGCAATGCGCCACGCCAGCTGAACAGCGCCGGGCGTTCGAGCTACAATTGAAGCTGGCTGCCGAGTTTGGACTGCCGGTCATCGTGCATGACCGCGAAGCGCACGTCGAGACGTTGCAGATTTTGAGCAGTTGGGTGGCCAGCGGGGCAGGCCGGACAGGGACGTTGCACGCTTATGCCGGCGGGCGGGAATATCTAGCGGACGCGCTCGCGCTGGGATTCTATCTAGGTATGGACGGGCCGGTCACCTTCCGCAAATCTGCCGAACTACACGCCGTCGCGCAAGCAGTACCGTTGGAACGGTTGCTCTTGGAGACCGACGGGCCTTACCTTACGCCCCACCCTTACCGGGGCCAGCGCAATGAGCCGGCATATCTGCGCTACATCGCGGCGCGGATCGCGGAGCTGCGCGGCACAACGCCGGAGCAGATCATGGCCGCCACCACCGCGAACGCCAGACGCCTGTTCGGGCTACGGTGCAGCGGCTCAGCGCCTTAGCAATCTTCGCCCCCTCGCTTTCTCGCCTTTTTGTCATTCCGAGCCAGCAGAGCGCTAGCGCCGCGCCCGCGAGGAATCTCCCCCGTCCGATGAGGATTTTGAAACGGAACCAGGAGATTCCTCGCCTGCGTGCTCCGCGTGCTCCGCGCGCTCCGCGTCGCACTTGCTCGTCTTTTCGCTTCTTCGCTCTCGCTCCCTCGCTATGGTATAATGCGCCCCAACCAATGAGTGAAGAGAGACCTGGCAAGGATATTATGAAATCCAACCACTTACAATACCACGTTCTGTTGCGAAAAGAGCTGCAAGCGGTAGAGCAGGCCATGCTCCAAGACCACGCTCACATCCCCTCAATAATTGCGACCCCCCTTGATAATCTCCTGAGCAGCGGCGGTAAACGGCTCCGGGCAGCTCTGGCCTTGCTAACCGGGCGGCTATATACGGTCAAACTAGAGTCCGCGATCGCTATGGCCGCCGCAACGGAGATGTTACACGTAGCCACGCTAATCCATGATGATCTCATTGATGGCGCGGCGCTGCGCCGGGGAACGCAGACCATGAACGCGCAGTGGTCTCCAGGAACCACGGTGCTGGGTGGTGATATTGTTTTCTCCTGGGCCACGCGCCTGGCGATCCGCTGCAAGAGCCTGCCGCTGATTGAGAGATTTTCCGAGACGCTGGAAGTTATTTGCACCGGGGAGCTAAACCAGATGTTATGCCAGCAGGGACGTATTCCCACCCAGGCGGAGTATTACCAACGTATTTTCGCTAAAACCGCTTCGCTCTTCGGGATAGCGACCGAGTCCGCCCCGCTATTGACCAGGGCCGGCCTCCAAGAACAGCAACGAATGCGGCAATTCGGGGAATTATTGGGCAAGGCCTTCCAGATCGCAGATGATCTATTGGATTTCACCGCCAATCAAGAAGAATTAGGTAAGCCGGTAGGCAGCGACTTGCGCCAGGGAGTGCTCACCCTGCCGGTGCTCTACTTCGCGGAGACGCATCCGGACGATGAACGGCTCACCGCCATCTTAACCCGGCGTGCCGGTGAGCAGCTGATCAACTCCTTGATCAGAGATATCCGTCAATCCGAGGCTCTCCCTCGTGCCCGGCGCGCAGCAGAAATCCGCGTGGAAAAGGCGCTGACGTTGCTCGCCGCTTTCCCACCCTCTCCCCACCGGCAAGCGTTGGAAGAGATCTCCGCCTTCGCCATCAACCGCCGGTACTGAGCCGCCATGCCCCACCGGCTCTCCATCATCATCGTCAGCTGGAACGTGCGTGAGCTCCTGGAGCGGGCGCTGCATTCCGCTTACGCCTCGTGGGGCGCACGACCCGGCTTGGAGATCGTAGTCGTAGATAACGCCTCCACCGATGGCACGCTATCCCGGTTGGCAGACGCATTCCCTCAGACGCGCGTCATTGCTAACCAACATAATCGCGGTTTCACCCAGGCCAACAATCAAGGGTTGGCCGCCACAGATGGCGAGTTCATCTTCTTGCTCAATCCCGATACCGAGGCGCTAGGCGACGCGCTCCCGCGGCTGGTAGCTTATCTGGACGCGCATCCGCACGCCGGCATGGTCGGTCCGCAACTCCTCAACGCGGATCGCAGTGTCCAATCCTCGCGGCGCAGGTGCCCCACGCTCCCCGTGCTCTTTGGCGAGAGTACCTGGCTGGAGGGTTGGCTGCCGCGCCGGGTGTTGCAGAAGTATTACGTCCAAGAGCAACCGGTCGGTGCCATCCAAGTGGTGGACTGGATCACCGGCGCCGCCATGTTGACGCGGCGGGAAATTTATGAGGAGTTAGGCGGCTTGGATGAGGGGTTTTTCATGTACTCAGAGGAGCTCGATTGGTGCCGGCGCATCCAGGAAGCCGGCTGGGAAATTCATTACTACCCGGACGCGCAGATCGTGCATTACGAGGGCAAGAGCAGTGAGCAAGTCGTCGCTGCCCGCCATATCCACTTCCAGACCAGTAAAGTGCACTACGTGCGCAAATATCACGGCCCGCTGATCGCCGAGGCCTTACGTCACTGGCTCCTGGCGCAATATCGCTGGCAATGGGGAGTAGAGAGCCTCAAATGGCTGCTCCGGAATCAACGTGAGCTACGTGCGGCGCGGGTCGCCGCTTACCGGCAAGTACTCCGCAGTAAATTACGCCGAAAAAAAATCTGGACGCAGATTAACACAGATGAACGCTGATAAAAAACTATGATTTTTACCACAAAGACGCCAAGGCGCAAAGATTTGAAAATTAGTCAACAGATTGAGCCGATTCGCCATTTGCCGAGGAGTCTACCATGTCAACCAAACAATTACTGTTAGGATTATTACTACTGCTCACCGCTTGCGCGCCACTCGCGCCAGCGCCCCCTACTCCCACCCCGCTCCCCCGTACTTTTCAAGGAGATCTGGCCTACGCCTGGGTAGCACGCCAATGCGATTTAGGCTACCGCATCACGGGGACGGAGGAGAGCCGGCAAGCCGGCAATCTGTTTATTGAAGAGTTGCGCACTCTAGGCTGGGAAGTGCGCGAGCAGCAGTTCACGTACCGCGACACGCCCGTCCGCAACATCCTGGCCTGGCGCGGTACCGGACCGGCCGTGTTGCTAGGCGCACATTACGATACCCGTCGCGCCGCCGACGAGGAAGATCCCACCGTGCCGGTGATGGGCGCCAACGATGGGGCCAGCGGCGTCGCCGTGCTGCTGGAACTGGCCCGCGCTCTAGATGAGGAGCAGCTAACTAACCAGCTCTATCTGGCTTTTTTTGATGCTGAAGACAATGGTCACTTGGACGGCTGGGAGTGGATCGTCGGCTCAACCTACCTGGCTCAACATTGGGGCGAGGAGAACGAGGCCCCGCTGGAGGCGATGGTCTTGGTGGATATGATCGGCGATGCCGACCAGCAGATCTACTATGAGCGCAACTCCAATCCGGCCCTGAGCGAGACGCTCTGGCAGATCGCCGCCGAGTTGGGATATAGCGACCGCTTCATCCCGCAACCCAAATACACCATGCTAGACGATCACATCCCCTTTGCGCGGCAAGGCGTGCCCGCCGTAGATATCATCGACTTTGATTATCCCTACTGGCACACCACGGAGGACACGCGCGATAAAGTCTCAGCGGAGAGCTTGGCCGCGGTCGGGCGCACGTTGGAAGTCTGGTTGGAAGAAAAGTAGCCCCCTTCACTTTTTTCTGGACGCAGATTTTCGCAGATAAATACTGATTCATTGTTTTTAATCTACGAGCGCAGCCGGTGTTCATCTGCGTCCTGTTTCAGTAGCATCAAGGAATTTGCGGTTATGAAACCTATCCATATCTGTCTCACGTTAACTCTGCTAGCTATCGCCCTCACCTTAACCGCGTGCGGAGCACTGCGCATGCCAACCAGAGCAGTAACGTCACCAGATGGTCGCCTGGAACTTACCTTTCTCTTGCGGGATGGCGCGCCCTATTACCGCGTCCACCGCGACGGCGCGGAAATCATCAAACCATCAAAATTGGGGTTTACCTTCAAGGAGGCGGCTCCGCTAAACCAGAATTTTAGCATCGCTTACAGTCAGGCATGTAGCTACGACGAAACCTGGCTCCAACCCTGGGGCGAGGTCCGAGAGATTCGCAATCATTACCATGAACTTCAAGTAAATCTGGTGGAAACCGGCACGCCGGCGCGCCAACTGACGCTACGCTTCCGCGTTTATAACGATGGCTTAGGTTTCCGCTACGAGCTGCCGCGACAAGAGCACCTCGCCGCCTTTGAGATTATGGACGAGGAGACCGCATTCGTACTGACCGGCGATCACCTGGCCTGGTGGATTCCGGCCTACACGCCCGACCGCTACGAGACCAATTACTCCACCTCGCCGCTCAGCACTTTCCAGACCCGCTCTCCGCGCGCGGCGGCGCATACGCCCTTGACGATGCAGACCGCCGAGGGACTTTACCTCAGCTTCCACGAGGCGGCCTTGACAGACTATGCGGCCATGACCTTACAATATACTGAAACCAACACCCTGGTCGCGGATCTAGTCCCCTGGTCGGATGGCGTCAAAGTCAGAGGAACGACGCCCTTCCAGACTCCGTGGCGCACGCTGCAAGTCGCCGCAGAGGCGGGAGAACTACTCACCTCAAATCTCATCCTGAATCTCAACGAACCCAATCTACTTGCGGATACAAGCTGGATTAAGCCGGGTAAATACACCGGTATTTGGTGGGGCATGCACATTGGCGAGTACAGTTGGGCAGCCGGAGCAGAACACGGCGCCACCACCGCACGCGCCAAACGCTACATTAATTTTGCGGCGCAACACGTCTTTGATGGCGTCCTGGTCGAAGGTTGGAATCAAGGCTGGGAACAAGGAGGCTACGACTTCGACTTCACCACGCCTTACGCAGATTTTGATATTGAGGAGGTTTCCCGCTACGCCGCTCAACAGGGAATAGAACTCATCGGACATCACGAGACGGATGGCGCGGTCGGGAATTACATCCAACAGCTGGGGGCAGCTTTTGATTTCTACGAAGATTTAGACATCCATCTCCTGAAGACGGGCTACGTAGCCGCCGACCGCGGCATCCAGCGCTGGGATGACGCCGGCAACCTGTTGGGGGTAGAGGCACATCACGGCCAGTACATGGTGCGCCACTACCGCGAAATAGTGAAAATGGCCGCCGAGCATCAGATCATGTTAAACGTCCATGAGCCGATCAAACCCACAGGCATCCGCCGCACCTATCCCAATATGATGACGCGGGAAGGCGCGCGCGGCCAAGAGTTCAACGCCTGGTGCCCGGGCGGAAACCGCGTAGAGCACACCGTGATTTTGCCTTTTACCAGACTACTGGGCGGCCCCATGGATTTCACACCGGGCATCTTCGACCTGCTGCTCGGTGGAAAAGACCCGCACTACCGCGTCAACACCACCCTGACCAAACAACTGGCGCTCTACGTGGTGCTTTACAGCCCCTGGCAGATGGCGGCGGATCTGCCAGAGAATTACGCCGGGCAACCGGCCTTCCAGTTCATCGTAGATGTGCCGGTCGATTGGGAGGAGACGCAAGTCCTGCACGCGGCGATCGGCGACTACGTAACTATCGTGCGCCAGGAACGGGATGGGGAAGAATGGTATCTAGGCAGCATCACCGACGAACTGAGCCGGACTTTGCAGACTCCACTCACCTTCCTGCCACCGGAGCGCCAATTTGTGGCGGAGATCTACGCCGACGCCCCCGGCGCCGATTGGGAGACCAATCCGCTGGCGCTAGAGATCAGAGAGCAACTAGTTGACCGGGAAACAATTTTGCAGCTAACTCTGGCTCCCGGCGGCGGGCAAGCCATCCGGTTCCGCCCCGCGACTGCGGAAGAGTTGAAACGTGGGCAACCCGAAAACTAAACGTAAGCGTTAACCTAGCGAATAAATTTGCGGCTACGGTTGCCAAATGGCCCTACGGAGAACCATTCCTCGCTAGCGACGCGCTAGCGAGGAATCTACTACATCCAACGCGGGTTGCACAACGGAACCAGTAGATTCCTCGCGGGCGTACTCCGCGCGTTGCGCGTCGTACTGGCTCGGAATGACAAAGCGCAATCATTGACAACCATCACCAGACAGGTATAATTTTTTCTGCGCTGGGCTTAGTCCCAGCTTTTATATTGTACATTTCAGTTACCTGGAGAGAGCCTTTTGAACTCAATAGCAATACAAATTAAAGATAACCGCAAAGAGATAGACCGCTTTCTAAAATTCGCCGTCGTCGGCACATTCGGCGCCATCGTTGATTTCAGCATTCTCTACATACTACATCGCCTGATCGGCTGGCCCCTGGTGCTCTCCAATACCATCTCCTTCGCCTGCGCCGTATCGAGCAATTTCATCTGGAACCGCTACTGGACCTACCCCGATTCGCGTTCCAAACCACTCAACGCCCAACTAGGACAGTTTTTCGCCGTCAACGTCCTGGGTTGGGCCATCAACACCGGTATCCTGCGGCTGCTGGCGCTGCCGCTGACCTCATTGATCACCACCTTAACCCTCACCAGCAGTTCGGCTTCCGCTTACACCCTCGGCTACAACCTGGCTAAAGCCACCGCCACCGGCGTCGTCATGTTCTGGAACTTCTTTGTCAATCGCGTCTGGACGTACAACGACGTAGAGTAGAGAGAGTACCATGCGCATCGCCATTGACTACACCGCAGCCGCCCGGCAAGGAGGCGGCATTGGACGTTACGCCCGCGAGTTGATCAGCGCGGTACTAGCCCAGGAGAGCACGCACCAGTTCGTGCTGATGGCCGCCAGCGCGGGGTTGGGTGAACGTTGGCAGCGCGAACAAGCACGGCTCCGCGCCTTAGCCGCCCACCCAGAACAACTCCATTTCCGCTCCCCCCCCCTCACCGATGATTGGATGGCCCGCATCTGGCAGCGTCTGCGCCTCCCCCTGCCCGCCGAACTCCTCACCGGGCGCGTGGACTGCTTCTACTCCCCCGACTTCGTCCTCCCTCCGTTGCTCCCCGCCACCAAAGCGCTCCTCACAGTCCACGACCTCTCCTTTTTACGCCATCCGGAGACCTTCCCGCCGCCGCTCCGCCGCTACCTGGAAACCGCCGTGCCGCGCAGCGTCGCCCGCGCCGATCACATTCTGGCCGATTCCGAGTCCACGCGCCGAGACCTGATCACGTTGCTGGATACCCTCGCTGAGAAGGTCACCACTTTGTACAGCGGCGTCTCCCCGGCTTTCAACATGCAGACCGCACCCGGCGAGCGCAAGCGGTTGCAAAAACGCTACGGTATCGGGGAACGTCCCTACATCTTGACCGTCGGCACCGTCCAGCCGCGCAAAAACTACGTCCGGTTGATGATCGCCTGCGATCCGCTGGCCGCCGAACAAGCGGTAGACCTGGTCATCGTGGGGCAACCGGCCTGGCTAGCGGAACCAATTCTGGCCGCCGCCGATGAACGCGAATACGTCCACCGCTTAGGCTTCACTGAAGATGGCGACCTCCCCGCGCTCTACCGTCAAGCCGCCATCTGCGCCTTCCCCAGCATCTACGAAGGCTTCGGCTTGCCGGTACTAGAAGCGATGGCTTGCGGCACGCCCGTCGTTGCCTCATCCGCCTCCAGCATACCAGAAGTAGTCGGGGAAGCCGGCCTGCTCGTCGATCCGCTGGACGTCGCCGGCTGGACCGCCGCCCTGCGCCGCGTGCTGCGCGAGACTGAGCTGCACACCGAGTTACGCGCGCGCGGCCTAGCACACGCACTAACTTTTGATTGGAAACGTACCGCTCGACAATGGTCGCAGCTTGTCTCGACCTTGCTAACAAAAGAGAAAACCCATGACTAACACCAGCTATCTTTGGATCATCCTCGTTCTTGTCAGTACCATTTACACACTCATCCTAAAATTATTCATCTTCCCCCAAATAACCCACACCTCGCGCAAAGTTTTACTAAGCCTAACGATATTTGAGCTCTTTCTGAGTATTTATTATCTGCTCTCTTGGCCCAACCTGCCTTTCTGGAACTGGTTCTTAGATGTAGATAGTGAGAAAAATCTAGCCGCCATCTTCTCCTCCACCCAACTAATTTTAACTGGCGTACTAGCCGGCTACCACGCTTTTACCCAGCACCGTTGGCTAAAGCTCTACTGGGGTTTCCTAGCCGGTGCCTTTCTTTTCATGGGACTGGATGAATACTACATGTTCCATGAACCCTTTTTCCACACATGGGAATACATTTACGCGGGAGTAGGCTTGGCATTGTTTCTCAGTAGCGCCGCCACCTTCTGGTTTGCCCAACGCCACCAAATCACGCCCTTCGCGCTGCTTATCGGCGGGTTAGGGCTGATGGGGGCGGGAGGATTACTAATAGAGATCTTTGTTTATTGGCAAGGCTGCTATGGTTGTCTACAACCTTGGGCGGACGGCTGCGCTCGCTTACAAGTTTTCGAAGAATTTTTTGAAATGGGAGGTGTCTCGCTCATCCTCATCGCTTTATTGCATTATGCGCAACAGCCCCGTCCCACCCTAACCCTTAACTGGCAGCGGCTGACTATAATCAGTAGTATATTTTGGAGCGCGCTGTTAATTGCGCAAACCTTCTTCATCCCCGCCCTGGAATGTCGCTGGCTAGCGCAACCGACCCTCACCTCCTACCAAGCAACCCCCTTGCAGCTAACAGGCTATCGCGTCACCCCCACCCAGCTCACTAGTAAAACTGACAAGTTGCGCCTTACGCTCTACTGGCGGACCGATGTACGCTTAACTAACGAATATGGCATCTCAGCCCATCTGCTAACCCAGCCGGAAATCAGTTCCCTAACCCAAAACGATATTACCAAAGTCTATCCACCACATCGCGCGTGGCTGCCTGGACAAACCGTCAAACAACACGTGGAACTCATTATTCCGCCGGAAATGCCCCGCGACACTGACTATTGGCTAACGCTCACGCTCTGGCAACAGCCCTGGCAGGAACATCACACACTTAACATCCAAGACTCCTACCGGGAGTTAGTCACCCCTAATACCCTGATTTTACAAACCATGCCAGCTTGCCCCTAATTATTATGGTCACACAATCCCACTCCAACCGGGTGCCAATTAAGTTGGTCAGCTTGAGTTTGCTCATTTTCCTCATACTGGCGCTGATTTATAGCGTCACCACACCGCTCTTTGAAGGGTTTGATGAACAGTGGCATTTTGCCTACGTACAACATATCAAGACAGGGCAAGGGTTACCCCGCCAGCCACCGGAGCAATATCCACATCTGGCCCGCCAAGAGGGGAGCCAACCACCGCTCTATTATCTAACCGCCGCTGCTCTGACTTGGTGGATTCCCACCGATGATTTCACCATCTATCTAGAGAGGAACCCCAAATGGGGCAACATTCCGTGGGATTACGTTGATAATCTCAATTACATGCTTCACCGTGACACCGAACAATTCCCTTATCGAGGCACGGTATTGGCGGTGCATATTGCCCGGTGGTTATCGGTGCTCTGCGGACTAGGCGTAGCCTACAACACCTACCGTCTAGCGCGGCTGCTCTTTCCCTCACAACTGAAACCGGCGCTAGCGGCTATGGCGCTAGTGACATTCACTCCCAGTTTCGTCTTTGTCGCCGGGCTGTGCAGCAATGATAGTATGAACGCACTCTGGGCCAGCTTCGTTCTGGTGCTCCTGGTTCAACTTTGGCAACAGCCCACCTATAAATTAACCGCGCTACTTGGTTTAGTTCTAGGGTTAGCCGCTTTGACCAAACTGAGTGGATTGGCTCTCTGGGGATTAGCCGGGCTAGTGCTGCTCCTGATTGCTTGGCGACAGCGCAGCTTTAACTACCTCTGGCGAACGACGGCGCTCACTTTCGCATTAGCGCTCTTGGTAAGCGGCTGGTGGTACTGGCGCAATTTACATTTATATGGGGAACTCACCGGCGTTAAGATGATGTTGGCAGTCTACGAACGCCGCGCCGCCACCTTCAACCTGCGTGACCTCTATGAGGAATTGGAGAAAATCCGCTGGTCATATTGGGCAATTTTCGGCTGGTTCAATGTACCAGTTAAACAATGGATGTATTACGTCTACGATCTCCTCTCCTTGCTAGGCGGCGTGGGGATTATCTATACCCTGGGACAGACATTCTGGCAGCGTAATTGGCAAAAATTACTCCACTACACCTATCTACTGCTTTGGGCGGGGATGATATTCGCCAGCTTACTGCGCTGGGCCTGGATTACCACAGGGTCACATGGCCGCCTGTTACATCCAGCTATCGGTGCCCTCTCCATCTTATTGGTCCAGGGCTGGAAGGCACTCCTCCCCCCATCCGGTTGGCAACGCAAATTCATCCTCATAGGGATAGGAACATTTCTCTGGGGCAGCAGCCTGTATGTACCGCTGGTCGTCATACCCGCTGCTTACGCTCCCCCCCCGGCACTCACGTCAGCGCAAGCTACTGCCCAAACCACGCAACAGACGGAGATACACTTCGCAGACAAATTGACCCTGCTCGGCTACGCCGTACAACCGGATTCAGTAGCGCCGGGAGAGATAACCTGGGTCACAGCCTGTTGGCGCGGCGACCAGCCCCTAGCTGAAGATTACTTTGTCTTCATTCATCTACGCACATCAGATGAGATCATCATCTCTCAAAAAGATACTTATCATGGCCTCGGTAACTTCCCGACCTCCAACTGGCCCACTGGAATTATTTTCTGCGACCACTATCCGCTGAAAACACCCATCACCTTACCCCTCTCCAACCCTTCCACCATCTCGATGGGGGTCTACCGAGAGACGGGAGAACGATTACTTCCACAGAATAGCGCGCAGCAACTATCCGAAGTCCAATTCCCCGGCCCGCAGCTAGTTAAAGATACGTTCCAAAAGCTAGAGTACAATTGGAGCCGTCAGCTCGGGCTGCTACGATACGAGCTCCCACAAACCACCGTCGCGCCTGGGGAAAAGCTCACAATTACTTTACATTGGCACGCGCTAACTGCTCCCGCCGCTAACTACGTGGCTTCGCTCCAACTACTGGATGAAGAGTACAATAAAATCGCGCAAAGCGATCTTCAGTTGCGCCGCCAAGAACAGCCCACGTCCGCATGGCAGGCTGGCGAAGAACTCACTGAGCAACGTCAGCTACAAATTTCATCCGAGGCGCCACCTGGAGTGTACCAGCTCAAAGTTATCGTATATGAAGCTCAGACGCAGGAGACGCTCTCACTTTACCGGGGGCAACAATTAGCCGGCGAACCAACATTGACTCTCTGGAAAATCCGCGTACTTTCAGAGTAACCAGCGGGCTGGGTCTGCCCTAAAGAAAATAAACAGCATTAAAACTAGTGAGAAAAGTAAGCATTTCACCACAAAGTCGCCAGAACGGTGAAAATTATACCTATACGGCTCTTTGGGAATTCGCGGGGTCGAGTTAAAATTAACCACGGATTAGCACGGAAAAAAGTAAAAAATCAGTGTCCTCCGTGTAATCTGTGGTGAAAAATTTAAGTCGCCGGGCACTTACCCCGCCCAGTTCCAGAGACCCACCTATACTTAAACGCTTACCAAGATAGAAGGAGTAAGGATGCGCATAGCGATCATCACGGGCGAATATCCCCCCTTGGAAGGCGGGGTAGGCGATTTTACCCGCGAGCTGGGCCAAGAGCTAAGCCGACAAGGGCACGAGTTGCATATCCTCACTAGTTTAACGAGCGGGAGCCAAGAGAGCCGTGAGAACGGCATGCTGGTCTATCGCCAAATCAGGAGGTGGAGTTGGAGAGCCTATCCCCAAATCACCCAGTGGCTCCGTGCCTGCACTCCGGATATCGTAAACATCCAATCTCAAGCCGCGGCCTACCAACTGCGCGGAGCGATCAATTTCTACCCCTACTGGCTGCAGCGGCGTCTCACCATCCCCTGCGTCACCACTTTCCACGACCTGCTGCCGCCATACCTCTTTCCGAAAGCCGGGTCGCTGCGGCAGTGGGCTGTGCGCCAATTGGCACAATACAGTGACGCCGCAATCGCCACCAATGGAAAAGATTACACCACCCTGAGTAATTTCTGGGGAGAAAATCCACATCCTCTAATTCGCCTAATACACATCGGTAGCAATATCTCCCCTCATCCACCAAAGGGATACAACAGCCAGAACTGGCGTCGAGCACACCAAATCCCCACTGATGCACTGCTCTTAGGATTCTTCGGCTTCCTCAACCGGAGCAAAGGGCTAGAATATCTCCTGGAAGCCCTGCACCTCTTACACACTCAACACAAACTCCCCGCCCAACTCATCTTCATCGGTGGGCGCACCGGGGATAGTGATGCTAGCAACTCCGCTTACGCCGCGCAGATCGACTCGCTGATTAAAAAATACAGTCTAGAAGCGTATATCCACCGTACCGGCTACGCCAGCTCAGAGGAGGTCTCGGCCGCCCTCTTAGCTGCCGACATCTGCACGCTGCCTTACCGCGAAGGCGTCAACCTGCGCCGGGGCACACTCCACGCTTGCCTGGCGCATGGACGCGCCATCATCACTACCCGGCCGCCAGCCCAGATTGCCGAGCTCCATGCGGAGCAGAACGTCTTGCTGGTACCGCCGGAAGACGGCGCAACGTTGGCAGCCGCGATTAAACGCCTGCACCATAACCCCGCCCTCCGCGCCAGACTAGGTAAAAATGCCACCGCTTTAGCCATGAAGTTCTCTTGGCAGCAAATCGCCGCGCAGACCAGCGAGCTCTTTCATCAGCTGAGCGTAGAGATTTAAAGGAAATTATATCCAGACCTGAACGCTTACGAAAACCTAATAAACATCAAGGAGCGCTTTTGAACAATTTAACGCAGCCTCGGAAAATATGCTACCTCATCCTCTCCCTTTTTCTCTGCCTGGGAACAGCGTACAGCGTCACCATTCCCATCTTTGAAATGTTCGATGAAATCTCCCACTACCCTATGGTGCAATACATCGCCACCCATAGCCGCCTTCCCGTCCAACCCCTGGCACCAAGAGCCCCGGTGGGGCCGTGGCGGCAGGAAGCTAGCCAACCGCCCCTCTACTACCTAATCTCCGCAGCCCTTACCTCCTGGCTTGACACTTCTGATCTGCCCCAGTTACGCCACATCAACCCGCAAGCCAACGCCGGGCTAGCCACCACGGATGAACATAACCGCAATCTGGCACTCCACAATCCGGCGCTAGCCCGCTTCCCCTGGCAAGGTACCGCGCTGGCAGTTCATCTAATCCGGTTCTTTTCCCTCCTTCTCAGCACCTGGGCCATATACCTCGGCTGGCTGCTACTACGCGAGCTCTTCCCCGCCCGCCCCTGGCTCACCACCGCTGCCACCGCGCTCTCCGCCTTCACCCCCATGTTTATCTTTATCAGCGCGTCCGTTGATAACGACACCCTCGTCATCCCACTCTCCATTTTGGCGTTACTGCTGATGGTGAGAATTCTCAAACAGAAAAACTCTTCACGTTTCCCCACCGAACTACAACTAGGCATTGTCATCGGATTGGCGATTTTAAGCAAAGAAGGTGCCTTAGCACTCCTCCCCCTGGCTGGCGCGACTTCTCTTTGGGCCGGCTGGCAACAGCCGTCCACACGCTGGCGAAACATCTTTAGCCGCCTGCTAACCTGGCTCCTGCCGGTCATCGTAGTAGCTGGTTGGTGGTATAAACGCAACTACCGTCTCTATCACGATTGGCTAGGTCTCAACGCTTTCCTCAACGTGGCGGGAGCACGGGCTTTTACTCCCACGTTAGCTGAATTATGGGCAGAACGCGGCTCTTTCTTGGCCGCTTACTGGGGAATTTTTGGTGGTTTTAACATCCCGCTCCCCACCTGGCTCTACACCGTTCTCAACTCTCTGGTCCTCATCGCCGGCATAGGGCTGCTCTGGCGATTTGCGCGCTGGCTGCACGCAGAAAAACCAGGTTGGCGCGCATTCTGGCCCACCAACTGGAACGCACTCACCGCCGCCCGCGTGCTCTCTACCCTCTGGCCCGCGGCGCTCTGCGTCTCCCTTCTCCGCTGGACAAGCATGACCAAGGCCTCCCAGGGGCGGCTACTTTTTCCCGCGCTGCCTTTGTGGTCGGTGGGATTATTATTAGGATTGATCAGCTGGTGGCCGCCAAAGAGCAAAATCACGCGCGACCTCCTGGTCACTTTCCCCAGTGGATTATTGATACTTAGCCTGATCGCGCTACCTACCTGGATTTTACCTAGTTACCGTCCCCCGGCCCCGCTGCCCCCCGAGACAATCATCCTCCACCGCCTAGATGTTGATTTCGGCGGACACCTGCGGCTGCTGGGATACGACATACCGGAAACATCCGTGCGACCAGGCGGCGCGCTGGAACTCTCCCTCTACTGGGAGAGCCTCGCGCCCACGGAGACCGACCACCTTATCTTCATCCACCTGCTGGGCCAGGGCGACCGCATCGTCGCCCAACGCGACAGTGCTCCGGGACGCGGCTTAATCTCCACCACCTGGCTGGAGCCGGGCCGCCGTTGGGTCGAACATTACACCATCGCCATCCCCGCCACCGCCTACGACCCGGACGAACTCACGCTCAGCGTAGGCGTCTATGATGCCACGAGTGGCGCGCGCCTTCCCACTGCCGCCGGCGATAGCGTGCATTTCGGTGAGGCCACGCTCCAACCCCGCACTGCCGCACTCCAGGTGCAGTTGGGGCGCGGTATCCTGCTGACAGATTACGAACTCAGCGCCACCACCATCACCGCCGGGCAACCGCTCACCCTGACGCTGCATTGGCTAGGGCAAGCCGCCATGGAACGAGATTACACCATCTCCGTACAGCTCATTGATTCCCAATGGCGCAAGGCCGCCCAATCTGATGCCTGGCCGTTGGACGGCGCAGCCCCCACCAGCAGCTGGGAAAGAGGACAACAGCTCAGAGAAGAGCGCGTGCTCAATATCGCGCCAGAGGCTATTCCCGGGATATACGATTTACGCCTGGCTGCCTACTACCAAGATGCGGCGGGAGCAATCCAACACCTCCCCATCAGCTGGCGCGCTCATCAGACGGCGGTCGATAATCTCACGTTGACCAGGATACGAGTGAACGAAGAAGCGAAGAAGCAAGAAAGCGAGTGAGCGAAGAAACGAGGAGAATGGAACGCAGGTTTACCAGATGAAGACTAATTTACAGGATAAAATATAAAATCAACCGCAAAACACATCCATAAACTGTTGGTAGTAGGCGATTTATCGCCGTGCCGCACGGCACTGAAGTGCCTACTACGAGCCTTTTTTCCTTAGCATCTTAGCGTCTTTGCGGGCAGATATTATTTCAGTGGAGCCAAAATTGAAGCTAATCAAACTTAAAAATAATGCTGGCAGGCAGGGTGTTTTGGCGGAGTGGCCCGTATTGCTCCTGCTGGCAGCCGCCGTATGGCTCTTCTTCTGGCCCGTCTGGATCGCCGGCTACACTTTTCCGCAAGGCGGCGGGGATCTCTTCAACCAGCTCTACCCCATCTGGAACTACGTCGCCCACTGGCTGCGCCAGGGGGTCTTCCCGCTCTGGCACACCGGCTTGATGGCGGGCGATCCCATTATTGCCGAGGCCCAGTATGGCCTGCTCAACCCGCTCAACTGGCCGCTCTTCCTCTTCAGTCCCATCCCCCGCACCCTGCTCTTGCTGCGCGACGCCTTTACCTTGTGGCTGGCCGGAGCCGGACTCTATCTCTACCTGCGCCGCTCGCCGGTCTGGGAATTCAGGCGCACCGCCGCCTTGACCGGCGGGATCGCCTACATGCTCTCCAATCCCTTCGTTGTCCATCTGGGACATCCCCAATTCAATGACGTGATGGCGTGGCTTCCCTGGATGCTCTGGGCTATGGACGGAGCTATGCGCTCAAGACGTGGTATTCCTCCCGCCGCCGGGGTGCTGGCCGCACTGCTCCTTGCCGGGCACGGACAAGCCGCGCTCTATGCACTCTTAGCCATCGCCGGCTACGGCCTCTGGCAGGTCGCGGAAGGCGGTTGGCAGCACGCCCCGCGCCGCGCCGGTCGCTTGGCGCTGGTCGCACTGTTAGGGGGAGCTTTAGCCGCACCCGCTATCCTCCCCGGCCTGGAACGCCTCCCACACACGGAACGCTCCCTCGTCTCCTGGGAAGATCGTCACGGCTACGAATTCCCGGCGCAGATGCTCATAGATTTCATCAGCCCTCGGTTCCACGGCCAGGGATACCACTTCTGGGCGCCATGGAATCGCGTGGAGAGCGGTTACGCTGGCGTGATCACGTTGGCGCTGGCCTTACTAGGCCTCGTGAGCAATTGGAAGCAACGGCGCGTCTGGTTCCTGCTGGGAGTGGGCGCCTGCGCCTATTTATTCGC
>JAYELZ010000117.1:0-16627 GCA_034717835.1 Chloroflexota bacterium
AAACGAAACTGGAGAAATTCGAGCGTTACCTTTCGGATATTCGAAACATAAGGGTGGATCTAAAATCCACGCATGTGCGCGATACTTCAGGGCGGATGGTGGCCCAGATTACGGTGGATGTGCCTCGAAAGTTGTTACGGGTTGAGGAGCGTGGGGGAGATATTTTTGCTGCGTTTGATGCGGCAGTCGATAAATTGTACCGGCAGGTAAAGCGGTACAAGGGCCGTTCAAAGACCTATCGTGATGCGGTTGCTTTGACCGAACTCACTGAAGAGGAATTCTTTGCAGAGGAATCTGAATTTGCTATCAAAGGTGAGATTGTCCGAGTCAAGGAATTTGAGGTTAGTTCTATTGTTCCGGAAGAAGCTGTGGAGCAGATGGAACTCTTGGGACATTATTTCTTCGTCTTCTTGGATGCCACTGATGGACGGTTGAGTGTGGTTTACAAGCGACATGATGATGATTACGGGATGCTCAAGCCTGTTTACTAAATAACATAGCTAGTACAACAACTACACGGCGCACTTGTTCGAGTGCGCCGTGTTCTGCTTGCATGTGTGGTTGATGGGGAACTTAGCTCTGCCAGGCCTCGCCGTTATCCCAATCTGCGCGGGGTAAGGTTAGGGGATTCTCTTTGGCCCAGGTAGTTTGGATATCCGCCACCAGGAAGATGGAACCAGTAGCTAGGATACCCAACCCCGGTTTGAGATATGGCTGGACTTGTTCTAGTGCTCGCTCTGGGTTGATGGCGATTTCCGCTCCCTGCCCTAGATCTACACATTGATCGGCCAGCGCGTAGGGCGAGGCGGCACGGGGATGGTAGGAGCGCGTCACGATGACGTGCTCGCTGATGGGTAAGAGCGCCCGTAACATTCCCGTGATATCTTTATCGTTGGAGGCGCCGTAGATGAGTATCCAGCGCGTTTCGGGGAACCATTTTTGTAGCGATTTTGCCAGGGTCCGCGCTGAGTAGGGGTTGTGGGCACAATCAATAATCAGGGGCGGGTGGCGATTTAGAACTTCCATGCGTCCAGGCCAAGTGACTTGGGCTAACCCCTTCTGCACTGCCGTGCGGGTGATCCAGGTATGGCCTTGCTCGCGGAGTGTGGCTAGCGTGGCGATGGCGGTGGTGGCGTTTTCCTGTTGGAAATCGCCGAGCAACGCTAGCTGGTATCCCCCAGCTAGCTCGGAGGGGCCGCCGGTCTCTCGCGTTACGCTGATTGTCTGGACGGCTAACGAGCGCGTCCTTGCTTCCCATTGCCAATCCCGTCCTACCAGGGTGAAGGGGGCGTGCCGCTTGCGTGCTACTTCCGCCAACACCCGCCAGCTCTCTCTTCTTTGGGGCGCGGAGATAACCGGTACTCCGGGTTTGATGATGCCAGCTTTCTCTCCAGCAATTTCATCCAGAGTATCGCCTAGTAGATAAGTGTGATCCAGGCTCAGTGAGGTGATAACGCTGACCAGCGGGGTAATGACGTTAGTCGCGTCTAACCGGCCGCCGAGTCCTACTTCAATGACGGCTAAATCCACCTCTTCCTGAGCGAAATAACGAAAGGCCAGCGCAGTGTTGACTTCAAAGATAGTCAGCTTGAGGATGGATTCCACCACCGGTTGGATTTCCGCGACTAACGCGGCCATTCTCTCCCGTGAGATGGGGGCTCGGTTAATCTGCATCCGCTCGCGGTAGGTGTGGAGGTGGGGAGAGGTGTAAAGTCCCACACGTTGGCCGCCGGCTTGCGCAACGGCGGCTAACATGGCTGCCACGGAGCCTTTGCCCTTAGTGCCCGCGATGTGTATTTTGGGGTAACGGTGGTGGGGATTGCCCAGCTTCTCCAGGAGAGTTACCACCCGATCCAGACGAAATTCTTCTGGCGTGTAACGCTCAATACGGCGTTTCTCATAATCTACCAAACCGTAGAGGTAACGTAAAGCATCATGGTATTTCATTTAGTCATCCTTCGTGGCGAGTGGCGAACTACGCCAAAGTTAATCCCGGCTCGATATCCAAATTCCAGTCTGCGCGCTTGCCTGCCTGATATCGCCGTGTGCCGGCAGCTGCGATCATCGCGCCGTTGTCGGTGCAGAGCACCAACGGGAGCGTGTAGACCTGGGTGTTGGTGCGCGCGCGCACGGCTCTGCGTAGAGCTGTGTTGGCGGAAACCCCTCCAGAGAGCAAGATGGCGGTGACAGCATACTCCTCTGCTGCGCGTACAGCCTTCTCGGCCAGGACCTCGACCACGGAGGCTTGGAAAGAGGCGGCCATATTTGCGGTCAGGCGGGGCGAGAGCGGGCCGCTTTGCCGTTTGAGGGTACGCAGCACGGCGGTTTTGAGGCCACTGAAACTGAAGTCGTAGGTGCCGCGCAACCAGGCGCGGGGGAGTTTGAAGGCGCGCGGATTACCCCGTTGAGCGCGCTCCTCAATGGCGGGGCCGCCAGGATAACCCAGCTCCAACATGCGGGCTACCTTATCAAACGCTTCTCCGGCGGCATCGTCCAGCGTGCCGCCGAGATATTCATAAACTCCGTGGTTACGCATGAGGATTAACTCGGTGTGTCCTCCGGAGACGATCAAAGCTAGTAGCGGAAATTCCAGCTGGCCGTTGGCGGCCCCGGCGACGTCGGTCTGGAGCCAGTGCGCGTAGAGATGCCCCTCCAGGTGGTTGATGGGCACTAAAGGTAGCTCGCAACTTAACGCGGCCCCTTTGGCAAAATTCAAACCGGTCAAGAGTGAGCCGGGAAGACCCGGCCCGTAGGTGACGGCGATGGCCGTCAGATCTTGCCAGCCCAGATGCGCTTGGCGTAGGGCTTGCTTGGCGACCGGCACGATGGCTTTGATGTGGGCGCGCGAGGCCATCTCGGGATAAATGCCTCCGTACTGCGCGTGGATTTCGATTTGGGAGGCAATCACGTTGGAGAGAATGCGAGTGCCGTCCTCTACCACGGACATAGCTGTCTCGTCACATGAAGTCTCAATGCCTAATATACGCATGGTCATCGGTTAGTTTGTCCTTTCTTACAAATGGTATTGCTTAAAAACCAACTGGAACCCACTAAAGAATTTCACCGGTGTTATTTTTCTCAGTCTCTTCGTGGTGAGCTAGCTTTTCATGGGGATGACTAGCTCATAAGGGTAATTGGTCAGTTTGTTAACTTGGCCGGCGGCATCAATCCAGTAGACATCCTCTATCCGGCAACCCATGCCGCGCTCTGGATAATAAAGCCCCGGTTCGATGGTGAAAACATGGCCTGGCTGCAATTGGGTAACGTTAGTAGGAGTATCGCTGAAGAAGGGTAACTCGTGCAGATTCAACCCGACCCCGTGGCCGAGGCTATGGATATAACCTTCGGTGGTCTGGCGCTCTGTGGCGATGGTAGGATGGCCGCGTTTTTGGTAGCAAGCACAGGTCATAGCTTGGTAGTGGCGGGTCTCCTCTCCTACTGCGAGCTGGGGAATGATTTCCGCCAAGCAATCCTGCGTATCCTGATAGATTTGTGCCAGAGGTTCCGGGACGTAACCCAGCGAGAAAGTGCGGGTCATATCGAAGAAGTAGCCGCCGCCCGGTTCACGAGGGAAGATATCGAAGACGATGCTCTCTCCCAGACGGATAGGTTTAGCCACGGTACCTTTGCTGTGCGGGATGCCGGCGTCGCGGCCGGTGGAGAAGATGAACCCTGCCGGGTCTTCCAATCCCTGGTTGGCGATCAGCCGGCGGATCTGCGCGTGTACATCCCCGACGGCTAGCACGCTGCCATCCGCCTGCTGGAGAGTTTCATCGGCGGCGACGGCGTGATTTTGTAGGAAGGCGACGGTCTCGCGGACTACCTCGGTGGTGCGGCGCCCGACCTCACGGATGCGTTGGGCTTCTTCCTCCGACTTGGTAGCTCTAGCGGCCTGGAAGAGATCACGCTCAAATTCTCCCACCACCTCAATTTCCGGGAGGGCCTTATCCAGCGCCGAGAGGAAGGTATAGGCGGCTCCTTGCTCTCGCAGGCCATAAAAGCCCACGCGCCCGATGATCTGTTGCTCGGCGAAGATGCGTTGCAGGTAGGCAATGGCGGTGGCTAAACGATCCCCCGCGTATTTCTGGAAGAGTCCCTGGTAATCATAGTGGCTGTTGACTACCACCTGGAGGCCGCTTTTGAGGGCTTCTTCGCGTTCCAGCGGGTTGGCAATCAGTATCGCCGCCTCTCCCCGTTTCTTGATAACGTGGGCGTTCATCAGCCCGGCCCCCTGGGTGAGATAGTAGAGCGCGGGGTTGTTGTGGACTGGGCCGCTGACCACGATGGCATCCAACTGATGGACTTGCATTAAACGATCTAAATCTTCTTTCATGAGGTCGCCTCATCCGGGCCAATGTAGGCCAATATAGAATAGTAACGTCAATAGGGAAAAAGAAAGTGTACCGCGCCAAACTATACTGCCTAGCGAGAGTACGTCGTTGCGGGGAAGACCCTTTTCATCAGACATTAGCATATCCTCCATAAATGTTGGGGCGAGAGTTAGCTGGCTAAGGATAGCCAATCTATCTTGTCCAGAGGAAATTCTTTTATTAAGGTGGGGAGTAAAACGGTGAGTAATTTACCGCGTTCCTCGGTGGTGAGGCCCCTCAAAATGGTACCCAAATGGTTTTGTAGTAATTCCTTCAGGAAATTGACTTTCTCCTGGGCGGTGAGTCTATTAAGCAATGAGGGTAATGCTGAATCTAACATTTGTAATAATTCTTCCGGGTTAGCATTGTTGAGATATTGATTAATTAGGTTATCTTGCAGGCCTTTGAACATAGATCAGACTCCTGGTTGTCGTTATGGTTAAGAGTGTGTTACGCGGATATTATAGCGTTGCCCTCTTGGTGTCTTGGGGACAAATCAACTTGTGTCAGTATCGCGTTCATCAAAAACCGGTAATTCGGTATTTTAACAAAGTGAAGAGTACGGTGAAGCCATCCCGCCACGAAATCTTCTTCCCTTCTTCAAATTCACGCCCGGCGTAGGAGATGGGAACTTCGTAGATGCGGTAGCCGCGCAGCAAGATCTGCGCGGTGATTTCGGGATCAAAGCCCCAGCCGGGAGCGGTGAGCTGTAGCTGCTCACTGACTTCGCGCGAGAAAGTCTTGTAGCAGGTCTCCATATCTGTGAGAATGGTGTTGTAGAGGATGTTAGTCACGAACGTCAAGAAGCGGTTGCCTAGCATGTGCCAGTAGAACATCGCTTTGCTGGGGCCGCCTCGAAAGCGTGAGCCGTAAACGACCTGGGTGGTATTTTCTAAGATAGGTTTGAGAAGTTGGGGATAGTCGCGGGGATCGTACTCCAAATCCGCATCTTGGATGAGCATAATCTCGCCGGTGGCGTGTTGGAGTCCGGTGCGGACGGCAGCGCCCTTCCCCTGATTTTCTGCATGGAAGATAATTTTGGTATCCAGGTCGGCGCGCAGCGAACCCAAATAATCCCGCGTGCCGTCGGTAGAGCCATCGTCCACCACGACGATTTCGCAGCTGACGTGGAGCTGCTGTTCGTGGCTTTCTCCACCCCAGATGGTGATTTGAAGCGGAGCTGCGCGCACTTTGGCAATAATTTCAGCGATAGTTTCGATTTCGTTGTAGGTAGGAATAATGACCGAAAGTTTCATGTAACCTCCGCTAACTTTGGACTTTGGACTTATACCGCTAACAACAATATCTGGCGTTCCGTGGTTGTCAAATCACGCCACCGGCCGGGAGCCAGACCGGGCGGTAGTGAGAGCGGCCCGATGGCGACGCGCACTAGGCGCACGGTGGGATGTCCGACCGCGGCAGTCATGCGCTTGATCTGCCGGTTCATCCCTTCGTAGAGCACCAACCGCAGCCAGGTGGTCTTCTCTGGTGTGGGCAGTGGTTGGGGAAAGGGCGGCAGGTTAGGTGGAACGCGGAGCGCTTCAACATCAGCGGGCTGCGTCATCCCCAATTTGATTTTCACCCCATTGCGCAACTGCTTCAAGGCCGAGTTGGCGGGTTGGCCCAGCACCAAGGCTAGATAAGTCTTGGAATGGTGGTAGCGCGGATGGGTGATCCGGTGAATTAACTGCCCATCGTCGGTCGCCAACACTAAACCTTCGCTATCTAGATCCAAACGCCCGGCCGAGTTTAGCGTGCGCGGAATTCCCAATGAGGCTAGCGTGCGGCGGTTATGTCGGTCGCGCGTTGCGCAGAGTACCCCAAACGGTTTGTAAGCGATAACATATCTGGACATGGGTTGAGTATACCACGCGGGGTAAAAGTTGTAGGGAGGGGGCGGCGATTATGGTTTTGTCGAGGAAAACTAAATTTCACCGCAGAAGCAGAGAGGTTTGAAACTTAATTCTCTTCTCTGCGTTCTCTCTATCTCCGTGGCGAGACAAGTTTTTCAGCGGTCTCAATTATGTTTCTCTTTTTGAATATGCTATAATCTCTTTGTGTTTTCCTCGGAGGTTATGAAATGTCGAAAGCTGAAGATCCATTGCTAATAGTGCAGCAGAAATTGGATTATAATTTTGCCCAAGCCGAATTACTGCGTCTGGCCTTGACTCATCCATCTTATGCCCATGAACATCTGCATGAAGGTGGAGAAGAGCATCATAACCAGCGGTTGGAATTTCTGGGTGATGCGGTGCTGGATTTTTTGGTAGCGGCTTGGTTGTATCGGAAATTCCCAGAGTTACCAGAAGGGCCGCTGACCCGGCTACGCGCTACGATGGTCTGTACCCAAACTCTGGCTGAATTAGCCCGCGACCTGACGTTGGGGGAGGCCCTGCGGTTGGGACATGGTGAAGAGGAGCACGGTGGGCGCGAGCGTTCCGCCAATCTCTGTGATACATTAGAAGCAGTGATTGGGGCTTTTTACCTGGATAGCGATTTGGAGACGGTCTGGCAGCGTTTAGAGCCGTGGTTCATCGACAAAATTGGTATGGTGTTGGCCCAAGATTCTTATACCGACGCTAAATCTAATTTCCAGGAGTGGGCACAGGCGGCAACCGGCCTTACTCCGGTTTACCGGATTGTGAAGGCGGTGGGGCCTGATCATGCCAAAACGTTCACCGCACAAGTGTTGTTGGGGGAGCAGGTAGAAGGCGAAGGGCTAGGTCCCAACAAACGCACGGCGGAACAGGCCGCGGCGCGCCAAGCATTGTCGAGGGCCGTCGAGTAGTTGGGTAGTCGGCAGTTGGATGGTCTGCTAATTGACAGTCAGACACTGTCTTACATTTACTCCCTAATCCCTACTTCCTACCGTCTCCCGTTTATTTTTTGCTAGCTACTGGACTTCTATTTGCGGAGGATTTATGATGCGTTTTGATCGTTTTACCGAACGAGCTCAGCAGGCGGCGCAACAAGCGTTAACTCTGGCCTCTCAATATGGGCACAGTCAAGTGGACGTGGAGCATCTGTTGATGGCGTTGCTCCAACAGGACGCCGGTATGGTCCCCGAAGTACTCTCGGAGCTGGGTGTAGATATCTCCAAATTGACGTCGCAGGTCGATAAACTGCTGCGGGAGGGTTCTCGATCTAGTATCTATGGTGCGCGTGGTGGGCAACAGCAGATATTTATCACCCCACGTGTCAAACGGGCCTTGGATTTGGCGCGTGAGGAGGCGAGCAAATTCAAGGATGAGTATATCTCCACAGAGCATTTGCTGCTAGCCATGTTGCATGATCGCGGCTCGGCGCTAGCTAATATCTTCCAGCGAGAAAAAATCACCTATGATCGGGTGCTGGAGCAGGTACATAAAATTCGGGGCGGCAAACATGTCACCTCCGCGCAGGCAGAAACGGAGGGTTATCGCATTTTGGAAAAGTATAGCCGCGATCTGACCCAGATGGCGCGCGAGGGCAAGTTGGATCCTGTCATCGGGCGTGGCGCGGAGATTCAACGGGTGATGCAGATTTTGGTGCGGCGCACGAAGAGCAATCCTGTCTTGATAGGGGAACCGGGGGTGGGTAAAACCGCCATTATTGAAGGGCTGGCCCAAAACATCGCGGATGACAATGTGCCCGAAATACTCAAGGGGAAACTCTTATTGCAATTAGATTTGGGCGCGCTGGTGGCGGGAACCCGATTCCGAGGTGAGTTTGAGGAGCGATTGAAAGGTATTTTGAAGGAGATCGAACAAGCTAAAGGCGAGATTATCCTCTTCATTGACGAGTTGCATACCGTGGTGGGCGCGGGGAATGCCAGCGGCGCCCTGGATGCTTCCAACATGATTAAACCGGCGCTGGCGCGTGGCGACTTGCAAGCTGTCGGCGCGACTACTTTAGATGAATACCGGCAATATATCGAGAAAGACGGTGCCTTGGAGCGCCGTTTCGCGCCGATTTATGTGGAGGAACCCTCGGTGGAGGATACCATCGAGATGCTGCGGGGATTGCGCGACCGCTATGAGTCCCATCACCGCGTGAACATTACTGACGGGGCATTGGCGGCTGCGGCGCGCTTGGCCGAGCGTTATGTCACTGAACGGCACCTACCGGATAAGGCCATTGACTTAATGGACGAAGCCGCCGCCAAGCTGCGGGTGACGCTCTTCACCCTGCCCCCCGAGCTGAAGCGGCTAGAACAGCAGCTCAACCGGCTATGCAGCGAAGAAGAAACCGCCGGCACTACGCGCGATTATGAACGTGCCGCCGAAATCAAGACACAACGCTTGCGCTTGGAACAAGTCTTCGGCAAGCAGCGTGAGGAGTGGCTTAACAGCCAGCAGCTAGATGAGACGGTGGACGCCGAGGATATCGCGGATATAATCTCGTCCTGGACGGGAATCCCGCTCTCGCAGGTGTTGGAGACTGAGGCGCAGAAGCTCTTGCGCATGGAAGAAGCGCTGCAGCAACGGATCATCGGGCAAGCTGAGGCGATCCATGTTATCGCTGATGCCATTCGCCGCGCGCGCGCCGGTTTGAAGGACCCTCGGCGGCCCATCGGCTCCTTCTTCTTCCTGGGGGCTTCGGGGGTGGGCAAGACCGAGACCGCTAAGGCGCTAGCCGATTTTCTCTTTGATGACGAGGATGCACTTCAGCGGGTGGATATGAGCGAATATCGCGAGGGGCACACAGTCTCGCGGCTCTTCGGTGCGCCTCCCGGCTACGTGGGGTACGATAAGGGGGGGCAACTCACTGAGGCTGTGCGTCGTCGTCCTTATCAAGTGATACTTTTCGATGAAATTGAAAAGGCCCATGCCGACGTCTGGAACGCGCTGTTACAAATCATTGACGAAGGGCGCTTGACCGATGGGCAGGGGCGCGTGGTAGATTTTCGCAATACGGTGCTCATTATGACCTCCAACATAGGGACGCAATATGCGCGCGAGGGAGGAGTGCTGGGCTTTGGGCACGGGCGGGACGAAGCCGCCGAGGAAATTGAAGCGCAGCATCGGATGAAGGCCGAACTGAAAAAGACTTTCCGGCCAGAATTTATCAACCGGGTGGATGAGATTATCGTCTTCAACAACCTGACGCTAGAAGCCGTAGAACAAATTGTGGATTTACAATTGGCTGAGGTGTTGGAACGGCTGGCAGAATATGAATTAGGGGTGGTGCTGACGCCCGCGGCCAAACATTGGTTGGCCGAACAGGGCTATGATGCGCAGTTCGGAGCGCGCCCCTTGCGCCGTGCCATTCAACGCTACGTAGAAAGCCCGCTAAGCGTGGAGCTCTTGCGAGGTAAATTTGAGGCTGGCACAGAAATCCAAGTTGATCTAGGGGAGGATAATACCCTGGTCTTTCTACCGGTGAAGAGTGAGTCGGATAATCTGACACTTGAAGTCGCGGTTCCCGCGGCGAAGTCCACCGACGAGAGCTAGCGTGTTAGCAGATATGTTGGCTGGATACCGTTCACAGATTTTAGCCCACTCGCCTTCTCGCTTTAGCGCTCGCTCAGTTGTCATACATCTGCTCTTAAAGTATAATGAGGGATAGTCATAATAGGCCTGGTCGCTTGGGTATGTTCCAGAGATATTTAAGGAATCCACATCTGTCTTTAGCACACCCACGACCACGAAAATACTTCACTAATGCAAATGACTTGGTCTTGAAGCAGGCTTTAGACTTTTGGCTTTGGATTTATTTTTTGAAGGAGGTGTATATTACGAAGATCTAGTAAGCGTTTATTTGACCGTAATTTAAATTAATCTCTAGGAGGAGAATTCTATGCAGAAGAAACTTTGGTCATTGTTTAGTTTGATGTTAGTAGTCAGCATGTTATTGGCGGCTTGTGCCACTCCTACGCCGGAACCCACCGCGGCTCCTGCGGAAGAGACGGCAGAAGTGGTAGTTACGGAAGAACCGGAACCTTCCATCCTGGTGGGCATGGTCACGGATATGGGCGGCGTGGATGACAAATCCTTCAACGCCACTTCTTGGAAAGGTGTGGAGCGCGCAATTGAAGAGTTGAACGTTGACGGTTCCTACTTGGAATCCCAGCAGCAGACCGATTACGCCACCAACATTACCCAATTCGTGAAGCAGGGCACAGATCTCATCGTCACCGTGGGCTTCATGTTGGCGGATGATACGGCTAAGTTTGCGGAAGAAAATCCTGACACCAACTTCGCGATCGTGGATTTTTCTTTTGGCGGACAGTTTGATAACGTGCGCGGCTTGACCTTCTCTACCGATCAGGCGGGCTTCTTGGCGGGCTACGCGGCAGCGGCGGCTTCCAAGACTGGTAAAATCGCGACCTTCGGCGGCATCAACATCCCGCCCGTAACTATTTTCATGGTCGGCTTTGAAGCGGGCGCGCACTATTACAACGAGCAGCACGGCGCCAACGTTGAGGTATTGGGTTGGAACAGTGCCAAAAACAACGGCGTTTTCGTGGGTAACTTTGAATCCACCGATGATGGCCGGCGTGTGGCGGAAGAGTTCCTCTCTGAGGGCGCGGACGTCATTATGCCCGTCGCCGGGCCGGTGGGACTGGGCTCTGCGCAGGCAATCAAAGAATATGGCGATGCGTGGATCGTGGGCGTGGATACCGACTGGACCGTCAGCGCGCCGGAATACGCGGACATCGTACTCACCAGCGTAATGAAGAACATGGATGTGGCAGTTTTCAACACTGCCAAGAAGGCTGCGGATGAGGGCTTTGAGAGTTTCCACGGTGAGACCTACGTGGGTTCTCTGGAAAACAACGGGGTAGGCATTGCCTCCGTCGCTGAAGGCGCCGTTTCTTCTGAAACATTGCAAGAGGTGGAAGATGCCAAACAGGCCATCATTCACGGCGATGTGAAGACTGGCTGGAATGCGTATTTGGAAAATTTGGGCGGCGAGTCCGAGGAACCTGAGTATCGTGATATCGTCGTGGGTATGGTCACGGATATGGGCGGGGTAGATGATAAATCCTTTAACGCCACTTCTTGGCAGGGTATGGAGCGGGCGATTGAGGAACTGGGCGTGGAAGGATCCTACCTGGAATCCCAGCAACAGACCGATTACGCCACCAACATCACCCAATTTGTGAAGCAGGGTACGGACCTCATCGTCACCGTAGGCTTTATGTTGGCGGATGATACAGAGAAGTTTGCGGAAGAGAATCCCGATACCAACTTCGCTATTGTGGACTACTCCTTTGGCGGCGCGTATGACAACGTGCGCGGTTTGACCTTTGCAATTGATGAGGCGGGCTTCTTGGCGGGTTACACAGCCGCCGCGGCCTCCAAAACTGGCAAAATCGCGACCTTCGGTGGCATCAATATCCCGCCGGTAACGCAGTTCATGGTCGGCTTCGAGGCGGGCGCGCACTATTACAATGAACAGAATAGCACCCAGGTTGAAGTGTTGGGCTGGAATTCTGCTGAGAACAACGGCGTTTTCGTAGGCAACTTCGACTCCACCGATGATGGCCGGCGTGTGGCGGAAGAGTTCCTCTCTGAGGGCGCAGACGTCATCATGCCCGTGGCTGGGCCGGTAGGACTGGGCTCTGCGCAGGCAATCAAAGAATATGGCGATGCCTGGATCGTGGGAGTGGATACTGACTGGACCGTCAGCGCGCCGGAATACGCGGACATCGTACTCACCAGTGTAATGAAGAACATGGATGTGGCGGTTTTCAATACGATCAAGATGGTCGCTGCGCAAGGTTTCGAAAGCTTCCATGGCGAGACCTACGTAGGCTCCCTGGAAAACAACGGAGTGGGACTAGCTTCTGTCTCCGAAGGCGCGATCTCTGATGAGGCGGTTGACGGCTTGGAAGAAGTTAAACAAGCTCTAATTCACGGCGACGTGAAAACTGGGTGGACCGACTACCTGGTCAGTCTGAGTGAAGAGTAGTTGATTATTGAGAGGCGGTGCTTGCGAAAGTGCCGCCTCTTTTTTATCTAGTAGGGCGGAATGACATTCCGCCTTTACCAAAACTTAAGAGACAGAATAACATTCCGCCTTTACCAAAACTTGAGGGACGGAATAACATTCCGTCCTACCAAAACTTAAGAGACGGAATAACATTCCGCCTTTACCAAAACTTAAGAGACGGAATAACATTCCGTCCTACCAAAACCTGAGGAGGGAGCTATGCCCCCAGTGCTAGAGTTAAAAGGCATTACCAAACGCTTCCCCGGAGTGCTGGCTAATGATCATATTGATCTACAGCTGCATGAAGGGGAAGTGTTGGCGCTTCTAGGGGAAAATGGAGCCGGCAAGAGCACCTTGATGAACGTGCTTTACGGTCTCTATACACCTGAGGAAGGGGAGATCTTTGTTCGTGGACAACGAGCTGACATTCAGGAACCTAATGATGCGATTGATTTGGGCATCGGGATGGTACATCAACACTTCATGTTGGTGCCGGTATTCACCGTGGCTGAAAATGTCATGTTAGGAATGGAATCGATCAAGAACGGGGTGCTCTTGGATCGGCAAGCTGCTGCTGACCGCATTCGTAATATCTCCCAGAAATACGGATTGGATGTGGAGCCAGATGATATGGTGGGGGATCTGCCCGTCGGTTTGCAGCAGCGTGTGGAAATCATCAAATTGCTCTATCGCAACGCGGACATTTTGATCTTGGATGAGCCAACGGCAGTCCTCACCCCGCAAGAGGTTGAAGGACTATTTGAAGTGATTCATTCCCTTGTGGCGCAGGGGAAATCGGTAATTTTCATTTCCCACAAACTTAAAGAGATACGCGAGATCGCCGATCATGTGGCGGTACTGCGTCGCGGTAAGATGGTCGGCAAGGCCGATCCCCACCAGAGTAGTGAGCGCGATTTGGCCTCGTTGATGGTAGGGCGTGACGTGATCCTGGAGGTCTCCAAGGGGCCAGCCAATCCAGCGGATGTAGTATTGGTGGTCGAGGATTTGCGCGTGATGGGGGACAGAGGGAAGATCGCGGTGGAAGGCATCTCCTTTGAAGTGCATGCTGGCGAGATAGTCGGCGTAGCAGGAGTGCAAGGTAACGGCCAGACGGAGCTGGTCGAGGTGCTTACCGGTCTGCGGGAAGCGCTCGGCGGTTCGGTGCGTCTACTGGGGCACGAGGTGCTCAACGCGGCACCACGTCGTATCACCGAGTTGGGCACAGCGCATATTCCCGAAGATCGGCACCGTGACGGCTTGGTGTTGGGTTACTCCATCGCTGATAACTTAATTCTTAATACCTACTACCTACCGCCAGTGGCGCGAGGCCTGGTAATGCAAGCCGCGGTGATCAACCAGCGCGCAGACGAGCTGATAGCCGAGTACGACGTGCGCACGCCGAGCATTGTGACGCCCGTCGGGAACCTTTCCGGGGGTAATCAGCAGAAGGTGATTGTGGCGCGCGAATTGAGCCGGGACGTCTCGCTGGTTATCGCCTCGCAGCCCACGCGCGGTTTGGATGTGGGTTCTATCGAGTACATTCACTCGCAATTGGTGCAGAAACGCGATGAGGGCGCCGCGGTCTTTGTCGTTTCTTCCGAGCTGGATGAGGTGTTATCGCTGGCAGATCGCATCGTGGTGCTTTTTGATGGACAGATCATGGATGTGGTGCCGGCCGCAACAGCGGTCAAAGAAGAGATTGGCTTGCTGATGGCCGGGGTGCATTCGCAGGCAGAATTGGAAGCCAAGCGGGAGGCGGCAGCATGAATGAGAAACAGCAGTCAGCAACCGGGAAACGCACAGAAAAGAAGTTCGATTTCAAGGGGATGCTACGTAGCATGGCCATTCCCTTCTTGGCAATTTTCACAGCTATGATTTTGGGCGCGTTATTGATTATCTTTACTGACGATACGGTAATCGCGGCTTGGGGAGAGGGCTTGGGGAGTGGTTTACGCCGCTCCTGGGAAGTTATCGCGCTGGCTTATGGAGCTTTCTTCACGGGGGCTTTTGGGGATGTTTATCACATTACTGAAACTTTGCGCATCGCCACACCGTATATCTTCGCCGGTTTGGCGGTAGCGTTTGGGTTTCAAGGGGGGCTTTTTAACATTGGTGCAGAAGGGCAATATTTCATCGGTGGATTAGCCTCTGTCTTCGTGGCCTATAGCCTCAAGGGCTTGCCAATGATCATTCACTTGCCGTTGGCCCTGGCGGCCGGGGCATTGGGGGGAGCGTTTTGGGCGGGCATTGTGGGCTTCCTCAAGGCTAAAACGGGCGCACATGAGGTCATCAACACGATTATGATGAACTACATTGCCTACCGTCTGGCCGAATTCATGTTGGACGTGGGAGGTTTAATGGCACGCGAGGGTTATCGTCCGGTCAGCCCGGAGATTCAACCATCTGCTTACTTGCCCCAATTTTTCCCCTCCGATACCACCATTCGTTTTAATGCGGGTTTCTTTTTGGCGTTGGCAGTGGCGGCTTTTGTCTGGTGGTTGCTTTTTAAGACCACGCTAGGTTATGAGATTCGGACGGTGGGGAAGAGTCCTCATGCTGCCCGTTACGCCGGCATCAACGTCCCGCGCACCATCGTGATCACGATGGCAATCAGTGGCGCACTGGCGGGTCTGGCCGCTCCGGCAGATATCTTGGGCGTGATTCACTTTATGCCTAACTCCTTCGCCTCCGGCTATGGTTTTGACGCGATTGCCTTGGCTCTGTTGGGCAGAAGCAATCCGGTGGGAGTGGTGTTAGCTTCCTTGCTCTTTGGGGCTTTGCGTGCTGGGGCCACCAATATGCAGGGCATCGCTAACATTCCCATTGATATTACTGCGGTTTTGCAAGGTTTGATCATCGTCTTTATTGCTGCTCCGGAAATCATCCGGGCAATCTATCGTTTCCGCGGCTTGGAAGAGGGCGAAGGGCTAGTCCTGACTCAGGGCTGGGGTCAGACGTAGGAGGAGAGAGATGACAGACAAATTAAAGAAAGAGGAACACCGAGCACGCAACATGGGGATTATTTTCCTGCTCTTTGCCGTGGCGATTTTAGTTTTATTTCTGCCGGGCACAGATGGGGAAGTATTGACAACTTTCACTTTTAACACGAGCAAGGGAAACTTAACGCCATTGCCGGATTTCGCGATAGCTACCCGGCTGGGATTGTATTTGTTGGCGTTGGTGGCGGCCTTTCTGGGGGCTTGGCAATTGGCCCGTGGTTTCCGCCAACTAAATATGGTATTAGGTGTGGTGGCGCTACTCTTCATAGTGGGATTTTTGAGTTGGGCGGCCCGTGGTAAATCCATGAACTTGACCGGAATGCTCCAATCGACGCTCTTGCGTTCCATCCCCATCACGCTGGCCGCGTTAAGCGGCATCATGTGCGAGCGCAGCGGCGTGGTCAACATCGGCATTGAGGGCATGATGTTGATGGGTGCCTTCTTCTCCGCGCTAGTGGGGAGCGTGGCCGATAACTACTGGTGGGGTTTAGCGGCGGCGTTACTGGGGGGGGGACTGGCTGGCGCGTTGTTGGCCGTGCTCGCTATCCGTTATAAGGTGGATCAGATTGTGGCTGGCACGGCGATTACCATTCTCGCGACCGGCCTAACCAGCTATTTCAGCTCGCGGTACTTGCAGGCGAATAGCGCGTTGAATAGTCCCCCCACTTTCCGGCCGATTGCCTTGCCCGTCTTGAGCAAAATCCCGGTTTTGGGGCCGATCTTCTTCAACCATACTTTGCTGGTCTACGCAACCTTGCTCTTGGTTGTGCTCATCTACGTGATGCTCTTCTACACCCGGTGGGGCTTGCGCACGCGCGCCGTGGGTGAACATCCCCGCGCGGCAGATACATTGGGCATTGATGTCTTCAAAATCCGTTATATCAACGTGATCTTGGGCGGGATGATCGCTGGGTTGGGCGGCGCGTATCTGGTGCTCAGTTCCGTGGCGCGCTTCGACGAGATGATGACCGGCGGAAAAGGCTATATTGGTTTGGCCGCCATGATCTTTGGAAATTGGAACCCTGTGGGGGCGTTGGGTTCATCGCTCATCTTTGGCTTTGCAGATTCATTGCAGGTTAAATTGGCGATCATGGGTGTGCCGATTCCCTCGCAGTTCTTGCTGATGGCTCCTTACTTGGTCACAATGATCGTCTTGGCCGGCGTGGTCGGGCAATCACGTGCGCCCGCTGCGGATGGTGTGCCTTACGAGAAAGAGTAGCGCAGTCGTTAGTCAAGTAGTCGGGTGGTCGTTAGTCGAGTAGTCGGGTGGTCGTTAGTCAAGTAGCAAGAAATCTCCTGTGTCTGGTCCTAAATTTAGGCCAGAGAGGGGAGATTTTGCTT
>JAYELZ010000118.1:0-16480 GCA_034717835.1 Chloroflexota bacterium
TCCAGCGCGATCTTGGCCTGACCTATCTGTTCATCGCGCATAACTTGGCGGTGGTGGAACACATTTCGGACCGCGTCGCGGTCATGTACTTGGGGAAGATCGTGGAGCTGGCCGGGCGGGACGAGCTCTTTCGGAACCCGCGGCACCCGTACACCCAGGCGCTGATCTCCGCGATTCCCATCCCCGATCCCACACTCAAACGCGAGCAGATCATCCTCAAGGGCGATGTGCCCAGCCCGCTCAACCCGCCCAAAGGCTGCCGCTTCCATCCGCGCTGCCCGCAGGCCATGCCCGTATGCTCGCAGCGCGAACCGGAGCTGCAAGAGGTCGCGCCGGGGCAAGGGGTGCGTTGCTGGTTGTACCAGGAGCGGTAGTTGGAGTGGTGATAGCAGTCTGTTCCGTGGCGGTGTTGAGTTTAGCGCAGACTGTTTGGAGGCTTGGCGTCTGGCATTTTGAGCGACTGGAGGAAGTACAATGTATAAATCTTTCACAGTAAGAAACTTTCGTTGTTTTGGAAAGCTCACAGTCGAACCGTTGGAGCGGATCAATCTCATCGCTGGGAAGAACAACATCGGCAAGACGACGTTGCTTGAAGCGCTGTGGCTGCACTATGGGCATCATAATCCCGAACTTGGACTCAGACTGAGAGTGTTCCGAGGACTAGACCGCTTCAGAAGAGACGAGTTTCTATGGGACATGTTCTCAAAGTTTGATCCTGAGAAGATCATAGAATTGTCAAGTCGAGATCAGGATGACCGGACACGTTCTCTCCATATTACGATTCAGGAGCATCCTACGTCCCGTGTTTCACTGCGCGAGCATCCGGCAGATGGAAACAGAAGCGATCCCTTGGCGGTCGAGATGATTGAGCAAGAGACAACTGCGCCGGTCGAATCCAGAATACTCTTTGACTATACAGACGCTTCGGAGAAGAATATTCAGGCGTATGCTTACGTCGAGTCAGACAGTATTCGATTTGAGCGACCGTCCGGCGTCAGAGGGTCAAGAGCAATTCTTTTGACGGCGCAGCGACGCGACAATCTGGGAACACTCGCTGAACGATTCAGTAATCTGGCAGTGAATAATAAAGAGGGCAAGATCGTTCAAATCCTGCGGATCATAGAGCCACGTCTCGAAGGTTTGAGCATGCTGCACATAGGCGGCAGCCCTATTATCCATGGCGATATTGGCGCGAAACGACGGATGCCTCTGCCACTGATGGGAGATGGTATGGGTCGCCTATTGAGCATTGCCTTGGCCATACCCGAGGTTCAGGATGGCCTTCTGCTGGTTGACGAGATTGAAAATGGTCTGCACCACACAGTTATGGGAAAGGTCTGGAAAGGGATTGCTGACCTGGCGCGTGATTATAACGTCCAGATTGTTGCCACGACACACAGTGAGGAGTGCATTCAATCTGCTCATCAAGCCTTTGCAGCTAGCGAACAGTACAACTTTGCTCTGCACCGTCTGGAGCGAGTCAAAGGCGCTATCCGCGCAGTCACCCTTGGTCAGGAGGCCTTGGATGCGGCGATTGAAATGGACGCGGAGGTCCGCTAATGGGCAAAGCAATCATCAAACCCAAACTGTTGCTCGTCGAAGGTAAGGATGAAGTCGAACTGTTTGACAAACTGCTTGCTGACCTGGGCATTGTGGACGTTGAAATACGAGATATTATGGGCAAAACCAAGTTTCGCAAGAAAATTGAAGTGCTACCCAAGATCACAGGTTTTGGCGAGGTTACTTCTGTGGGTATAGTTACAGATGCGGACAAAAATCCCAGTGGTGCTTTCGATAGCGTTTGTGGTGCTCTGGAAGCCGCCGGATTGCCCAGGCCGACAGCGCCGTTGCAGCCGGTTGGTGATGACCTCCAAGTTGCAGTTATGATACTGCCCGGCGATGGGAGGGCAGGGATGCTTGAAGACCTCTGCCTGGAGTCAGTAGCCGATGATCCGGCGATGCCTTGTCTTGAAGATCACTTTCGATGTCTTGAGGAGCAACTCGAAGCAAGCACATTCCCAGGCAATCCATCAAAGGCCAGAGTGCGCGCGTTCCTGGCCTCAATGGAGTGGCTCGAAGAAGCACACTTTGAGTATCTCCAGGAACGCCTGGAGGAGTACTTGCCAGAGTTACCCGATACTCCGTCAGTGGCCAAGGTACACGCATTCCTGGCCTCAAGATATAAACCCGACCTGGATTTGGGCATTGCGGCCCAGGATGGGTACTGGCAACTGGATCATCCGGCGTTTGTGCGGGTGAAGCAGTTTCTCAGTACGTTGTAGTAAAACACTTGAATTTGTGCTGCCGTTTCCATCCGCGCTGCCCCCAGGCCATGCCCGTCTGCGCGCAGCAGGAGCCGGAGCTGCAAGAGGTCGCGCCGGGGCAAGGGGTGCGTTGCTGGTTGTACCAGGAGCGGTAGTTGGGGGGGATGAATTTGTAGGTGCTGTTTAGCCTCGGAGCATTATAAGGACTCGGCTTATGAATAACAGAGACTTTGAGAAGTATTCTTTAGGCAAACAGACGATTTATCACGGTGACGTTCTGGAAGTTCTACCGACTTTACCGGACAAGAGCATTGACTTGATCTTTGCTGATCCACCATACAACATTGGGAAACGTTTTGCAGGTTTCGTCGACAAGTGGCCGTCAGATAGAGCTTCTGTTGAATGGTGCAAGAAGTGATAGCGGCAGGAGACCTTAATGTGGTCATAGAGGAAATCGTAAAGCATAGCCAGGTAGAGTTCAACCTAGTTAATCAGGAAACTTAACACCGCCGTTCCTCCCAACCCGGACGTCAGGCTTTTCGCAGCAGCACCAAGTTGGCCCAGCAGAGGTTAAGCCGTTTGCTATCCCCGTGAGGTACTTCCCATGTCAATGAAAATTAAATTATATATTTGGAGATTTGTATGACTTCTACTGTTAAGACCATGGAGCCGCGGGAATGGTTCCAGCTGATTTTCCTTTCGCTTTTGTGGGGTGGGGCGTTTTTCTTTAGTAAGGTGGCCTTGTCGGAATTACGTCCCTTCACCAGTGTATTGGGTCGGGTGAGTATTGCCGCCATTGTGCTGAATTTTATGGTGCGTGCAGCCGGCTATCGAATGTCCGCCTCGCCGAAAATATGGTCCACCTTTCTGGTGATGGGGTTGTTGAACAATTTGATCCCCTTCAGTTTGATCTTTTGGGGACAAACTCAAATCGCCAGTTCACTGGCGTCTATTCTCAATGCCACCGCCCTCCTGTGGACTGTTTTGTTGGCCCATTTTCTAACCGTGGACGAACGACTGACGCCCAATCGGCTGGCCGGAGTTTTGTTAGGGTTGGGTGGCATTGTAGTAATGATTGGCCCGGATGCTTTGCAGGGTCTCGGACTAAATGTGCTAGCTCAAGTGGCTGTAGTGGGGGCCGCGGTTTCTTATGCCTTTGCCGGAATTTATGGCAAACGATTCAAAGGAACTCCGCCGATTGTGGTATCAGCGGGTCAAATCACTTGCACCACATTGCTGATGATTCCCATTGCGTCATTAGTTGATCAACCGTGGTTGTTACCTATGCCCAGCCTAAAAATATGGGGGGCAATACTGGGTTTGGCTCTACTCAGTACTGTTTTAGCCTACACAATCTATTTTAGTTTGCTAGCTACTGCTGGCGCAACTAATGTATTGCTGGTCACTTTGCTGATACCGGTGAGCGCGCTCTGGTTGGGCATAACCATTCTCGGCGAACAACTGGACGCGCGCCATTTTATGGGTATGGGACTAATTGGTTTAGGACTAGTTATTATTGATGGCCGTCTGTTGCGGTTAGCGCGGCAGCGGGCGCGCGGCGATTGAGCCGGTTGCCAGACCTCTTGCAATAGTAAGCGGGGGATTGTATTCGCTCTCCCGGCGCTTCCATGTTATACTGCCCCACATGAAGGCCTGTCAGAAGCAGCTATTGTTGGGATTGGGGCTGGTGGACATCCTGGTGATGGGCTTGCTAGGCAGTGTGATTTGGCGGCACCGGCCGCGAACCAGCCTCCCGGCGCAACCCTCTTTTGCGCCTTGTGAGCAGATGTTATTGGCACGGTTGCCCGGTTATCTCTCTCCCGCCGTCTCTTGGAAGACGGAGCAGCTGTATGTGATGTTCGTCGCGCAGTACGCCAGCGCAGATCCCCCCGCCAGCAGCGCGCAGTTGCTCTGGGAAGCGTTGGATGGGCTGGCTGCGGTGGGGCGACGTGGCTGTCTCTTTCCCGCGGATGTGACGGTGGTGGTGACGGCGCAGGGACAAGAGAGCACGCTCGGTCATCTGGCGCGACTGCGGGGCACAGATGTGACGGCTTGGCGGACCGGTGAGATTTCGGCGGAACAGCTCGCGGCGCGGGCCGGGTATCGTTTGATAGGGGGGGCTACGCCTCTCGCATTGCAACCTGGCCCGTGGCACTATCCACGCTAGCGTAGGTAAGAGTACCCAAGCGTCCCATTAGTTCCCCTGGATTGAGCAGTAGCGTCTCCGATAGCGATTTCAGTCGCGGCACGGGACGGTGGCGAAATTCTCGTGACATTAACGCATTCGCGTGGCCGCGTTAAAATTAACCACGGATTTCACGAATTAGTACGGAAAAAAGTAAAAAATCAGGGTAATCTGGGTAATCTGTGGTGAAAAATTTGCGTTGCAGGGTATTTACCTCGCCCAATCCCAGAGACCCATTAAATTTTCTTTATTGTCTTGGCGGCGAGTCATCTTTTTGCAGTTGCCCTAACGTTATTCGAGAGGTCTTATGGAATACGATCTGGTTTTTGAGGGTGGTGGGGCCAAGGGCATGGCCTTTGTGGGTGCTTTGAGAGAATTCGAGGCGCAGGGACATACCTCTGGCCGTTTGTTGGGCACTTCGGCAGGCGCGATTACGGCGACTTTGCTGGCTGCGGGGTTCGATGCGGCCGAGATGTTGGCGGCACTCAATGAGAAGAAAGATGGGCAGCCTGTCTTTGCCAGTTTTATGGGTGCTCCGTCCGAACTTGACGCGGAAGCTTTACAGCAGAGCGCGACCCGCGTACTCTTGCGTCAATTGGACGTGCCGCTGCTGCCTGAATTCATTGAGGAGCGGGTGGATGACCAAATTGTTAAGACTCTGAATAGCCAACCGCGTTTGCGGCATATATTCTCACTTGTTGAATATGGGGGTTGGTTCTCTGCTCGAAGTTTTCTCACTTGGCTGGAGGCTAAACTCAACTCCGGCCTCTACCAGGGAACGCCACGGCACTTTGGGGGGCTGAGTTTGGCCGAATTCTACCAGGCCACGCGCGTGGAACTCTCGCTGGTGGCCTCCGATACGGCGGCGCATCGTCTGTTGGTACTCAATCACCGTACCGCTCCTGATTGTCCGTTGGTGTGGGCGGTGCGGATGTCGATGAATATCCCTTTTCTCTGGCAGGAGGTGCTCTGGCAGGCTGCGTGGGGGCAGTATCGTGGCCAAAATATCTCTGGGCATCCGGTGGTGGATGGGGGAATGCTCTCTAATTTTCCCATGGAGCTCTTCGTCTCGGAGTTGCCGGCTATTACCGCCATTATGGGACCCCGAACTGAGGGCCAGTTGTTGGGTTTTTTGATTGATGAGACGCTGCCGGTAGCCGGTGCGGAGGTCGTTGTCGAGCCGCACACTAAACAATTTTCGGTCGGAAGTCTGCATACCGTTCAACGTATTGAACAGTTGCTCGATACCATGATGCAAGCCCATGATAAACTGGTGGTGGAGGCATTTGAGAAGCTGGTGGTGCGTTTGCCGGCGCAAGGCTATGGAACTACGGAATTTGATATGAGCGTTGAGCGTAAAAATCTCTTGGTCGCGGCTGGCGAGCGAAGTATGCGGCAATATCACGTTCAGCAGAAAGAGCGCGAGGCGCAGATCCCATTTGCGCTTGAAGTTGTGGGGGCAGATGATACGCAGAGGTGGGCGGACAGAATCGCTCAACGACTTTTGCGCTGATTTTTGGTTGGCAATCTTCGGAAGAAATCTATTTGCAATTGGCGGATTCATTTGTATAGTATTTTAGTTAGGAGAGGGCTTATTACTTGCGCCTACAGAGAAAATAAATAGCTCATCGCAAAGGGGCACGGGTGCAAAAATCTACAAAAGCGTCTTAGCGGCGAGGTATCTTTTTTCAGCGCAGTTATTACTTCAAATTAACGCAAATAAGGAGGTGCGATTCCGATAATAGATTTAATCTAAGTGGAGCAGTTTTTATCAATTATTTCATCAAGGAGGAAGAGAATGTTTGTAAAGCGCGTAGGGATGTTTTTGGTTTTGGCAGTTTTGATTATCACGACCGCGGGTTGTCAATCTGGCGGTGGGGACGGTGGCGACACGGAGCTACCGCTCGTCTATGGAGCTTATGCCACGCCCATTGAAGAGCCGTGGGATGGCGTGATTCACGCGGCGTTGCAGGCCGCCGAGGATGCTGGCGAGATTCGCTACGAGTGGTCGGACGATATCGGCTATTCTGGTGACCTGGAGCGGGTGTTGCGCGAGGTGTCCGACCAGCAGAAACCGGATGCCATCTTCGGAGATGCGTTTGGTAATGAGGAAGCCGTGCGGCGGGTAGCGGCTGAATATCCCGAGATTGCCTTTGTCTTCGGTTCTGGGCTGGGCCCGGCGGAACCTAACGTTTCGGTCTTTGATAACTGGATTCACGAGCCGGCCTATCTCTGTGGCCTTATCGCGGGCGGCATGACGGAATCCAATGTGATTGGCGTGGTGGGCGGACATCCCGTACCAGAGGTCAACCGTATTGTGAACGCCTTCACCGATGGTGTCAAGGAAGCCAATCCGGACGCGGAAGTTTTGGTCGCGTTCATCAACAGTTGGTTTGATCCGGCGGCGGCCAAAGAGGCCGCGTTGGCACAGGTTGATTCCGGCGCGGATGTGCTCTTCGCCGAGCGCTTTGGCGTCATCGAGGCCGCGGTAGAAAATGATCTATGGGCTTTCGGTAACATGAGCGATCAAAATGAGCTGGGGCCGGACAAAGTTCTCTCCGGGCCAGTCTGGAACATGGCTCCGACGGTCAATTACGTGATCAACCAGGTTAAGGCCGGGTCCTATACCTCTCAGGATCTCAAAGACTTTAGCATGATGGCTAAGGGAGGCGCCTCATTGGCGGATTTCCACGGTTTGGATGCGAAAATTCCGCAGGAGACGTTGGATTTGGTACAGCAGCGTGAACAGGAGATCGCCGATGGTCTCTACCGCGTGAACATTGACGAGGCTGCGCCAGCACAGTAACTTTAACATAATGTTCCTCGGAGCTCGATTTAGAAGTTCTGAGGAACATTTCCCATTTATCAGATAGAGAGTAGGAGAAAGCATGTCTGTTATAGCTCCCGAAAAAATAGCGGCTTACCGCTCTCCTGCTGTGGAGAGATTTCTGGAGTTTTTGAATACTTTGGTTGATGCGAGCAACTGAGGGCGAGTCGGATTTTAGCAGAGAGAGCACGGAAATCTGCCCTTAACCTTATCTTTTTTCCCTAATTTACTATTCCCCAAATTTTTAGTGAGGACTTATGAACATCGTTGAAATGCGAGCTATCATTAAACGCTTTGGCCAGGTCACGGCCAATGACGGGGTGAATTTTGACCTGCGCGAGGGTGAAATCCACGCGCTGTTGGGTGAGAACGGGGCCGGCAAGACTACCCTGATGCGCATTCTCTACGGTTTATATCACCAGGATACGGGCGATATAATTATCGGCGGGCAGCCGGCTGAGATCCACTCGCCTAAAGACGCCATCGCGTTGGGGGTGGGGATGGTAACACAACACTTCGCGCTGGTTACGCCCTTGAGCGTGGCGGAAAACGTGGTGTTGGGTTTCACCACAGGATTCCGCTTGCAACAGGCCGTTATTGAGCAACAAGTTGCCGAGGCGGCTGCGCGGTTTGGGCTGGAGATAGACCCGACGGCTCTGGTGCGCCATCTTTCGGTGGGGGAGAAACAGCGTGTCGAGATTCTCAAGGCACTCTACCGCCACGCGCGCGTGCTCATTTTGGATGAACCGACGGCGGTGCTGATACCTCAAGAGGTGGAGGTGCTTTTCCAGACGTTGGAGCGGCTCTGTGCAGAGGGCCTCTCGGTAATTTTCATCAGCCACAAGTTGGACGAGGTGATGACCATTACCGACCGCGTGACGGTGTTGCGCGATGGGCGAGTCGTGGGGACGGTGAACACCGAGGACGTCTCGCAGCTCGAGTTGGCGCGCATGATGGTAGGCCGGGAGTCGTTTGGGGTGACGCGCTCAGAGGAATCTCAAGTGGGTACGCCGGTATTACAGTTACAAGAGCTCTCCGCCGTGGATGACCAAAATTTGCCCGCGCTCAAGAGCATTAACTTGACAATCGGGAGCGGTGAAATTTTAGGCATCGCCGGGGTGGGAGGCAATGGGCAGACTGAATTGGCCGAGGTGCTCAGTGGTATCCGTGTTCCGACGGCGGGTAAGATATTGTTGCACGGACAGAATTTGGCCGGGTTGACGCCGGCGCAATTCTCAGCCGCCAGGATGGGGCGTATTCCAGAGGATCGCCATAAAGGCGTGGTGAACGCTCTCAGCGTGGCCGAGAATTTAGCGTTGGAGCACCTGACCGAATTCATCCATCACGGTACGCTGGATCGCCAGGCGATATACAGCCATGCGGATGAATTGATCGCGCAGTTCCAAATTAAGGCGCGACCCACCGACCGTATTCGCACTCTTTCCGGTGGCAATATGCAAAAAGTGTTGCTCGCTCGCGTGTTGGCACGAGAACCGGAAGTGGTGATTGCTCCCCAACCCACTCGCGGCCTGGATGTGGGGGCCACTGACTACGTGCGCGAGCAGCTCTTGGAGCAACGCGCGCGCGGGGCAGCGGTCCTCCTTATCTCTGAGGATTTGGATGAGATCTTGGCTATCTCGGATCGCATCGCGGTGATGTACGAGGGGGAGATTGTGGGCGTCTTGCCCGTCCACGCGGCAACTGTCGAGCAATTGGGACTGCTGATGTCGGGGGCGGTTAAGGAGAGGGCAGCTCTATGAAGATCGCGAACTACGAAATTTCATTTGAACAAAATACGTCGCCTTCAAAATGGAGCCAGATTTTGATACCGGCGCTAGCGTTGGTGGTGACTTTTATCTTGACTTCGGGCTTGATCATCTGGGGAAAGGCTAATCCGCTGGAGGCATACTATTATTTCTTGATGGCACCGCTCTCCAGCCGGGTGAGCGCGCTGGAGGTCTTGGTTAAAACTACGCCGTTGATTCTGACCGGCGTGGCGGTGACGTTTGCCTTCGCCGCCGGTTACTACAACATCGGCGCGGAAGGGCAACTCTATGCCGGCGCCATCGCGGCGGCGGGCTTGGGCGTGGCGTTAGGTGGCTTACCGGCTTGGCTGGTCATCCCGCTGCTGCTCCTGGGGGGATTTATGGCGGGCTTACTCTGGGCGCTGCTCCCGGCCCTGCTCAAGGTCCAGTGGGCTGTGGACGAAGTGGTGACGACCTTGCTGCTTAACTCCGTCATGCTCTACGTGGTGAGCGCGCTGCTCAACGGCCCCTGGCGTGACCCCGAATCTGGTTGGCCGCAGTCGCCGGAGATCGCAGCCTCGGCGCGCTTGCCCCAATTGGTTGCTCGTTCGCGCCTCCATCTGGGATTTATCATCGCGCTCTTGGCCGTAGCCGTGCTCTGGTTTGTGCTCTCGCGCACCGGCTTTGGTTTGAAAATGCGCGCGGTGGGTTTGGGCAAAGAAGCGGCGCGTTTTGCGGGGGTGCGTGTGGAACGCGCCACATTGATTGCGGCGTTGGTCAGTGGTGGGATTGCGGGCATCGCCGGCATGGTCGAAGTCGCCGGCCTCCAATTCCACCTGATTGGCGAACTATCGCCGGGTTACGGTTATACTGGCATCATCATCGCCACGTTGGGGGCGCTCAATCCGCTGGGGGTTGGGGCTGCCGCGTTCTTCTTTGGCTTAGTGGATACCGGCGCGCAGACCGTGAGCCGCGCGCTAGGCGTCCCGGTCTATCTCGGCGAAGTTACTCAGGCGACGATGTTGCTGGTAACTTTGGGCATGTTCTTATTGCAACGTTACCGCATCCACTTTCGGAGGCTCTAATGGGTACTTTCTTGGTCAATTTACTGGCGGCGACGTTGCGCGTAGCTACGCCGCTCTCGCTGGCGGGCATCGGGGAAACCTACTCCGAGCGCGCCGGGGTCCTCAATCTGGGCATTGAGGGCACGATGTTCTTTGGGGCTTTTACCGGCTTCTACGTGGCGGATCTCACCGGCTCGCTCTGGCTGGGATTGGGGGGCGCGCTGCTCAGCGGCATTCTGGCGGGATTGCTAATGGCGCTGCTTTCCGTCACCCTGGGCGTGAACCAGCACGTCTCTGGATTAGGGATCACGCTCCTGCTCAGTGGCCTGGCACTTTTCGGTTACCGTCTGCAATATGGTGGGCGTTCCACACCACCTGCGATTGAATCCTTCAAGCAATTGGCCCCCTTTAAGGGCGTGCCGGTGCTGGGCACGCTCTCGGAGCAGTACCTGCTCACCTACCTAACATTTTTGGTGATCGTGCCACTGGCTTGGTGGTTACTCTATCATACCTCCTTTGGTCTCAAAATACGTGCGGTGGGGGAGAACCCCGAGGCGGTCGACGCGGCCGGCGTGAACGTCTTCTTAGTGCGCTATCTGGCTTTGGGGATGGGGGGCGGTTTGATGGCGGTCGGAGGAGCCTTCCTCTCTTTGGCCCAACTGGGAGCCTTCACCCACGGCATCATCTCTGGACGCGGTTGGGTGGTTATTGCCCTAGTCATCTTTGGCAACTGGGATCCGCTCAAAGTGATGGGCGGCGCGTTCATCTTTGGCGGCACCTTTGCGCTCCAACTTCGCTTGCAAGCCATGGGCCTGGAATTGCCGATACCTTACGAGACCTTCCTCGCGCTGCCTTATCTGGTGACTATCGTCGCGTTGGTTATCGCGGGACGGAATGCTTCCTATCCTGCCGCGCTGCTCAAGCCTTACTGTCGGGAATAGCGTGCGGGTTAGCGGTACAGCGTCTCGGCGAGTGGCCCATTTGCACATTTGCACATTTGCACAAGGAGAAACTATGGAGTTCAAATATATTGGAAAGAACATCACCCGGCCGGACGCGGTATCCAAGGTGACGGGGCGGGCAGCGTATTTAGACGATCTGCGCTTGCCGGGTATGTTGCACGCGGCGATTTTGCGCCCGGAATACGCGCACGCCAAAATTCTCTCCATCGAGACGGCGGAGGCGGAGGCGTGCCAGGGCGTGGTCAAGGTGGTGACGGGAGCCGGCTGTAACTTTCACTATGGCGATAACATCAAGGATTTGACGCCGATGGCGGTGGAGAAGGTGCGCTACATCGGCGAGCCGGTCGCGGCGGTGATTGCGGATACGCCGCAGCACGCGCGCGCGGCGTTGGCCAAAATCAAGGTGGAGTATGAGCCGTTACCGGTCTACACCGACGCGCGGGACGCGATGGCGGATGACGCGGTGCTCATCCATCCAGAAGAGAGCGAGTATTGGCGACTGCCGACCCTGCGGGCGGTTCCCGATAGTAACATCGCCGATTATTATCATCTGCAGAAAGGCGAGGCTGAGGCTGGATTTGAGCGCGCGGACGTGGTGGTGGAGGGCGAGTTCCTCTATCCTTTCGGTTCCTCCGCAGCCCTGGAAACGCATGGGGCCATCGTCTGGTTTAAAAGGGATCAGACGATCGAGGCCTGGTCGTCTTCTATCTGCCCCTTTATCATCCGCGAGGATTTGGCCCACGCTTACGGCCTGCCGGTGGCTGATGTGCGCGTCCATATCCCAGAGATTGGCGGCTGCTTCGGCTACAAATCCGATATCACGGTGGAGCAGACCGTCGCTTACATCGCTAGTTTCGTGCCGGGTCATCCCGTCAAGTGGGTGGCTTCGCGTAGGGAGGATTTCACCAGTACCCTGATCGGACATGGCATCCGCACTCGCATGAAGTTGGGGGCCACGAAGGAGGGAAAATTTGTCTCTCTGAAAACCACCATCTATCATTCAACCGGGGCTTATGCCGATACCGGCGTGAATATCACCATCGGCGCGACTCATAACTCCACCGGGCCTTACGAGATCCCTCATTGTGACCTGGAAGGGTATTGCGTTTACACCAACACGCCTCCCGTCGGCGCTTACCGGGGTTACGGTCATCAGGAGTCCCAATTTGCCACGGAGCGGCTCATCGATATGCTGGCGCGCAAACTTGGAATGTCGCCCTTTGAGTTACGGGATAAAAATTACCTAGGCGCAGGCAGCGTCACTGCGCTGGGCGAGCGGTTGTGGAAGACTAACGGCGATATTCGCCAAACTGTGGCGCAAGTCCGCGAGGCGATCTTTGCTCAGGAGCCGCCGGCGGAGGATGAGGAGTATTACTACGGGCGGGGTTTCGCCGCGCTGATGAAATCTCCCAAAGGCGCGCCTTTTTCCACGAAGGGCTGTTACCTCAAGATGAACGTCGACGGCAGCGTCTCGGTCAACATGGGCGGGGCGGAGGTGGGGCAGGGACTGCGGACCGTCGTCAAACAGGTCACCGCCGAGGCATTGCAGATTCCGCCGGCTAAGATACGCGTTTACTCAGAGATCGATACCCAATTTTCACCTTACGAATGGCAGACTATCGGTTCAATGTTCACCATCCAGGGTGGGCGGGCGATCATTCGCGCGGCGGATAAAATTGTCGCCACGCTCAAGAAGACCGCTGCGCAGGCTCTGCGCTGTGACGAGGATTTCTTGGAATATGATGGCGAGTACGTCTTCCTCAGATCAGATCCGGGCGTGCGCGTGCCCATCACACAGCTGGCGCGCGGCTACATGTACGAAAATGGCATGACCATCGGTGAGCTGGTGCAAGCCACCGCTGATGCGCGGTTGCCCCGTTACTCCGGGCCGGACATGGAGACCGGGCAGGGAAATATGGGCGTTACCTACACCTTTGGCGCGCAAGGTTGCCAACTGCGCATCTCCAAGCGGACGGGGAAAATTACTATTGACCACTTCGCTTCGTCCTTTGACGTGGGCCAGGTCATCAACCCGCAGCAGATTAGGGGGCAGGTCGTGGGCGGCGTGCTGATGGCTATCGGCGCCACCCTCTATGAGCAGTTGGAGATCGATGCGGAGGGCCGCGTGCTCAATCCGCACTTCTTCCAATATCACATCCCCACTTTGAAGGAAGCGCCCCGGCAGACGGTGGAATTTGTCGAAACTCCCAGCGCCATCGGTCCGTTTGGCGCGCGAGCGTTGGGTGAACATCCGGTCATCGGCGTGGCCCCGGCCATTTTGAACGCGATCTACGACGCGGTGGGGATTGAGTTCCATGAGATCCCTATCACCCCCCAGAAGATGAAGGCAGCCTTAGTAGCAAAGGAGGAGCAGGTACAATGAGCGATAAAATCACCTTCAGAGTAAATGGCGTGGAACGCACCGTGACTGCCGATCCGCAGTTGCGATTGTTGGATGTTATCCGGGAGCAGCTGCAGTTGACAGGAACGAAGCGCGGTTGCGATAATGGCACTTGCGGCGCGTGTGTCGTGGTGGTGGACGGCCAGGCGCGCAAAAGCTGCCGCTTGAAGCTGGAGCAGGTCGCCGGCGCGGAGATCGTGACCGTGGAAGGGTTAGCTCAGGGCGGCGACCTGCATCCTATCCAGACGGCGTTGATCGAAGCGGGCGCGGTGCAGTGTGGATTCTGCACGCCGGGTATTATCATGGAACTTTACGCGCTCTTCACCGCCGATCTGGAGGCATCAGAGGGTAAAATCATCAACGCGCTCAACAAACACCTCTGCCGCTGCACCGGCTACGAGGCGATTTTGGAGGGGGCGTTGTTGGCGCAGAAACGGTTGAAAGTTAAAAGTTAGAAGTTAAAAGTTAGAAGTTAAAAGTTGAAGGTTGAAAGTCGAAGGTTGCAAGTCGAAAGTCTGAGGTCAAAAGTCTAACGGCTAAAAGCTAATGGCTAAAAACTAAGGGCTAACATCCTAATCGCTAAAAACTAACGGCTAAAAAGGAGATAATTATGCAATTCGATTTACTGATCACCAATGCTAAGACCCGTTTTTCTAACGGGAAGCTGCTCAATATCGGCATTCAAGCCGGGCGGATTGCTGAGCTTGGCCCGACGGTGGCTGGCGAGGCAACCCAGACCATTGACGCCGGGGGGCAGCTGGTCACAGAATCCTTCGTCAACGGACATCTGCACCTCTGCAAGGTTTACACGCTGCCCATGATGGACGACGCGGCGTTGGGCGCCTACACCGGTGGTTCAATGGGCGGCGCGATGACGGCCATCGAGTTAGCCGCGCAGGTCAAGGAGCAATACGACGAGAGCTGGATTATTGAGAATGTGCGCCGGGCCGTTAGACTGGCTATCAAATTCGGGAATACGCACATCCGCGCTTTTGCCGACACCGACACCACGGCCAAATTGGAGGGCGTCAAGGCGCTTATCAAGGCGCGGGAGGAGTTCAAAGAGCAGGTGGAAATCCAGGTCGTGGCTTTCCCGCAGGATGGCGTGGTGCGCGATCCCGGCGCAGAGGAGTATATCCGGCAAGCGTTGGAGTTGGGCGCTGATGTGGTGGGCGGCATTCCGTGGATTGAGTACACCAACGCGGACGAGCAAGAGCATATCGACCGGATGTTTGCGCTGGCGGTGGAGTATGACAAAGATGTCTCCATGCTCGTCGACGATGCTGGCGATGCCGGTCTCCGCACGTTGGAGATGTTGGCGGTCAAGACGCTCCAAGCGGGGTGGGCAGGGCGCGTCACCGCGCAGCACGCGCGCGCTATGGCGCTCTACCCGGAACCGTACTATCGCAAAATCCGCGCCCTGCTCAAGAAGGCGCGGATCGGTGTGGTGAGCGATCCGCAGACGGGACCGCTCTACGCGCGCGTCAAGGATCTCTATCACCACGGCGTACGCATCGCTCTGGGGCAAGATGATATCGCCGATGCCTATTATCCTTTTGGCCGTAACAACATGCTGGAGGTGGCTTTCTTGGCCGCGCACTTGATGTGGATGACTAGCCGTGAGGAGATGGAGATCCTCTACGATTTGATCACGACGCACGCAGCGGAAGCCCTTGGAATTGAGGATTTTGGTCTCGCCGTGGGCAACGTGGCCGATCTGGTGGTTTTGAACGCCGGGAGCGTCTGGGAAGCGCTCTGGAGCCACGAGGCGCCGCGCTACGTCATCAAGAATGGGCGGGATATTACGGTAGACAGTAGACGGTAGACAGTAGACGGTAGACGGTAGACGGTAGACGGGAGACAGGGAACGTAGACAAGAGAGAGGTAGTAGAGGAGGAAGGACTCATGTTACGTGATGATTTCAATCCGCTCCATTTTTTGTTGGGCATACTTTTTGCGGTAGGATTAGCCGTTATCACCCTGACGCCGGTCGCGCATCCCATAAAATCGCTGGATGAGACCTACGAGCTCTCTAAAGAGTTAGGTCACCAATGGACAGAGCCGGGTGTGCCGATCATCGTATTCACCAGCTCCGGCTGTCCACACAGCAACGTGTTAGAAGCCGAGTTGCACTCGCACGGGGTGCGTTATCTGCGGGTGGACGTGGGGGAGAACGAGGTGGGACGCGCAATCCATGCCCGGATAGGCCGGAATTATCTCGGTACTACGGCGACGCGCGCGACTCCCACTACGGTGATCGGTACTGCGGTGATACGGGGAAACGATATAGCTGCGATCTTGGTAGAGGTTGCGGCGCAGAATGAACAACGAATGAACAACGAATGAACAGCAAATGAACGTCAACTAACGCGAAAAAGAGAGGTGTTAAGAACATTGACCACACTGAAAAAAGATTTCTCACCGCAAAGTCGCTAAGAAAAAAGTAGGCGTCAGCTGGACGTACAATTTTCACCGTAGAGAACGCCGAGTTTTCATTACTACTCAAGCCAGCCTATTCCAGACCTCCGAGGTCTACAAATCTGCCACTTCCGCTTGGAGAGCAAGAAGGTTTACTCACTTGATTTGTCTTCCAGGCACTACATTGAAGAGGGGAAGCGCAGGACGGAGGGAGTTGCCGGGGAGTAAGGACAAGTTGAGTTTTCCCCAAAATTGCACGTTGAAGAGGGAATAGCGGTTGGCAGAGTACACCGCTCCAAATACGGAACAGAGGATGAAGCTATGAATTTCGAGCAAGCCCGTGAGCGGGTAGACGGGTTACACCAGACGTTAAATTATCACGGGTACCGCTACTATGTGCTGGGCCAGCCCGTCATCAGCGATGGGGAGTATGACGCGCTGTTAGATGAGCTGCGCGCGCTGGAGACGGAGTTCCCTGCACTGGTGTCGCCGGACTCGCCGACGCAGCGGGTCGGCGCGGAACCGGCTGCGGGCTTCGTCAAGGTGGCGCATCCCGCGCCTATTTTGAGCCTGGATAAGGTGACGAGCCGCGAGGAGCTCCTGGCGTGGCACGC
>JAYELZ010000119.1:0-16216 GCA_034717835.1 Chloroflexota bacterium
TGAAGGTTTTCATTCCGGCTCTTCTCTGGATAGTTGGCGGGTTGATCATCTTCTATTTTTTATTGCAATCTGAGGGCTATGACTTTAACGGTTTGATCTATTGGTTAGCGTTCTGGTTATTTGGGTCGGCGGTGCTCTTTGCCTGGTTGCTCTGGGCCATCGAAGATTGGGCGAATGATTATTTTGAGGTCACGCCGGGCCGCATCGTGATAGTTTATCAGAAGCCTTTGTTGTTCAGCAGAAGTCGCCAAGAGGCGCGGTTGGATAATATCCAAAACATCAGCTCGGAATCTCCCGGAGTGTTAGCGGGTTTGTTGAAGTACGGCCACGTGGTGCTGGAGACCGCCGGCACACAGGGGCAATTCAAGTTACAGTGGGTGCGTTATCCGGACAAAGTGCGTGCCGAGATATCCAAGCGGCAGCAAGCCTTTCGCCAGCGACAGAATGCCGCCGAGGCGCAACGTCGTCAGGGTGAATTGTTGCGCTGGTTCGATATTTACGATAATTTGAAACATCCTGAGAAGGTACACGCTGAAACTAAACGTAAATTTGAGCAGCGAGAGTGGGAGCAAAATGGAGGTAAATAGGTGACAGTGCGAGAAGTAATTACGGTAGGTGACGAGCGTCTGCGCGAGCAGGCGCGCTCCATTGAGAAGCCAACCCCGGAGATTGCGCGGTTGATTGAGGATATGATTGAGACCATGCACGTTGAGGGTGGCGTGGGGTTGGCCGCTTCGCAGATCGCGGAGTTAGTGCGGTTGATATTGGTAGCGGTTCCAGAGGATGAAGAGTTACCCGGGAGTGGCGAGCTCTACGTGGTGCTTAACCCGGAAATAACCAAAACTAGCGGGGATGAGATTACGGTAGGAGTTGAAGGCTGTCTCTCGATCCCCGGTTACGTGGGGGAAGTGGAACGTCACGCCTGGGTGGTGGTGCAGGGGTTGGATAGACGGGGTAAACGTTGGCGCAAAAAGGTGCAGGGTTTCTTGGCGCGAGCCTTCCAACATGAGATTGATCATACTAACGGGATTTTATATATTGACCGGTTGATTTCCCCTGACCGCTTCTGGAAAGAAGAGGAGCTTGAGGGGGAAGAATTATTGGTGTAAGTAAGGGCAGTAGCCGAGGTTTCCATACCTCGTCAGGCTAACGCAATATGGAAATTGCGGCTACTTGTGGTGACGTACAAAAGTTAGCGTTAATGTATTTCAATCAAAGGAGTTGTAAGTGCTAACAAAAGAACAAGTAGTGCAGGCATTAGAGAAGGTGCTGGATCCCGAGATCGGGCGGAGTATTGTGGAATTGGGCATGGTCCGCGAGGTAGAGATCGTTGACTCACGGGTCAAAGTGGTAATTGCGCTGACGATTCCTAATTGCCCGCTGAAAGGCGTTATTGCTAAGGATGCGGAAGAGCACGTCGCGGCATTAGCGGATGGTTTGGATGTGCAGATTGAGCTATCCACAATGACGGAGGCGGAGAAGCAGCGGATGACGGAGACGTTGCACGGGCAATCAGGAGGCGGATCGCAGGAGCAAGGCCCGCTGACCGGCAAGCTGAACCACATCCAAGCGGTGGTGGCGGTGATGAGCGGCAAAGGTGGCGTGGGGAAATCTACCACGGCGGCTCTGCTGGCGGCTGGCTTGCGCCACAACGGGTTGCGCGTGGGCGTGTTAGACGCCGATGTTACCGGGCCGAGCATTCCCAAGCTCTTTGGGGTGGACGCTGCGCCGGTGATGGGGCCGTTGGGTATTGTCCCTCCGCAAAGTGAGCAGGGCATCAAGATTATGTCCATCAACTTGATGTTAGAACGTAAAGACGAGGCAGTCATCTGGCGTGGCCCGTTAATTTCGAGCGCCATTAAACAGTTCTGGGGCGATGTCTTCTGGGGAGATCTGGACGTGCTGGTGGTGGATTTGCCGCCGGGGACTTCCGACGCCGCCCTTACCGTGATGCAATCCTTGCCGGTAGATGGCGTCGTCATTGTGACCTCGCCGCAGGATTTGGCGGATATGGTGGTGCGCAAGGCCGCGCACATGGCCGGACACATGAAGGTTGGTATCTGGGGCATCGTTGAAAATATGAGCTACGTTGTTTGCCCGCACTGTGGAGAGAGATACTCGCTCTTCGGGGCAGGAAACGCGGCGGACATGGCCCAGACCTTCAAGACGGAATTGCTGGCGCAAATCCCCATCGACCCGGAGCTCTCGCGGCTCTGCGACGCCGGACAGGTGGAGCGATACGAGTCGGTGGAGTTTGAGGGCGCGCTAGTATCCTTGAGCGCTAGATTAAAAGATGTGGCCGCGAAAGGCGGTTCAAAACACCGTAAAACGGGGAAAGATGTGGAATTCTTCCTCTAAATTCAAGCATAAGTGACGGACTATCAAATTTAAGGTGCCGCCTTCGGAGAGAAGGCGGCACCTTTATTATTTTCGTATTATCCTCCAATTGAAAGCGCGATCAACCATTGCGCACAGTAGTAGCTTCCCAGTACCACCAGCGGGGAGTCCCGGTATTGGTGGTGGAAACGGTTGATAGCGAGGGCTGTATCTGAAAAGAGGAAGAGTAACGCGCCCCCGGCTCCGCAGAGAGCAAGCGGGGAGCGACTGGCTGACCAGAGCTCCAGTGCTTGTCCGGCCATGAGGAGAATAACTAACATGTACGCGAGCACCGGAAACTTCATGGGGCCTAATTTCCCTCTGAGGAAAAGGAGAACGCCGCTGGCGTAGCCGAGCCCGGGCAATAACCACCAGAGTGAGATTTGGGGGCCGTTGATTGAGGCGAAGGCGGTGCTGTACGCCAGATGACCCAGCCAGAAACTCGCCAGGCCGGCCAAGAAGTAACGCTGCGGAAACATCAGGAATATATCGCCCCCTAATGAGAATCCCAACCCTGTTAAGATGGCGTAATGGTACAGCGTGGCCCCATCCGCTGGCCTTTGTAGAGCGAACACCCAGATCAAGGCCGTGGTTAGCGGTTTGAAGATGTAAAGCTGGCGAGCGCGATGTTTATATTCGGCGTGGATAGTGATACTGGCTGAAATTAAGATGCCCAGTGAAAATGCAGCCAACATGCGGGACTCCTTTAGTTAGATGATGGCAAATATAAGGATGGGTTAGTGTCACGAGAATTTCGCTACCGCCCTGTGCCGTGACTGCCGTCGCGGCACGCCGTTTGGGATATTTCCAGCGTTGGGCCGTGCTTGGCCAGGTCCCAATACGCGACTACTTGACTACTAGACTGTCTGACTAACCTCTCAGGGTTGGATTTGTACCTCGGTGAACACTAGTTGATTATCCGGCCGGGCTTGACCGTCTGCGTCGCACAGCAGTAGCCGTTGTAACGTTTCCGCGTCGTACATCCCTAGGGCTAAGGTGTAGCTGCCGGCGGGCAGGGTGGGCGGGATGGTTAGCTCATGTTCATCTATGATGATCTCTCCGGCAGCCCAACTGCTGGTCGGACGTTGCCAGTGGACGGGAACGCTATCATCCTGGGCATAGAGCTCGCCGTTAGCTCCGCTAAGATGGACAAAGACCTTGTAGCTCCTGGCCGGCGCGGATTCCGCGCGCCAGTAGAGTTGCACCGGCAGCGTTCCCCCGGCGCGAAGGTCGTCCTGGGTGGGGAGCGCGTAGCCCCGCAAGGTGATTTCGTCGCCTAGCGTGGCCGTGAGCGGGTGCGCGATGGTCGGCGCTTCGTAGAGCCGGGTCAGGCCGCCGATGGTTATCCCTCCCAGTAGGAGTTCGCCGGGCAAGCCGTCTACGGTCAATTTTATATGGTATTGGCCTGTTAGCTCGGGCACGGGTAAGCGATACCGGGCTTCCACGACCTCGCCGCGCTGCCAGGCGGAGGTGGGATATTGGTAGGCCAGCGGTACGGTGTAGGCGTGCGCCACCTCTCCAGTCTCGTCCATCACGGTGATGGTTGCAGAGTAATCCTCCGGCGGCGGCTGCATTGCCTGCCAGCTGATTCGCCCGTGCAGCTGCTCCCCCGGTTGGAGCTCGCCGCCGGCCCAATCCGCCTCGCGGACCAGCAGGGTGTCGCCGAAAGAGGTTCCCTCGTCAGCTAGCGGCGCAATCTGCGCACCGGCTGGTTCCAGCGTTATCTCGCCCAGCGCGAGTGAGACGCCACTGGGTGTGCCGCTCTCTGTGATCGGAAGCTGGCCTTGTCCCTCAATGGAAAGTAGGAGCTGTACTTCGTAGTTCCCCGCTGGCATCCCGGCGGGCAGCGGCAACGTGAAATGCTGGTAGACGGTGTCGCCGGCTTGCCACTCCGCCGCGAGGTAGCCGCCACTCTGACTCTGCGTCCAGAGTATGCCGTTTTCATCCGTCAGATGCAAGCGCAAATCCCGGCCTCCTTCTACCGCGTGGAGCGCGCGCCAATGCACCAGCACGGAGAGCGGTTGGTCACGCGGTGCGCTGGCAGGCAGCTCCCACTCCAATACCGCGAGTTCATCGGAGAAAGTGGCGCGGACTGGTGCATTGGTTTCCTCGGTCAGTAGGCCCGGCTGGAGGCGGCGGACGGTGAGCGCGAGGTCGCCGGTGGGGTAGTATTCTTGAGCCAACGGTTCCGTCAGGCGGGCCGTGAGCTCTTGGATTGCCTCGTCCGGGGGATTGTCGGTGGGGCGTAGATAGAGCACTGGCTTGCTGTCCCGTTGGGGAATGACTAAGTTATCGCCGCCCACGCTCCAGACCAGTTGCTCAAAGTTGCCGCGCATATTAAAAGAGACGGTGGGATGCTGGTAATGGTAGGATTGGAGCACCACGGTGTTCTCCTGAGCCAGTTCGGTTTGGGCCTTCTCGGCGGCCATTTGATAGGCGGTATTGAAGATGCGGTAAGTCTCAGGTTGCTGCGTCCAATCGTAGAAATAAGCGTGCGTGGTGCTAAAGCCTTCCCAGAGCAACAAGGTTAGCAACGCGCCGGTGGACAACTTTAGTCCCTTTGACTCCCAGCGTTCCGTGACCCATTGCGCGGTGCTATCCAAGCCCAACGCGGCCAGTCCGAAGACGCCGGGAATGATGCCGAACATCCGCTGTCCTTGCGGCATCCGGTCAAAGGTGAGGAGCGCGGGGAGGCACATCCCCACAACCCAGATGGGCAGTAGGGCGTACTCCGGTTGCCGCCAGTTTTTGACCGCTCTCCCGATGCCCAGCAGAAAGAAGATCGCGAGCAGGGGGTCAAAGATGGGTTTGCCAGGCAGGTTATAATGCCAGCGAGGATCGCCCTTGATGAAGAATCCCCCCAGGGTCTTGAGAACATTGCCGCCATACACGCGCCATACTGCCCCAGAGTTCGCTTGTTGGGTAGCCAACACCTGGTTAGCGCGTTCCCAGAAATCGTGTGGATGGTTAATGAAGTAATAGCCCAGCGGGGAAAATACGGCGACGGCAGTGAGTGCGGCTAAAGCTATTCCCCAGAAACGGGAAAGAGAGCGTGGGCGCTCCACCAGCAAGGTGTAGCTAAAAAAGAGCGCTATCGTAATCGGAAAAAGCCGGGCGGCCAGATAAGTGTAGAGCACCATCCCGATAAAGGCGCCTCCCAGGGCGAAGTATTCCTTGCGATTATCGCGGTAGCCACGCCAGAGGAAGAGGAGCGCCAGACATTCCAGCGGGGGGATGAGGATATTGGGGTAGCCGTTGCGGCTGACGGTGAGCTGCCAGTAGGAAAGCGCGGTGAGGGCCGCCGTGAGCAGCGCAATGCGCCGTGACGGGAAGAGCTCGCGAAAGAGCAGGTAAGCCAGCGGGATGGTCGCGGTGCCGATGAGCGCTGAGGTCAAGCGGATGCCGAAGGTGGTGGCTCCAACTACACGGAAAACCAGCGCCAGCATGTACATGTAGAGCGGTTCGCGCCCGGTGTAGGAGGAGAAGAAGACCGGATAATGGCCGTCTCCGATATTGAGAGCCAACAGGCCGTAGACCGCCTCGTCAAAGTGCAGCCCCGGTGGTAGGTCATGCAGAGCTACGAGTCGCAGCGCCGCGCCTATCCCGGTGATGAGTAAGAGCAGGCGCGTGGAGAGTGAAAACTTCTGGTTCATAATGATCCTCATTTTCTCGAGCAAGCTGGCAGGTTGAAAAATACTGGCTCTGGGGGCATTCGCGGGGTCGCGTTAAAATTAGCCACGGATTTCACAGCTTAGCACGGAAAAAAGTAAAAAAATCAGTGTAATCTGTGGTGAAAAATTTACGGCGCGTGACACTTACCCCACCCAGTCCCAGAGACCCAAAATACTATAATCGGTTTCAATTGTCTGTCAATAATGTGAGAGTCAGGTAGTCGTGTAGTCGAGTTGCTTTCTTCTGGGCTTTCCATATAATGTGGGTAGCTATAAACTACGCATTTCTAGCAACTATTTAGCAAATCCTATTTGCTTATTCACCGCAACATTTAGCGTCTGGGTTGTCCAGTAAGGAGGATTCATCGTATGAATGCTGATATGCACGGAGTCTTGGGTTTGGTTTTGGGTGGTGGTGCGGGATCCCGGCTCTATCCGCTGACCAAGTTGCGGGCCAAGCCGGCGGTGCCGTTGGCCGGTCACTATCGTTTGATTGATATCCCCATTAGTAATTGCATTCATTCGGGTATCAATCGCATTTATGTATTGACGCAGTTTAACTCGGTCTCCTTGCACCGGCACATCACCCGCGCTTATCACTTTGATAACTTCTCCGGGGGTTGGGTGCGGATTTTGGCCGCCGAGCAGACGCCCAAGAGCGAAGGCTGGTACCAAGGTACGGCGGACGCTTTGCGTAAACAGCTCTTTCAACTTCAGGTGCCGGATTCTAGGGATATGATCATCTTGTCTGGCGACCACCTTTATCGCATGGATTACTCCGAGTTTGTCCGCTTTCACCGCGAGCATGAGGCTGATATTACGATTGCAGTCAAGCCGGTGGGAATACAGGATGCGTCGCGGTTTGGCATTCTCAAGGCGGATGAGGAGAGTCGCATAGAGAATTTTGTGGAGAAACCACCCGCTAATGAGTTGGCGGGCTGGGAGAGTTTATCAGGCGCTACACCTTATATGGGTTCCATGGGCATTTATGTTTTCCGCAGCAAGGTATTGATAGATACCTTGCGGGATGAATCTGGCTCCGATTTTGGACATCACATTATCCCGGCCGCTATCAAAAAGGGGATGCGGGTCTACGCTTATCCCTTTAAGGGCTACTGGGAGGATATCGGAACGATGCGGGCTTTCTATGAAGTGAACTTGGATTTGGCCTCTGCTAATCCAGCCTTTAATTTCTTTGATGCGAACTGGCCGATCTACACACGCGCGCGTTATCTTCCCGGCAGCCGCATTATCGATTCGGATATGCGCCAAGTATTCGTAGCGCCGGGCGCGATTATTGAGGAGGCTGCCATTCGTCAAAGTGTGGTGGGCTTGCGCAGTATTATACGCGCGGGCGCCCATCTCCATCGCGTGGTGATGTTGGGGGCGGATTACTATGAATCTACGGCAGAGAAAGCGGAAAATAGAAAACTAGGCTTGCCCGATATCGGAGTGGGGCCAGGAAGTGTGATTGAGGTCGCCATTTTAGATAAGAATGTCCGCATTGGGCGCAACGTGGTAATTAGAAACCATGCCGGCGAGCCTGATTTAGAAACCAAGAGCTACACTATCAAGGATGGCATTGTCGTTATTCCCAAAAACGTTACCATCCCCGCAGGTACGATTATTTGAGTACTGAGCTGTTAAAATAGCGGACTGCAAGTGGCGAGGGAGCAAACAATTGCCACTTGCTCCCTCGCGGATGAGTTGGCCTACGCGGAGCAATTTCTGCGCCAACCTACTGTGCATCTCGCTCTGGATCCAGAGTTTGTCATGGCCGAGAGCAGCGATATCCCCGGTTTAGACCTCGGCCACATCACCGGGCCGCAGATCAACACGGTGCAAGCCTGGCTCCACAAAATCGCGCTGGAGGCTGGCGAGTGGAAGATTTTGGTAAGCCATCAATTTAATGACCGCATGATGGGGCAAAAAGAGGAGCTGGTTGATTATCAATCGGTGGAGTTGGTTTGGGATGCGGATGGTTTTGGTGTCCCTCATGCTAAAATCGCCGATTATGTTCAGTATGCTGGGGAACCGGGTTACGAGTACAGCGGCCTTAAACTTTTCTATCGCTATGACCAGCCGTTAATGTCGCCGTCTCAGGTCATCTCTTTAGAACCGCCCCCGGCTTAGGTGGTTTATCAATAAGGGATAGTTCTTCGGAAAGTGGGAGTGCATCAACGGATAACTAGCTGCTCGACGGTTTTAGACGTTAGGACACAGACAAGCGCGGAGAGTATCTTACTTTCTTAGCTAAACACCTACCGCTACCGGGAGCCTGCGCCCCATTTTTGATATGTTCGGCAGCTAACCCCACAGTACTAGAGTACTACGTTTGTGGAGGGATGGCGTTATCCTGTCCCAGTTTTATCTTTATGGGAATTGTTTTCTAGTAAATTGATTATACTTGGATCAATCGTTTCCTTAAATTGCTCGCTGTAAGCTGCTACCGCATAGAGCGTGAAATCATTGATGATCTGATTCTGCTCACTCTCCTGGTTATTAATTTTTTGCGGGGCTGAGACGCTAGTAAAATCAAAGAGAGGTAGCGAAGTCGTAGTCTCTTCTGAGTTTACAAAATCCCCCATTGGTTTTAAGCCCTGAACGAATCTTCTAAGAATAGTAGCCAGAGCTTCAGAACTATTATCAATGCCTATCCAGCGTCTCCCAAGTTTAGAGGCAACCGCCAGCGTGGTTCCAGAGCCGGCAAAGCAATCGAGTACCAAATCACCTGCATTGGATGAGGCTCGTATGATGCGCGTCAGTAAGTCGGGAGTCTTCTCGGTGGGATATCCGGTAATCTTGATCATCTGATTGTGAGCGTCTCTGGTGTCCAACCAGATATCTTGTACCGGAACCCCGTGGCTTTGATCTAGATATACTTTGCGTCGCGGGTTTCCATTTGCAGACCAGTATATCTCGCCGCGCGCATTGAATTCATCTAACCGGTCAGGTGTATATTGCCAGTGTTTGCCTGGTGGGGGCTGCATGTCGCGCCAACTCTGCCCAGTCGCCCCATTCCGAGTGCCGGGGGCATGGATGGGTACTTTTTTGTAATGTCTTCCGGTGTTTTTCTCAACATAAGGATATTCCGTCGCGGCTCGTTTTTCAGACCAGGGAATGTATGCACGGTGCCAGATTGGCCGCTCAGATTTTGCATAATATAAAATGTAATCGGAGATATTGCCATAATTTTTTCGCGTGTAGTTCTTAGGATTGCACTTTTTACGGGTAATTAAGCTTCTGAAATTCTTCCTGCCAAATATCTCATCCATAATAATTTTGATATGGAAGACCATTTTTTGATCAAGATGCACATAGATTGAACCGTCTTGGGACAATAACCTGTGTAACAAGAGCAACCTGCGACGTAAAAATTCTATATATTGTGTACCTGTGAGTGTGTCGCTGTAAGCCTCAACCTGTTGGCGTGATTTGTAAACCTTGTTAGTGGCGAATGGGGGATCAATGTAAATCAACTTAACTTGCCCATAGACTTGTGGATCTTTGAGTAAGTAGGCCAGTATTGATAAGTTATCGCCGAAATATAAACGATTGTGATTGGTTACACCATGCCAAATTTCTTTTATTTCTGCGGAGCGTGTATGTAATAGAATCTCTTCTTGTGTCAGTTTTCCGCTGTAGGTGAGCGTTGCATCTGAGGCGACGTTCGAGATGTTATCTGCCGAGTCAACCGCGATAATATCCCCGTTCCACTTGGTTTTTTGAATTCCTGTTGCCATTCTAGTAAGACTTTTTCTCTGCTTGTAACCATTGATAAGTGATTCTCTCAGGCACCATCCGCAACGTTACTACTTTGATTTTACCGGGCCAGCGTTCTTCCAGAGCTGCATAGTCGCGCCACATTGATCCCAAGAGCAACCCTGGTCCGTCGTTCAGAAAAATCATGCGTGTCTTCAATTGATGTTGCTGTGCATAGTTTAACACTTCGTCGGCACAGTTTTTATATCCTCCAGTGCGGTCATCTTCTTGCGCTCCCCCACGATCTGAGTCGTAGCGGGCCAACCCTACGGCGTAGATGTGTTGTTTGTCTTTATAAATGATGAAGTCAACAGGGCGGTTTGGATTTGGATAATCTTCAAAAATATCTCCTAGCAATACGTCCTGTCCCGCGCGTTTTGGCCCAGCGATATGCAAGTCAGGAAAGCGCGCTTGGAATAGGTCAAAGAATTTTTCAGTTAGTGTATAACCTTTTTGCCCTCTCGATTTGTATTCCCACAAAAGCGCACAGAGAGCTTCATCTCGCTCTGGCCTTTCATTGAATTTAGCCTGTGCGGTGTGTATTGGCCTAAAGTCTTTCCCAAACCGGTGGATGATTTGCTTCCGCCGTTTTTTGACCTTCAGCATTTCAACGGAGGTGGAAGGACTAACATATCTCCTAAAAATTCGACAAAGTTGGATGCGTATCCAGGGGGTCTCGTGATCGCTGATTTGCTCAAAAAAATTCTCAGATGAGTAAGATTGGGCTAGGAGCTTACCAAATATGGCTATGACAGGCAGGTATAAATTGCAAGCATCTTGCAGAATATCAGGATAGTATTCTCCCGAAGCAGGCGTTATCCAATTTTCTGCACCGGGCCAATAATCGGTAAATGATTTCTGAGGGATACTTTTCATGATTTATGTTCCTTGTGATGGAATAGCGTACTATATTCAAGAGATTATACACCATTGACTAGCATCCTACTAACGCTAAATTTTGCTGGTCCTGCCAAGTAATTTTTCGGTACGAGGCATCAATCTGTACGCACCTATACTTGTTGGTGTTCACTCTCGAGCCTGACTAGGAGTACTTCCCAGCCCCAATTTCCACCCTCTTGCTCTTTTGTGTACTTGACAATCACTCTAAATAACTTATAAATACCTTCTAACCCATAATTGAAGGAGTTAACCTAGCGGATGAAATTCTCGCGAACACTATTGATGTTGATTATCACTTTGGGCGTCTTGATTTCGCCAGCTCAGCTGGTGAGCGGCGCGGACGAACCAGAGGCACTTTCCCCTTATTGGTCTCCCCGTGTGCGGCACTGGGCCGAACCGATTATCCAAGCAGCTGAGCAGCGTGGCATTGATCCGGATTTTCTGGCCTCGTTGGTCTGGATGGAGTCGCGCGGCGATTCCCAAGCCGTAGGCCCGGTAGGAGCGATTGGATTGATGCAGATTATGCCTAGTGAAGCGGGCTACTCTTGGCGTCCCACCACGGCAGAATTACTGAACCCCGATACTAATCTCTTTTGGGGCACGCGCACCTTAGCCACGGTGCTGGGGCAGGGAGAAGGCGATGTTTTCAATGCGCTGGCCGCCTACAACGGTGGTTGGGAGCAAATCCAATACCGGGGGCCGAAATACTTTGCCACCACCATCATGCGCGATTACGCTCAGGCGGTAGCCCAACAGCGCGGTTTACAGGGTCGCCGCTGGCAGGCGATCTTTGCCGTGGCTACCCCTACTATCCATGGTCCCATCTGGGTCGCCGATGCGGCGCGGGACGATGTTTATTTCTATGGCCGCCAGAACTGGGTGCCAGAAGGCCACCCTCTTATCCCGACGTCCCTCGCGCCCACCGCTATCGTGGGGCGCTTCAAGAACGAAAATGGTGAGGAGCAAACTATCGGCCTCTGGTACTATTATGTCGCCGAGAACGTTTGGCTAGGCCAGTAAGCCTTTCGCATGTTCTTAGGCCAGGATGTTGATATCCTGGCCTTTTTTGATAGTAGCGGACGTGCGTTTATCGAAGGCCTAGCATTTTTCTGGCGAGTAATTTTCGGATAAAAACAATGATGGTTGCTCTTGGAGCTGGGTTTCTCCGAGCAACCCTAGTAGGAGGCAACCATGGGTATAGATTTGTTAGTACATTCGGCGGCGCAGGTGGTTTCTGCGCGGCGGCGTGACGGTGCGCCCCAGCATGGCGCCCAACTGGGTGAGTTGACGATCATCCGCGATGGCGCCGTGGCGATCCGGGGCGGGAAGATAGTGGCTGTGGGCACGACGGCGGCAGTGCGCTGTCAAGTCGGCCCTGCGGAGCGCGAGCTTGACGCGGCCGGGTGCGTCGTCACCCCCGGCTTCGTTGATCCGCATACCCACCTGGTCTGGATGGGCGACCGCGCGGCTGAGTTCGAACAGCGCATCGCCGGCGCGAGCTACCAGGAGATTATGGCGGCTGGCGGCGGCATCCTCTCCACCGTGCGCGCCACCTGCCAGGCGACCGTGGCGGAGCTCGTGGACGCGGCGCGCCCCCGCTTGGAGCGCATGTTGGCACACGGTTCCACCACCGTCGAGGTGAAGACCGGCTATGGTTTGAGCACGGAAGCGGAACTGCGGCAGCTGGAGGCCATCGTTATCTTGGATCGCGAGCATCCGGTGCGGTTAGTGCCGACCTTTCTGGGCGCGCACGCTATCCCCGCTGCGTACCGGGGCCGTACCGCGGCCTACGTGGAGCTCGTGGTGACAGAGATGTTGCCGGCCGTGGTGGAGAAGTCACACGCGCTGGGTCTCGACTCGTTGCCTTTCTGTGACGTTTTTTGTGAGGAGGGCGCCTTTGATCTGGCGCAGAGCCGCCGTATCTTGGAGGCTGCCCGCGAGCTGGGCTTCCCGCTCAAAATCCACGCTGATGAGTTCCAGCCGTTGGGCGGCGCGCGGCTGGCCGTGGAACTGGGCGCGGTCTCCGCTGACCACCTCGTCGTCACCGCGCCGGCGGATATCGCCGCCCTGGGAGCGGCGGAGACCGTGGCCGTCTCCTTGCCCTCCACGCCCTTCGGCCTGGGGCATAGCGCGTACACGCCCGCGCGCGCCCTCTTGGCGGCCGGCGCGGCCTTAGCCCTGGCTACTGATTGTAATCCCGGCACCGCTTGGAATGAATCGTTGCCCTTCGTGATGGCGCTGGCTTGCCGCCACCTAAAAATCACCCCGGCCCAAGCGCTGGTGGCGACGACGCTTAACTCCGCCTGCGCCTTGAACTTAGGAGCGCACACCGGCGTGCTGGCTCCCGGTTACGCTGCTGACCTGCTGTTGCTCGATATCCCCGATTATCGGCATCTCGGTTATCGTTTTGGCGCCAATCCCGTCGCGCTGGTCGTGAAGGACGGGCAGGTAGTCAAGTAGTCCGGTAGTCGGATAGTCGGATAGTCGGATAGTCGGTTGGTCGGATAGTCGGATAGTCGGTTGGTCGGATAGTCAGATAGTCAAATAGTTGCCTTCTGGCCTACTCGCTCACTCGCTCACTCGCTTATTCGCTTATTCGCTAAGACGCTGCGCCGCTAAGACGCTATTCGAGGTTACTCCATGGAAGGAAAAATTTACACGCTAACCATACCCGCCGCTGGCGGCCGGATAGATAAATATCTCCGGGACGCCTTGTCCGGCCTCTCGCGCGCGGCGGTGCAGCGTTTGATAGCCGAGGGGGAGATAACGGTCAACGGCGAAGTGCCCAAACCCGCTTACGATATTCAGGACGGCGACGAGATCGTAGTCCACGTCCCGCAGCCGGAACCGGCCGAGTTGCTGCCGCAGGATTTGCCGCTGGACGTGCTCTACGAGGACGCCGATATTATCGTGGTGGACAAAGCCGCCGGGATGGTGGTTCATCCGGCCCCCGGCCATCCCGACGGGACGTTGGTCAACGCGATTTTGGCGCATTGTCCCGACCTGCGGGGGGTGGGGGGCGTGCTCCGTCCTGGCATCGTTCACCGGCTGGATCAGGACACCTCCGGCGTGTTGGTCGTCGCCAAAGATGACCACGCCCTCCGCGAGCTGCAACGGCAATTCAAGGCGCGCACCGTGAGCAAGAGCTACGTGGCCTTGCTTATCGGGCGGTTGGCGGAGGCCGAGGGATTGATCGATGCGCCGATTGGACGGCATCCCCGCCGGCGTAAAAGAATGGCTGTGGTGGCGGGCGGGAGACCCTCGCGGACCCGCTGGTCGATAATGGAGCGGCTCCGGGACGCTCAACGTCGCCCGTATACTTTGCTGGCGGTGGAGTTGCTGACCGGACGCACCCACCAGATCCGCGTGCATTTCTCCTGGTTCGGCTATCCCCTGGTAGGCGATGCGACCTACGGTCGCCGTGACCCGCTGGTCGCCCCCCGCCAATTCCTCCACGCCCGCGACTTGACTATCACCCATCCCACCACTGGCGAGCGGATGACCTTCTCCGCGTCCCTGCCGGCGGATCTGCGGGAGGTCTTGGCCTGTTTGGAGACAGTCATTTAGTCAGATAGTCGGATGGTCAGATAGTCGGATGGTCAGATAGTCGGATGGTCAGATGGTCAGATGGTCAGATAGTCGGATGGTCAGATAGTCGGATGGTCAGACAGTCGGATAGTCAGATAGTCGGATAGTCGGATGGTCAGATAGTCGGATGGTCAGATAGTCGGATGGTCAGATAGTCGGATAGTCGGATGGTCAGATAGTCGGATGGTCAGATAGTCGGATGGTCGTGCAAAGAGCCCCCAGATTTCTCACCGCAAAGACGCCACGGACGCTAAGAAAAAATTAAGGTAAGCGTTCAAGGGGTAAGGAAAAATACCCCCAAAGACCTCCGAGGTTTATAAGCTGGTACTTCTTTGAAAGATTCTGGTGATACCTAGCGCGCTTCCCCGGTCAAATTACCGGCAAAACCTCGGAGGTCTGAACGGTTACAAATTAAGTTCTAAAATCTCCGCGCCTCGTGGTTAAAAACTTTGTTTTTTCAGCAGCCCCATAATTATTGATCCATCTTAACCAGGAATCATAGATGACGAATAAAGAGACAACAATAGTAGTAATGCAACGGTGTTTGGCACTGCTCCGTCGTTTACAGCGGGGACCGGCGAGCAAGAAAGAGCTGATCGCGGCGGTGCGCGCGCGAATGACTGAGCCTTATGGCGCCACTAGCGGGCGCGCGTTGGCCCGGCGTTTTGATGGTGATAAGCAACGGCTGAAAGATATCTTTGGCGTCCAATGGCGCTATCAGCGCTCTACCGGGAAGTATGAGTTTATTGATCTCTGGGAGTCAATTTTGGACTTACCGGATGCGGATTTAGCTGCGCTGGCATTTTTGCAGGAGACGTTCGAGCCACGCACGCCCAATTACACGGCGGTGCAACATCTGCTCAGTCTCTTACTGAGCCATCTCTCCCCAGAGCGGCGGGGCGAGTTGGAACGCCAACGGACGGCGTTGGAGGTGGAGTGGGGGCGGCGCGATGATGATGAGATCGCGCCGCAAGTAGAGGCCGGCTTGAAGAAGTCCCTCATCCACCACCGGCTGGTGGAGTTTGATTACTACTCTCCCGCGCAGCAAGACGGCGAGCCGCGCCACCACGTCGTGGAACCGTGGAAACGTTACTTCGATTCCGTGCGGGGGCATTACTACTTGCACGGCTGGTGTCGTCAGACCACCAGCGCCGCTCATGGCACGCGCCGGCAACAGCATTACTTCCACTACCGGCTGGGACGTATCCGGAACCTCAAGCTGCTGCCGGATAAATTGCCGCCATCCCCGCGTCAGCCCCGCAGATTTAAGCTGGATTACCGGCTAGCCCCGGAGATCGCGCGTCGAGGAGAGGTCTCGCGGCATCCAGGCATCACCATCTTGGAACGGGAACCGCAAGCTGATGGCGGTATGGTCATCCACGCCGAGACGGATGATATTTGGTGGGCGGTGCGGACGCTGTTGCATTATGGCCCCAGCTGCGAGGTCTTGGGTGGTTCCCAGGCGCGCTACGAGATGCGCCAGACGGTGCAGCGGTTGGCGAAGTTGTATGGGGAGTAGTCGGGTAGTCAGGTAGTGGGGTAGTCGGGTAGTCGGGTAGTGGGGTAGTCGGGTAGTCGGGTAGTGGGGTAGTGGGGTAGTGGGGTAGTCGGGTAGTCGGGTAGTTGGGTAGTCGGGTAGTCAGGTAGTGGGGTAGTCGGGTAGTCGGGTAGTCGGGTAGTCGGGTAGTCAGGTAGTCAAGCTGTGGCCGGTCTCCTGACCGTGCCACGGGTGGGTAAGACTTTGAGGAGCAACAGATTGAAGAAGCTCAACGACGACGGGGGGAAGAGCTCAATAGACGTCGGCAAGAATTGTCTAGGCAAAGACATGAGCTGTTGCAAGATGGCTCTCCGAGTCCAGGGCTTGGAAGAGTTGAGGAAGGCTTGACACAAATTGATTTGGAACTAAAGTATGGATCTGG
>JAYELZ010000120.1:0-3446 GCA_034717835.1 Chloroflexota bacterium
TGCAAAAAGCACCTCGCCGGGCTGGTATTCCATCTCCTGCACCCACTGCACCAAGCCATGATAAGGACTGTGCGGCTTCAAGTCATGGGGATCTATCTCACTAAAGAGCGGGATACGGCCTAGATGTTGGATTATCTCTGCGATATTCATAATGATTTATTATACCCCCATCTGAGAAATTAACCTGTCACGAGTAGCCGCGGAGAGAGTAACTTCCATTGAAAAAACCAAGCATTTCACCCCGGAAGCACGGAGTTCTGGTCGCCAGGCGCGCGTAAGGCATCCGGTGGTCAGCAATCGCTGACATCTGACGGCTATTCGTTATTTCCCGATGATGCGTTTGGCGCGGGCCAGGGCGACTCGCAGTTCCAGGCGGTCATCTTCGACGGGCAGACCCTCTTCGCCCGCTTTGAGTACGCCGGGAGCCGGCGCCGGCACTTGAGGCAGCACTTTCTCGGCGGCCTGGCTGACCGCGCTCAAGGTGACGACGGCTTCTTCTGCTTGGCCCTTGGCTGCCTGGGCCTCTGCCTCGGCGGTGTTGCGCGCCGTGGCCGCCTGTTGGGCGCTGAGCGCAGCGCTCTGGGCCGTCGCTTCGGCGCTTTCGGCGCGCGCTTCGGTGCTGACTTTGTTGAAGTAGTAGCCGATGACGACGCCGAGCAGGGGGTTGATGATCAACAACAGGTCCTTCACGCGCGTAAACTGGTCGGACGAGTCAACATAACGCAGGGCTGTGATCAACATCACGACCGTACTTAAGACGACGATCACGGCAATCGCCGCCGCCACGTATTCCCGAAAGTGACGCAGATCAGATTTGGTGTTAACTTCTACGGATGGTTTTTCAGACATTTCATCTTCTCCTTATTAACCTTCGCAAGGTTTTACACCGGGCACAATGCACGTGTCGCCATCAGCGTACAGTGCGTAAAGCAGGCCCAGCAGGTTGTGGTGTTCGTAATAGAACTCCCGCCGCAAGTCCAGAAACACCTGACCCAAAGATTCGCCGGCCAGGAATTGATTGAAGAAGCGTCTGGCCCATTCGGCCGCAAACAATGCGGGCGTCTCACATTCGGTGCCGATGACGCCGCGCGCCCCTTTGGCCATGAAGTAGGGCACGAAGCCGTCGTAGAACAGCGGCGAGAGTTCCGCCGATTCGCAGGCGTTGATGAATACTAACGGCGCGCCCGGCAGCACTTTTCTGGTCGAGGCAAACAGGTTCAGGTTCTCTAATGTCAGACGCTGACCGCCGCTCAACACCAGCGTCGAGGTATCCGGCCCGCCAGCTTCGGCCAGTGATTTGGAAACAGCGTGGCAGTAGAAGTAGAGAATCTGGTCGGAGGTGGTGGCATCGGCCAAAGCCTGCGTCACCTCGTCCTTGCTCTCGCGCACGATCACCCGCGTGCCGCCGCTTTGGTCGAGCTTGTCCCAATAGCTGCGCTGGTCGGCGATGAGCGGCCTCCCCATTTGCTGGTCTATGTCGGTGTTGACGTTGAGGCTGACGGCCAGGGCGGGGCGGTTGTCAATCGTGGTGTCAGTCACCTGCATGTGGGGCTGAAGTGGGATGTGCTCAATGATGTGTTTGAGGCCCAGGAACAGCTCCGGGTTGATGTCCTCTGGATCGTACTCGTCGGCCAGGTACAGGATACCCCAGGGTAGCATGAACTGCTGGGAGAAAATCTGAATCTTAAGCATATCTTTCTGGGCCATCTCGCGCAATCTGTCGCCTAAGAGATTGGCCTGTGAGTCGGCGGCCGGGCTGTAGAAGATGTGTTGGTAGAGGCGGAAACCGGCTTTAGCCAGACGCTGCAGCGATTCCTGGTTGATTTGGGGCGGGATGTTTATCCCCGCCTGGTAGATGCGGGTCTGGCGAGGACTGACCTGCAGGTGGACGATTTCCAGCAGTTCCTGGCGCACCTGGGCGATCATTTGGTCGAGTTGCGGTAGCGTGATAGGCAAGGTCGCCACCGCGCCCACCGCGCCGGTCATAATGACCTGGAAACCCGTGCCGGTGTTCAGGATGGTCAGGTTCACGTCCCGTGGTTGGACGACGAAGGCGGCATCTACCGGACGACCCAACGTCTCGGCGGCGAGCACGCCTGTCTGGCCGGCGGCCCCGGTGTGAAGTTTGAGCGTGAGGAGTTGGATGAAATTGCCGTCCTTGAGGAAAATAGCGTTGAGCGTTCCCTCGCCCTCGTGCTGCGATTCGATGTCGAAGCGGGCTTTGCCTTTGGATTTGCCGGTGCGCGGCACGCGGAGCTTCTGTGGCTCGGTGTAGATCTCGAAGTCGTCGCTCTGGAGCTGGACGGTCAACGTCACCAGTTGCTCGTCGGGCCTGAAGTGGTAATCGAACCCGGCTGCCCCTACGGCTGCGTCGCGCAGTTCGGTGTCCACGTCAAAGGCCAGCGTGTAGACCTCGCCCAGCTGCAGCGGCTCATGCTTGTCGTGATCCTCGATCTCGGCGTTGATCCAACGTTTTTCGGGTTTGACCTTGAGCGGTGGCGACGGTTCTTTAGCCGCTTCTTCGGCCAGCAACGTGTTGCTGTAGTCTCCCACCACGCTGCCGTCGCCGGTGATGGTGATTGTGTCACGCCCGATGAGACTGCCGCCTTCTACGTTTATGTTCCCGCTGATGTAGGCCCCGCCGTCGATGCCGATCACGAGCTGTGTCTCCGCCAGCAGCCCGGCTACCTGACCGCCATCCAGGACCACGAGTCGTTTGCCGGGTGTGTTTCTGGCGCGACGTTGAGCCTCTCTCGTGCTCATAGTCGCCCGTTCGACCGCGTCCGTAGCCAGGGGAGGGAGCAGATTGGGCACATCGGCCAGGGCGGCGTCTAACATTCCTGGCCGCAACATGTCGCCGTATGTTTGCAACTCTTGGATGAGTTCGCTCAACCACAAGACTGCGTATTGGCCGTTGTCCAGACAAACGACGATGTAAATCCACTTGTTGCCGGTGGCGTCCACCTGGTCGCGCACCTCTGCCACCGTCGTCTGCTCATCCACCACGATGAAATCGCGGTCAAGTGCGCTGGTAGCGATAGGCATAGTTTCCTCCTCCCGCAAGGGTACGCTTTGGCTGATTGCTCGTTGACAATAGTATATCACCGCTGAGCAAGGAAGGCAAAAACGCATTACGGCACAAGTGGCACGTTTACTCCCAAAAGCTCCCTGCCCCCGGGGACGGGGGCAGGGAGGGAACTCGCGCATGGGGGCGCCCCCGAGACGGGGGCTTGGAGCCGGTGGTGTGGCTTTTACCCCTATGCGCAAAAACGTTTGGACCTCGACTAATATCTTACCAGTGAAATTCTTGCTCAATGTACAAGCATTTCACCACGGAAGCACGGAGAGCACAGAGCTGTTAGATTTAACCTTCTGACAGGCAATGTTAAGTATTTTTACCCTAAAACCTATTCTTTTCTCAGTGTCCTCTGTGTCCCTGTGGTGAG
>JAYELZ010000121.1:0-3440 GCA_034717835.1 Chloroflexota bacterium
GTAGCCGGGTTGCTTTAGCTTTAGCGGGGGCCGTCGATCCAGCGCCCGCCCCAACGTGAACGTTCGGGCTACAAGGTGGAAGGCCCTCCGGGCCTAGCTGGGCTGCTTTAGCCTCCGTAGGAGGCTTCCATCTCGTAGCCGGGCTGCTTCAGCACCCGGCGGGGGCTGGCACAGCCTCCGTAGTAGGAGGCTGCCATTTCATAGCCAGATGGCTTTAGCCTCTGGCTCTTTCGATCCGTAGGAGGATACTACTATGCAAAATTTTACCGCCCATCGTTTGACCTTTATCACCCAAGCACAAACCACCATCGAGCTCCACGAACATCAAGGCTCTGCCCTCCGTGGCGCGCTCTTTCACGCGCTGCGCCGCAAGTTCTGCGCCTTTAGCCGCAACCGTAACGCGCAATGTCAGACCTGCGCGCTCGCCACGACCTGCCCGGTGGCGACGTTGGTCAGCACGCTGGCCCCCGGCCACCAACGCGGCCAGGATCGCCCCCGGCCGTTCACCATCCAGCCGCCGCGGTTCCAGAGCGGCCATCCCTGGGAACACTCTGAGGGTCGCGTCACCTTTCGCTATGAACCAGGCGAGACGCTCACCTTCGGGCTGACGCTCTACGCCAGCGCGCTGGCACTCTTCCCCTACGTGGTGCTAGCCACTACGGAGTTCGAGGAAGGCGGTCTGGGGCGCAAATGCGAGCAAGCCACCGGACGTTGGCGACGCGGAACGCTGGTAGTGCGTGAAGTGTGGGCCGACAATCCCCTCACCGGCAAGCGCCAGCCCGTGATCCGACAAGGTAGCCGGCAAGTGCAGGTGCCGGATATTCCCGTGATACACGCGCAGGTACTGGAGAATGCGGCACGCAGAATGCAGCCTGGAGCTCATCAGCTCACGTTAGGCTTGCTGACGCCGGCGCGGATCATTGAGCGCGGACATTTGCTCAAACCCCACAATTTTCGCTTCAGGCCCTTTTTCCAGCGGCTGCTGGAACGGTTGGAGGCGTTAAGCGGTTATTTCTCCGACACGCCGTTGGACGTGGATTTCCCCGCGTTGCTGGCGGCTGCCGAGGCGGTGCAGGTGGTGGATAACCGCCTGAGCTGGGAGGAACTGCGCAGCTACTCTACCCGGCAACATCGGGCCACATCTCGAGGGGGACTGGTAGGTCGAGTCACGCTAGCGTCTGCGGACTGGACGCCGTTATGGCCCTGGCTGGTGTGGGGACAGTTCACGCACGTGGGAAAAGATACGGTGAAAGGTAATGGGATGTATAGTCTAGAGAATGGAGTATAGGGAGGTTCAGATGAAAATATCAACCCTCATCGTTGACCAATACGGTTCCTACGTTGGACGCCATAGCGAGCGTCTCCGCGTGACCCGCAAACGTAAAGTTATTGTCGAAGCGCCCGTCAGGTTCTTGGAGCAAGTGCTCATCAGCGGCAAAGCCATCTCCATGTCCACCGACGCGCTCGCGCTCTGTGCCGGGCAGGGGATTCCGGTGTACTATCTCTCCTGGCAAGGCACCCCTTACGCCGCGCTCTACGCCGCCGGCTTGAACGGCACGGTGCGCACGCGCCGCGCCCAATACGCGGCCTACGCTGACGCGCGGGGCATCGCCGTCGCCGCCGCCTTCACGCGCGGCAAGGTGCAAAACCAGAGCCGCTTGCTCAAATATTGGGCTAAATCGCGCAAGGAGAAGTCGCCTGAGATCTACCGAGCCTTGCGTCAAGCCGCCCAAGCCACCCGGAAACCGCTCTCTGGACTCCCAGCCTGGGAACGAGCGGCCGCGGCACAGGGCTTGGAACAAGTACGCGCCCAACTGCTCTCTACCGAAGGCCGCGCGGCACGCCAATACTGGCAGGGAGTGCGAGCCATCGTGCCCCCAGAACTGGCGTGGCCGGGACGACGCGGACGCGGCGCACGCGACCCCCTCAACAGCGCGCTCAACTACGGCTACGGCGTGCTCTACGGGCAGATCGAGCGGGCTATCCTGCTGGCGGGGCTGGATCCCTACGCCGGTTATATCCACGTAGATCGGCCCGGCAAACCCAGCCTGGTACTAGATCTCATCGAAGAATTCCGCGCCCCGGTAGTGGATCGGGTAATTCTAGGGATACTGGGCCGCGGCACCGCCCTCCAACAGGATGCCGCCGGCTGGCTCACCCGCAAAACGCGCCGGACCATCGCTGAGCAAGTGCTCCACCGCTTGGAAGAGAGCACCGAGCGTTACGAGCGCAAACGGCAGAAATTGCGCTGGATAGTACAAATGCAGGCCCGCCACCTCGCCACCTATCTACGCGGCGACCGGCCCGCTTACTTACCCTTCCTCTCTGGTTGGTAGCGGCCCTCAAGATGCAATTACTTTTAGTTTACGATATTCCCGATGATAAAATCCGCACCAAAGTCGCCGATATCTGTTTGGATTACGCACTCGACCGGATCCAGTACAGCACCTTTCAGGGTGAGCTAAACCGAGTCTATCAAGAAGAGTTAATGGAAAAAGTAGCGTACCGGCTGGGGCAGCGCCCCGGCAAGATCCAGCTCTTCCCCATCTGCCAAAAAGATTGGCAAGCGCGCCTAGAAATTCTCCAGGAGGAAAAAGATGAGCCTACCACTACTGGCGAGTGACTTACGACAGTACGCTTACTGTCCACGCATAGTCTATTACCATTACTGCCTCCCCGCCATCCGCCCGGTGACCTTCAAAATGCAAGCCGGGCAGCGCGCCCATCAGGCCGCCGAGGGACGTGAGCGACGGCGCAGCCTGCGCGCTTACCACTTGCAGGATGGCACGCGCACCTTTGAACGCTGGGTAGAGAGCGCCACCCTAGGCTTGCGGGGGAAGGTGGATCTGGTCATCCAACGCGCGGAGGAAATTATTCCGGTGGAATATAAAAACTCACCGGGGCGGAGTGGCCGGCATATCCTCCTCCAACTGGCCGCCTACGGGTTATTATTGGAGGAAGAAAGCGGCCTCCCGGCGCGGCGCGGCTTCATCTACTATCTACCTGCCCGGCGTTCGCGAGAAATCCCCTTAGAGCAGGCCCTCCGCGCCGAGGTCCGGCAGCAACTTGCCGCGATGCGCGAGATGATCAGGCGCGAAGAGCTCCCGCCCCCCCCGCGCGCGCGGCGCAAATGCGCCGCCTGTGAATTTAGACGTTTTTGTAATGATGTAGTATAATGACTGCCAGTCCCCGTTCGCAAACCGAGGGGGTGCGGCGACCAAAAAAGGTTTTCGAAAGCGCAACTTCCCGCGTGGGGCGTTAGTCCCTAAGAACCTTAACAGGCACCCCACAAGTGGGGATGGCAACCCTATTTAAGAGGTATTTAGCCGCATAAGTGGGGAAAATTTTTGGGTTTCAACCACCACGATCCGTTTGAGGATACTGAAAGATCCCTACCCAGGTTCTAAGCCTCTCGAAGATGGCGAAGTTTCAACCACCAC
>JAYELZ010000122.1:0-3439 GCA_034717835.1 Chloroflexota bacterium
CTGACCACGGAAGATCGAGAGAGCCTACTCAATTTCTACCGCCGGGTGATGGGAACTGACGAGATCCCTTACCGCTGCAACATGGACAAACCAAAGGTGTGGGAGTATGCCGCGAGGTTCTACAGGTATGCAAACCGTTAGCATGGGGGACGGTCATTGCACCGATCCTGTAACCAGAAAGGATCCAAAGGGCGATGAATAACAGACCAGAATTGAAGGAAAAGGAGAAAAAGCGTCTTCCCATCAGACGCATCTATACCGCCTTCTATCATCCCGACTGGCCTTGGCACCTGTTACTGGTGGCCGTTGTCGGCGGGACGCTGGCGCTATATACGGGGCTGGTGACTATGCTGCGCCAACTGGCCGAGCTGGCGTTTGCCGGCGCACCATTCGCCGAGTTGCTACGGGAAGGACTACTCGTGACGTTAGCGCTGGTGGGGATTGCGGTACTGGGCGGGGTCAAACGCACGCTGTTGCGCTACGTGCTGCGGGTGCGCCTCCTGAACCGGGTGCGACCGGTGCTGATGGAACGGGCGCTGAACTTTCCGCTAGATTATTTCACCGTCCACAGCCCCGGTGACCTGCTGGCCGTGGTGTCGGGGATTGCCAATGATGCCGCCGATGGCGTCGTAAGAATGATCGAGCCGATCTTTGTGGTAATCCAATCGCTGTATCTGGTACTAGTAATGTCTTTTATCAGTCTGCCCTTGACCCTGGGTGTTTTGATCCTGCTGGGTTTGTATTGCTTTGCCACGCGGTGGTTCAGGCAGCGACAGGAAAGGCTGTTCGGTCATATGGCAAAGAGTCGGCGTCGGCTGACCGCGACCGCTGGCGATATTTACCGAGGTTTTAATGAGATCAAACAAAATGCCCTTGAACCGGTTTTTGTAGATCACTTTACTGGAGAGGCACGAGCGCATTGGAAAAATGTCCACGCCTTTACGGGCAGCTTACTTGCTGCTAACACTACCACCGGAATGATGAGGAACTTACTGCCGGGTGTGGTGTTGTTTATCGCCGCTCTCCCAGCGCTGGCGGGCGGCGTGAGTGGCGCCATCTTTCTCACCCTCTACACCCTGGCTGTGATGCTGGCCGATCTGTTGAGCACATTGACCGGATTGGGAGGGGCCTCTGCTTCTGGGCTACGTGCCTGGGCAGAGGTGATCGAGATTATGGATGGACAGCCGGAACGCAGGGGTGGCCTACAGCCCGATGGCTACCAAATTGAATGGAAGAATGTCTCCCAATGCATGCGCAACACACCCGTCCTTGACGGTGTCTCTCTGACCGTTTGTGAAGGCGAAAAGGTCATGATCTGCGGACGCAGCGGTGAGGGCAAGAGCACCGTGCTCAAAATGCTGCCGGGCCTGCTGGACGCCAACAGCGGCGAGGTGCGTGCCGGCGGTGTTTCTGCTAACAAGGCGGACCCGGCCGCCCTGCGCGCACTGGTCGGCTTTGTGCCACAAGATCCCTATCTGTTTGAGACGACGCTGCGCGAGAACCTGACCTACGGACGCACCCTCCGTGAGGACGAACTTGAGCGCGTGATCCGGTTGGTGCAACTGGAGGGGTTTGTCCAGACCCTCCCTAATGGGCTGGACACACGGTTGGGAACGGATGGCGCCACGGTGTCGGGCGGCGAGAAGGCACGCATCGCCCTGGCACGTGCCATCCTGCGTCAGCCAAACATCCTCATCCTCGACGAGGCCACCGCATCCCTCGACTCAGAGACCGAGGAGCGCATCTACCGGTTTCTATTAGAAAAGCCCTCCACGGTAGTCGGCGTAACGCACCGCCTTTCAACGCTGAAGTTATTTCCCCGCATCATCGTGCTCTCTGAGGGCCGCATCGTCCTCGACGGTCCGACAGAGGAGGTCGTCGCATCGCCGGGCTTTCAAGAGCTGTTCGCTTACCAGATGGAACCGGAGGTGGCCTCATGAGTCAGATGGTCCGGATCTATTGGCGCGTCTTTCGGCTACATCACAGGAAGTATTTCCTCAGGGTGGTGGGGTGGTTCCTACTAGCTATGCTGGAGATACCTCTGTATATCTTAATGGTTTTGCGCTTTCAGAATTTGATCAACCAGATCGATCCGATCAGGAACGGCTTATGGGTCATCGGCCTGGCAGTAGCAGGATATGGTATTCACCTGTTTGCACTTCTCAACGTATTCAGGGACTCGTTAATACTCCCGGTGCGCGATCTTCAGGTGAGCCTCTTGAAGCATTTTTTGCATATTTCCCCGCGCCGTTACACTGAAACCTCCTCGGGCGAGTTGACAAACGTGCTATTTAGCCAGATTAGCGGGGGCGAGTTCTTGGAGATGTTCTGGGTAGCCACCTATAACCTTGCGCGCGCGGCCGCTCTGTGTTACATCATCGCTCAAGTATCGTGGGTATTGGCGATCGTTCCTACATTACCTGTACTGTTTCTGGTCTTTATCCCCCGCATGTTGAGCAAGGCCTTTGTCGCCGCCCATGCGCGCTACTCCGAAGCCAACAGCCGGTTTGAATCCTTTGTTACCGATACCCTCAATGGCATCCTGACGGTCAAGTTATTCAGCGCCGTCGCTTTCCATGTAAGGCAAATAAGCAACCTGACCCGAAAGGCCAACCTGAGATGGCTTGTGACTTACTTTTTGGAGAGGGGAGTGAACGCGATCACGGTGGGAGCCACGAAACTGGCGATACCTTTGTTCTTGGTCCTTGGCGGTTACCTGGTGTACCAGGGAGAGATCAGTGTAGCAGAGTTGTTGATGTTGTATGTTGTAGTAAATCTAGTCAACGATTCACTCATGGCAGCCGGCTTCGCCATGGGCTACTCGTTGAACTACGGCGGTCAGCTCAATAACATCCTGACATTTTTGGAGCATGAATCGGAGGGGGAGCAGCCCTTCCCCTTTGAACGCGGACAGATGGTCATGGAACGAGTGGGCTTTGCCTACCGTGACGACCGGCCGATCTTGCAGGATTTCTCGCTCACCATTCAGCCGGGCGAGAAGGTCGCCATCGCAGGGCCGTCAGGGATGGGCAAGAGCACCGTCTTTGCGCTGCTACGCGGGATGCAGTTCCCGCAACGCGGACAGGTACGGGTCGACGACACACAAGTGAACCAGGAGAACGCTCCTTCGTTGCGCGAGCAGATCGCATCGGTCAGTCAGACCGCGTACATGTTTGATGCCGATCTCCAGTTCAACCTTACCCTGGGGCAAGAGCGAAGCGCTGCCGAAATCCAGAACGCCCTGCAGGTAGTGGGGCTGGAGGAGTTTGTCGATGGTCTGCCGGAGGGGATGAGTACCCGTTTTGGTCCAGGCGGGTTTGCCATCTCCGGGGGTGAAAAGGCGCGTGTCTGCTTGGTGCGGGCGCTGCTGATGGATCGGCCCGTGTTGCTGCTGGACGAAGTGACAGCCAACATAGACTCGATCCGCGAGGAGAAGATT
>JAYELZ010000123.1:0-3396 GCA_034717835.1 Chloroflexota bacterium
GAATATTAGTGATATCATTTCTTCTAATGCCCACTGGTTTCCTCCTAGTGTCTTGGTTCTTCAACAAACCGATTATGACACAGAGTGAGCCGGTGGGCAAATTGTTAAACTAACTTGAACCATGCCACAAAATGGCCTACCTTTCTCCAACAAACCACTTCAGGTGACCATAAGCGGCGCAACTACCATTACCAAAAACACACACAATATCCTACCGCCAGTTAACAAACCAATCTGGACACCATGCCCTACCCCAATCATACCCCGCCACCGCTATCGCGCAATCGTCCGCTCACACCGGCGGCGCATCCCGCCCGAGCGTCGAGCTTGTCCTCTTCTTCGAGCGCATTACGCCTGTCCCAACCCAGAGCCTCCACCAGCTCGGTGTCCATGAACTTGGCGTGCATACGGGACTAATAAACCTCGTCGTGCGTACCGATGTCAAGCAACACAATAACTTGAGCACCGTCAACAGGATTCCGTTCAATCGAAAACACGATCCGGCAATCGTAGCCACAGCTACACGCACGTAAACCTTCAAGCGACCCACTCAACTTATGGGTGCCCAGTGATGTCACAAAGACATCTTCCTGCATTTGCCGCGGCGGGCACGGTCATGAGACCGGCCCAAGCTGCGCTTTTGCAGCCTGACGTTACGCCGCACGAACTTGCGAAAGACCCGCTTGAACTTGAGCGTTAGAACCAGTTCTCGTCTCATTCTTGATTTTCCAACGCTTGCCGAAGTTCAGTGATCACCGCCGGGGCTGATGAGGATCGCAACAAAAAACCGCGCTCCCGGAAATCCAGGAGCGCGCGTCACACATAATCGGCCTTTACGATGAATTACTTATCGCGCAGGAAAATGTACCAGTACATTCCAGAGATGATGACCCCGCCGCCAATGATGTTGCCGATAGTGACTGGCAGCAGGTTCTTGATAAAGAAATTGCCCCAGGTCAGCGCTTCGTACCCCGCCGCACCCGTGCCAGCCTTGATGAACAACCCCACGGCGATGAAGTACATGTTCGCCACACTGTGCTCAAATCCGGCGGCCACAAATCCCGCGATGGGAAGCGTGAGAGCAGCGATCTTGCCCACGACTGTGCGGGCGGAGAGAGTGACCCAGACGGCCAGACAGACCAGCATATTGCAGAGGATCCCCAGGGCGATAGCCTGCACGAACTCCAAGCCACATTTACCGTTGGCGATGGCCATGGCCTTCTCGCCTAGTGCGCCGCCGGAGAAGGTGTACTGCTTGCTCAAGAAAACTATAGCCGCCAAAAGCACCGAGCCGGCGAAGTTCCCCAGGTAAACCCAGCCCCAGTTACGCAACAACTGGCTCGTGGTAACTTTTTTGTTGAGCCAAGCCATCACGATCAGGTTGTTGCCCGTGAACAATTCTGCACCACCCACGATCACCAGCACTAGACCCAAACAGAAGACCAGACCGATCAACAGTTTGGCGACGCCGAAGGGCAGATCACCGGCACCGGTAGCAATGGTAGTTGCAAAAATCGCGCCGAAACCAATGAAGATGCCAGCTAACATTCCCGACACGATAAGCGTCGCAGTCGCCTTCTTCACTTTGGCGACACCAACGTTTACCGCTTTCTCTGCTATTTGGGCGGGGGAGAGGGAATTAACGCTAATCTCAGACATAAAAACCTCCAAATTAAAATAGTATATATCAACCATACAATATAGAATTATAATAGCTCGTTTAAATTTGTCTAATGATAAGCATCTTAAAAGGAAAGTATAATATCCCATCGTAGCAATAGCTGGAAAGAGCATTTGTGGGAGTTGGTGGCCGAAGTTGTGATAAAATTACTGAATGCCATTCCAAGAAAGGAGCCTTAGAAAATGCAACGTAGCGGAGTGATTCTGGCGGGAGGAAACAGTCGCCGCATGGGACAAGATAAGCGCTTTATGAAACTTGCCGGCAAATCGCTGTTGGCCTGGGCGGTGGAGCAATTGCGTCCCTGGGTGGACGAGCTAATCGTTGTCACCGCCGACCCGGCAGTCCCCCTAGAGGATTTAGGAACTCGCGTGGCGCATGATCAATATCCCGGAGCCGGCGCGCTGGCCGGCATCCACGCTGGTTTATTGGCAGCCAGGGGAACGTGGGCTTTTGTAATGGCCTGCGATATGCCCTTCTTGAACATCCAGTTACTTGATGGCTTGTGGCAAATTGCGCAGACGGCACCTGTGGATGTCGTCATTCCACACCGGCGCCAGGGGTTGGAGCCACTGCATGCTCTCTACCGGCCGGCTACCTGTCTCCCCGCTATTGAAGCTGCCCTGAACCAGCAACGACGGCGACTCATCTCTTTCTACGATGCAGTCAAAGTGCGGCAGGTGACATCTGAGGAACTCGCCGCGTGGGATCCGGAAGGGCTGTCCTTCTGCAACGTGAACACTCTCCAAGATTTTGAAGAGGTGCGCCGGCGTCTAAAGTTGCGGTAAAAATGGGAGCGTACAACCTCCAAACCCTATTCTGTCACCTCTACAGGCAGATTCCGGCCAACCAAGATACGCTGGGGATGTGTGTAGATGGTCAATTGTCCCTGGCGGATGTATCCCACCGTGGTAATACCCCACGTTTCCGCCAACTTGGTTGCTTTGGAGGATAAGGCGGTCAGGCTGCCGACGAGGGGGGTGCGGAGGCGGGCCGCTTTACTAATCATCTCCGAAGAGATACGTCCGGTCGTTACCAGGACGCTCCCGTCAGTTTCAAGGCCCGTAAGCAAGGCCAATCCCAATAACTTATCCAGAGTATTATGCCGGCCGATATCTTCCGCCAGCGCGAGCAGTTCCCCGGCGGGCGTGAACAACGCGCTGGCGTGCATCCCGCGACTCTCATGGTAGAGAGAAGCGTTCGCTTGGAGCGTGACCAGCATCTCAAAGAGCGCGTCCGGTCGAACAGAGAGGTCATACTGGAGCGGCGCGGGGGGATGGTAGAGCTGCCCCAAGACAGTCCCCATCCCGCAGCCGGAGGTAAGAAGAGGGGCAGCAGAGGAGACATCTATCGCGTGATCAAGCCAGACATCCACGCAGGTGTTGTGAGCGGCGAAGTACAGCGCAGAAATCTCGGCCGGGTCTTGCAGCAACCCGGTATAAGTCAGGAACCCAACGACCAGTGCTTGGCGCTGGTTAGGCGAAGCCATCAGGCGGACGATCTCTTGGCCGTTAACTTGGATGCAAAATTGCTCTTCGGGTGGTAAACTCACCGTCTTAGTCTTTAGTTCACCTTGCTTCCAAGTATAGATGGTACGTTTATCCATATCTACATATTCCTGACAACCGCAATGAGAGAAAATCATACCAGCAAATTTCCGCGCGTCCACCAGCATATTTGCCTGCCCGCGGGCAAACCGCCGTGAAGCCCGTCGCTCA
>JAYELZ010000124.1:0-15898 GCA_034717835.1 Chloroflexota bacterium
TGGAATTGGAACGCGCCCAGGAAGCCCATAAGCGCGCTCAAGGCGTGGCGCAAGCTCTCGGCGAGACATTACCCTTCATTGATAATATCTTTGACCTTGTCTTCTCCCACGAGGTACTGGAACACGTCACCGATGATCGACGTTGCGCCCGCGAGCTAGTGCGCGTCGCCCGTCCCGGCGGGCGGATTGCGATCTTCGTCCCCAACCGGCGCTACGCCTTCGAGACGCACGGCCTCTACTGGCGCGGCGAATACCATTTTGGGAACAAATTCGGCGTCAACTGGCTCCCCACCCCGTGGCGCGACCGGCTGGCGCCGCACGTCCGCGCCTACACCGCGCGCGGACTCCGCCAGCTCTTCGCTGAGCTCCCCGTGCGCGTCATCGTCCACACGCAAATCTACCCCGGCTACGACAACATCATCGCCCGCCATCCCCGGCTGGGAACGCTACTCCAAAAATGCACCTACTGGCTGGAGAAAACCCCTTTGCGCGCCTTCGGCCTCTCCCATTTTTTAGTGTTAGAGAAGTTTTAGGTCAAAGGTCAGATGGGCAAGAAACGTCTTTTCTATGCAACTGAGCTCACCTTTATCTTCTGGGCCTTTCTCTTAGGCCCGCTGGTGGGACTCTCCATCGCTCTCCTCAAATGGAGCATCCCTAAATTAGCCGGTTATCTGAGCACGCTGCCGTTCAATCCGGCCGTGGTTTTCGCGCTGGCCTCCGTGAGCGGCTCGCTCATCATGGGCCGGATGTTAGAGGTGGCCCCACGTCTGGCTGGGCCAGGCATCGGTGATGCCACCTGGATCATCACCGGAGCCGCAGGGAAAGGGGCCTGGTATTGGTGGCCGCTCAAACTTTTCGGCACCATTCTCTGCGTAGGCACGGGCGGGGGAGGATTGGTCGGCCCCAGTTTCTTCAGCGGTACCGCGACCGGCGTCACCCTGGGGAAGTGGCTGGGAGTGAAAAAACCGGCGCAACTGCAAGCCCTGGCGCTGCTGGGCGCCGGCGCGGGAGTCGGCGCGGTACTCAAAGCGCCCCTCGGCGGCGTGATAGTGGCCTTGGAAGCCCTGGGCTACCAAAAGGGTCGCGGGCAACTGGCTCTGCGGCACACCGTCGCCGCGCTGCTCACCAGTTTGCTCGCCTATCTCACCCTGGGCGGATTACTGGGTTTCGCGCCCATCCTGCAGCTAGCTGCGCCGCTCCCCCGCCTGGAATCCCTCAGCGCGTTAGGCCCAGTCGCAGCCGCCGCCTTGCTGGGCGGATTGGCAGCCAAAGCCTACATCGAGCTCTTTCGCCATGCCGGACTACTCTGGCAGAGCTGGGCGCCGCACTGGCTCCAACCCGCACTGGGCGCGCTGCTGACGGCGCCGATCGTCATCCTACTCTCTACTGGCAACTCTTCCGCGCTCCAACCTTACGAAATCGGGCGACCAGGATTGGCCCCGCTCCAAGACGCGCTGCTGGGTAAATTGGGGGCGCTGGCGCTCCTCAGCTTGACCGTGGGCAAAGCCTTAGACGTGGGCATCCGGGCCGGCAGTGAAGGCACCGTCGGCATCTTTGGCCCGGCGATGTGGGTTGGCGGCCTCGGCGGCGCCCTCGTCGGCTTCCTGCCAAGCAGTGCCCCGGATCCACTCTTCGCAGTAGCCGGCATCGCGGCTGGCATTGCGGCAGCTATGGAATTCCCCCTGGCAGCGATGGTTATCACCGTGGAAATTTTTGGGCGCGGGGCCACCCTCCCAGCTATGCTCGGCGGCATCATCGGAGCGCTAGTCTGGCGCCATGGGGACCGGTTGGGCGCTAAAGCGAGATAGCGATAAAGCGAAAATTCCAACTTCTCCTTAGCGTCTTCGCGGCTTAGCGGCTAACCTAAGTCTTCCTCTGTGCTCTCCGTGCCTCTCTGTGGCGAGCTCTTATTAGCGAGTGAAAGGCCCCTTTACCATCCCCATTATGGTATACTGCTAGCTGCCTTGTGGTTCTTAACCCCAAACAGAGGTAGAAGTTATGTCAATTATCTATCAAACCGTCCAGCCAGAGAAACAGGCGAGAGAAAACTACCTGGTGTTGCTGGCCTTACGGGACAAGCAAGACGCTCAAGCGCTGCTCGCCCTGGCCTGCGACCTGGCCCAGGGTGAACATGGTTCCGTGCGTGTAGTGACGGTCAGTGACCGCAATAGCCCCGAACCCTGGTTGGAGAAACTGCAAACAGAAGACTGCGCCGTTACCGTGGATGTGATTTTAAGGCAGGGAGAAAGGACTGAGCGCATACTGTTGGATGAGCTGCACAAGTCTCAAGCTAATGCGCTCGTCTTAGGTTGGCAGGGCAAGCTAAGACGGGATAAATACACGCTGGGCAATACACTCGATCCGGTTATCCAAAAAGCCACCTGTGACATATTGGTTCTCCGGCAGGATTACCCGGTAGCGGCTCAGCGAGTCCTAATTCCCACCGCCGGCGGGCCGAACGCCGCGCGCGCCGTGGAGATGCTCCATGGCATGTTACCGCAAGCTGAGATCGTACCACTCTACGTGGCGCTACGGCATTTAGGCCCGGCAGAGAAATTAATCGGTAACGAACGTTTATCAATCCTTACCAACAACCTCCCCAGCGATGTACGTGTCAGCCCCAAAGTTGTAACTGCCGAAAATCCGATAGACGGTATTTTGCAAGAAACGTCGCAAAATTATGATCTGCTTGTAGTGGGTGCCGGCGCAGAAGGTATCATAGACCGCTTCGTCTTTGGCGACCTACCCCAAGCCATCCTCCGCCGCTCGCCGATTCCTACCCTGGTGGTGCGCCGCCGGCTAACTAACCTCCGTCATTTGCAGCGCCGAGTCTGGTTGCGCCTCTTTGATTTCATGCCGCAGGTGGACGAAGAAGCCAAAGCCGCCGCCTACAAATCCATCCAGCGCGGCATTCGACACAATACCGATTACTCCTTAACGCTCGCCCTGGGCGCCATCCTTTCCACACTCGGCTTGCTCCTGGATAGTCCAGAGGTCATCGTCGGTGCGATGATGGTCTCGCCGCTCATCGCCGCCATCTTGGGAATGAGCTTGAACATCACGTTGGGAGAACCGCGCAATTTTTGGCGCGCCCTCTGGATGACTCTACGCGGCATGCTGATTGCGACAATCACCGGGCTAGTAGTAAGTTCACTGGTCCCCGGTGCTCATATAACCCACGAGGTAATGGCTTTCTCGCATCCTTCTCTCTTGGATTTGGCACTAGCCCTTACCGCAGGAGCCACCGCGGCCTACGCTAACAGTCGGAGCAACGTCTCAGCAGCCTTCGCGGGGGTAGCCGTAGCTGCCGCGCTCACCCCGCCGCTCGCCAATGTCGGATTACTCCTCTCCCTGGGCAGCTGGGAACTCGCCTGGGGCGCACTACTGCTCTTTATCACCAACCTCATCGCCATCGTCGCCGCGGGAGTGGCAGCCTTCATCTGGCTGGGATTTCGGCCCCAACCGGGCGATATGGAGCGTAAAACACTCTTACAACGAGGGATTGGAGGAGCGCTCTTGATGCTCATCCTGGTTACCATCCCGCTGACTATTCTGACGCGCGAGTCAACCCTGAACGCCCGGCTGCAAGAGGATGTGGAAACCGCGCTGCAAGCGGAGGTCGCCAACCTGCCAGGCGCCACGCTGGTCGAGTGGCAGCTAGGCTCAGGAGCCGCCACCGATGAAACTTTGCAGCTCAACATCACCCTCCGCATGCCTACTTCGCTCAAGTATGCGGATGCGCGTAATCTACAAGAAGAGGTCGCCCAACGGCTGGAACGCCCGGTCGCGCTAGCCATTGATATGGTCCCTTCAACTCAACTGCGCGCCTACGTCCCGCCCACGCCCACTCCCACGCCGCCGCCCACTCCCACCGGCGCGCCGACCGCCACGCCCACGCCCACGCCCACCGCCACGCCCACTAACACGCCGCTCCCCACTCAGACGCCCACACCCACGGAGACGCCCACCGTCACCCCCACCCCCACCGCCACGCCCTGGCTGATGAAAATCGGGGAGGTGGGATATTACGGCCTGCGCGTGCGCTACTCACCCGGCGGGCTGGTGTTGGATCGACTTTCAGCCGGTGCTACGGTCACAGTCCTGGAGGGACCAGTTGAGGTAGAGGATGATACCTGGTACCATATCTTCAACGCCGAGAAACATCTGGCCGGCTGGGTAAGCGGGGAATATCTCACGCCTGGCGAGTGAACGAAAAAAACAAACATTTCACCGCAAAGCACGCGGAGAGCGCAGAGAGTTTAGATAACTTTTTTCAGCGGCGACAACTTTCGACTTGCGACCTTTGCCATTCTACCTTTGACTTTTGACTTTCGACCTTTCTTAAGGAATAACTATGAGCCAACAATTTGATTTGACCACCAAGATGCGCCCGACCGGCGATCAACCCCAGGCGATCAAGAAACTGGTACAAGGTATCCAAGCTGGCGTCCGGCACCAAGTGCTCAAGGGCGCCACCGGCACCGGCAAGACTTTCACCGTGGCCAACGTCATCCAACAAGTACAGAAGCCCACGCTGGTCTTGACGCACAACAAGACGCTGGCCGCGCAGCTCTACTCCGAATTCCGCGCGCTCTTTCCGCACAACGCCGTGGAGTACTTTGTCTCCTACTATGACTACTACCAGCCAGAAGCTTACGTTGTGCAACAAGACCTCTACATCGAAAAAGACGCCGACATCAACGAGGAGATTGAACGGCTGCGGTTGGCCGCGACGGCCGCGGTGCTAACACGGCGCGATACCATCATCATCGCCTCCGTCTCCGCCATCTACGCGCTGGGCAACCCCACCGAATGGGCTAAGGTGATCCTCTCGCTCCAAGTGGGGAAGCATATCCGCCGCGAGACAGTGATGCGCGGCCTGGTGAGGATATTTTACGACCGCAACGACCTGGATTTCAAGCGTGGTACTTTCCGCGCGCGCGGCGACGTGCTGGAGATTCGTCCAGCCTACACCGAAACCGCCTACCGGATCTCCTTCTGGGGAGATGAGATTGAACGCATCACCGAGATCGCTCCACTCACCGGCGAAGTCTTAGACGTTCCGGCGGAAATCAAAATTTTTCCGGCCCGGCACTACGTCGCCTCAGAGGAGAAAACCAAACAAGCGCTCAAGGATATCGAAATCGAGTTAGAAGAGCGGCTAGCCGAGCTGCGGGAGCAAGATAATTTACTGGCCGCGCAACGGTTGGAACAGCGCACCCGCTACGACTTGGAGATGATCCGCGAAATCGGTTACTGTTCCGGCATAGAAAACTACTCCCGGCATTTAGATCAACGCGAGCCAGGCGCTCCCCCCTGGACGCTGTTGGATTATTTCCCGGAGGATTACCTGCTACTCGTGGATGAATCGCACATGATGCTTCCTCAAGTACGCGGCATGTATCGCGGCGACCGCAGCCGCAAGCAGACGTTGGTGGATTATGGTTTCCGCTTGCCCTCCGCGCTAGACAATCGCCCGCTAACCTTCGGGGAATTTGAAGGCCGGCTCAATCAAGTGCTCTACACCAGCGCCACGCCCAGCCACTACGAGCTGGCGCGGGCGGCGCAAGTAGAGTCCCCAACGGAGAAACCGCACATCATCAGGCAGGTGATCCGGCCCACCGGTATCCTGGACCCGCAAATCATCCTCCGGCCCACGGAAGGCCAAGTTGATGATTTAGTCGGTCGCATCAACCGGCGCGTGAAGCACGGTCAGCGTGTGTTAGTCACCACGCTAACCAAGCGAATGTCAGAGGAACTCGCGGACTATTTGCGCGAGCTTAACATCAAGGTGACTTATCTGCATAGCGAAATTCAGACCATCGAGCGCGTCGAGATTCTGCGCGACCTCCGGCTAGGAAAATATGATGTCGTCGTGGGGATCAACCTCTTACGTGAGGGGTTGGATCTACCGGAAGTGAGTCTGGTCGCTATCTTGGACGCTGACAAACCGGGATTCCTGCGTAGCGATACCGCGCTCATTCAGACAATGGGCCGTGCGGCGCGGCATGTGGAGGGCACGGTGGTCATGTACGGAGATCGCGTCACCCCGGCCATGCAGGCGGCCATTGACGAGACAGAAGCGCGACGCCGCAAGCAGGAAGAGTACAACCAAGAACACCATATCGAACCGGAAACCATCGTCAAAGAGATCCGCGACCTCACCGACCGGGTACGCAGCGAGACACAGAAAGAGAGCGAGTTAAACCTCAAGCCGGAGGAACTAGAGCCGGCCGCGTTGGACAAGCTGATCCGCGCGCTGGAGCGCGAGATGCGTTCCGCCGCTGAAGAGTGGGAATTTGAGAAAGCGGCTGTCTTGCGCGATCAAATCTTCGAGTTGCGGGGGGTATTGGAGGAGAAAGCGCCACTCTGGAAACGGGAACATGGAAAGTAGGCGGGAAAGAGTAGACAGCAGACGGTAGACAGGGGGGGGTACACTAGCTGTGGCCGGTCTCCCGACCACGCCACCCTGCCAAATCAACAAATCCGCAAATGGTTAGCCGCCCTATGGCGGCTTCGCAAATGTAGCCGCGACTTTAGTCGCCAGGTGTATGGCTGTCATTCCGAGCGAAGGGCTGCTTTTAGCCCATAGTCGAGGAATCTCCCAACTGGTAATATCCGTAACTTTGGCTAAACTAGAAGCAGTCTCAATTAGCTAACGCTAGAGATTCCTCGCTGCGCTCGGAATGACAAATCGGGGTGCATACGCGGGCCATAGTTCCCCCTACTCCTTAATCACTGAGCACCACAAACACTCCCAAAATGGAACATTCCAACATTGCCGCACGTCTACAAATTGGACACCTTTGGCAGATTGAACTGATCCCATCCGCTAAACCCGTTAAATTAGTGACTAGGAGGAGAAAGATGCGCTGTAAAACCTTGCTTTGGGGAATTATCCTGAGTCTGTTGAGTCTGACACTAGCTTGCAACACCCTGTGGCCCGGCGGCGCCCCGCTGCCCACACCGCGCCCCACCAAGACCCCCCCGGCCACGGAGACACCGGCGCCGCCCAAACCCGTCGTTGACTACATACCCGTCCCGCCAGAGACGCTTTCGCCCATCATCGTGCAACGTAACCCCCAGCGCGGTGAGACGCTACAACCCAGCGGCGCCATTGAGCTGACTTTCGACAAGGCCATGGATCAAGGAGCTGTCAAAGATGCCTTTCGCATCCAAAAAGCGGCCGAGACGCCAGAAGAGGTAACGGGGGAGCTCACGTGGGTAAATGAGCGCACGGTGCGCTTCCAGCCTCAGAAAGACCTGGCCCGCGCCGCCACCTACGATGTAGTGCTCACCCAGACCGCCAGCGCCGAGAGTGGAGAGCCATTACGGGAACCTTACGTCTTCCGCTTCACCACAGCCGGCTATCTGGAGGTGGCCCAGGTCATCCCCGCACCCGACACCGCTGACCTGGAGACCGATGCCACCATCACTGTGATCTTCAACCGCCCCGTCGTGCCCCTCACCTCTCTGGAGCAGATGGAGGAGCTGCCCAATCCGCTCATCCTTGATCCACCGGTAGCGGGTGAAGGTGAATGGCTCAACACTTCCATCTACACCTTCATGCTGGAGGAGCCGCTGGCCGGCGGCGCCGAGTACACGGCCAAAATCAAGGCGGGACTGGAAGACATCAGCGGCGCGGTGCTTGCCGACGACTATGTCTGGCGCTTTACCACCCTGCCGCCGAAAGTTGTCTGGACCCGGCCACAAGACGGCGCCAATCTGGTCGACATCGAAACACCGATCCACATTGAGTTCAACCAGCCGGTGGATCCGGACGCGGCCCACGCAGCCTTCCATCTGCAGAAAACCACCCTGTTAGGCAGACAGGACCTCCCCGGAGACCTGGCTATGCAGGGACAGATGCTGACCTTCACCCCCACGGAGGCACTAGACTTCAACACCGTCTACGCCGCCACGGTGGACGCGGGTGTCATCTCTACATCCGGCGGTGTAGGCATGCGCGATTCCTTCAGCTGGCGTTTCACCACCGTCCCGCTGCCCAAGATTGTCAGCACCCATCCTGCCAACGGCGAACGCGACGCCTCGCCCCACACCAGCTTCCGGATCAAATTCAACACGCGCATTGATCCCCGAACCGTCATGCCCAACCTAAGTATGACACCACCGCTCTCGCCAACGCAAATCTACACCAGCTTCCACGACAACACCTTCGTCCTCAATTTTGGCGTGCAGCCCTCTACTGATTACACCGTGATCATCGACAACGGCATCGCCGATCCCTACGGCAACACGATCCCCCGTGGCGCAAAGGTAAACTTCCGCACCGCACCACTGCCGCCCGCTTACCGGCTCCGTGTACCTTCGAACATCGCCACCTACGACGCCGCACTACCCGCGCAACTCGTCGTAAGCCACCTCAATATCTCCTGGTTGGATCTGGAGCTCTACTGGCTGCCCCTCTCGGTACTCAAATCCGAGAACCAGCTTTGGCAAGACGAACTTCCCGCAGGCAGCGAGCGGCTGCGCTCCTGGCGCCGCAACCTGGAATCGCCGCTGAACAAGCAAGCCTACACGGTGTTGAACCTGGTGGAAAACGCGGGAACTCTCTCGCCAGGCATCTACCTGCTCAAAGCCGACTCACCAGAAATCAATGAGGAGAACTACCGCGCGCGCCAGCGCCATGTACTCGTCGTCTCTGAGCTCAACCTGACACTGAAGACGTCTCCGGAAGAGGCCCTGCTCTGGGCCACCGACCTGGCGACGGGCGAACCAGTGGCCAACCTTGACCTCACCTTTTTCTCACCCTACAACGGGTGGAACGAAGAGGCGACCACCGACGCCGACGGCGTGGCGCAAATCTCCCGAGCGCGCAACCGAGAGCAGGTCTGGGCATACAGCGAAACGCCCTTCACGGCCATCGCCGAAGGCTGGAGCCAGGGGCTCAACCCCTGGGACTTTGGCGTGAGCGAGGGCGTCTCCTCACAAGAGTACCGCAGCTACATCACCACCGACCGGCCCATCTACCGTCCCGGCCAGACGATCAACTTCAAGGGCGTACTCCGCGCGGAGGAAGACGCCAGCTACCAGCTCCCCGGCGTGAACCAAGTACAGGTATCCATCCGCGACGCTACCGGCACGGAGATCTACCAGGAGCAGCTCTCCGTAAGTGATCTGGGGACGTTCCACGGTACCACAGAACTGGAAGCGGGAGCGGCGTTAGGCCACTACGCCATCGTCGTCGAATTCGGCGGTCACTATTTCGAAGAAGCGTTCCAGGTGGCCGCCTACCGTCCACCGGAGTTTGAGGTAACAGTGAAGACCGGTGAGGCCGAGATCCAGCGGGGCGACGACTTAGACGTGACCATCACCGCCGCCTACTACTTCGGCGGCCCGCTCTCCGACGTGCCCGTCCAGTGGAACGTGCTGGCGGAGCGGCACACCTTTGAGCCACCGTGGGGCGGTCGCTACAGCTTCAGTGACGTCACCGATCCCTACATCTGCTACCGCTGCTGGTGGTGGCAGCCCCCCACCCCGCGCGAGCCGATTCTCAGCGGTAGCGGGCGCACCGACGCCGAGGGGAATCTCCAGATCAGCCTATCTAGCGACGAGCTCAACGAGGCGTTGAAAGATGGCGCCGCGCAGCTCACCATTGAAGCGGTGGCGACAGGCCCGGATAACCAGTTCATCGCCGGACGCACCAGCGCCATCGTTCATCCTGGCCCCTACTACGTCGGGTTACAGGCGCAGAAATATGTGGGTGACGCCGGGGAAGAGAGCGCCATTGATCTGGTGGCGGTAGATTGGGCCGGCGAGCGGCTGCCGGAGAAAGAAATCCGCGTCGAGGTTTACCGCCGCGAGTGGCAGAACACCTTCATCGAGAACGAGTTCGGCGGCGGCTACTGGGATTGGGAAACGGAGGACGTCTTCGTGACCGAAACCGAAGTCCGCACCGACGAGTTGGGCAAGACTGTGGCGACCTTCGTCCCACCACAGGGCGGCAGTTACCACGTCATCGCCACGCCCGCCAACCCAACACCGGAGACGGAGCAGATCCGCTCAAGCATTTTCCTCTGGACAGCAGGAGAAGAGAGTGTCTCCTGGCGGCGGGAGAGCCATGACCGCATCACGCTGATAAGCGACCAGCCCACCTACGCTGTTGGCGAGACCGCCAAGATCCTCATCCCCTCCCCCTTCACCGAGCCGCATCTGGCGCTGGTCACTGTGGAGCGCGGCAGCATCCGGCGCCACGCGGTGATTCGTCTGGAGACCAACAGCACCATCTACCGCCTGCCCATCACAGCAGGCGATATCCCCAACATCTACGTCTCCGTCGTGCTGATCCAGGGCCGCACCGCTGACGGCCCCGCCGATTTCAAGATGGGCCTGCTGCCGCTGGACATCAACACAGCACCAAAAACGCTGGCGTTGGAAATTGAACCCCACACCGAGCAAGCGCAGCCCGGCGAGCAAGTGACCTACACTATCACTGCGAAGGAACCCGACGGCAGCCCCGCCACGGGCGCGGAACTCTCGTTAGACGTAGTCGATAAGGCCGTACTCAGTCTCCGCCCGCGCACCACCGACATCCGCCAGACGCTCTACGTACGCCGCGCTCTCAACGTGCAAACGGCCAGCGCGCTGAACCTCTCGGCCAACCGCTACATGGAAGAGCTGGCCGAGGATCTGGAGCTAGTGGAGCAGAACCGGGGGCAGGATGAAGCTCTGCACACCGATTTCAACGGGCGCGGAGGCGGAGGTGGAGAGATAGTTGGGGAAGCCATGCCGGCTGCCGTACCCACATCTGCTCCGGATCTGGAAAAATCCGGGGGCGTCGCGCCACCCGCCGGCGTGGAAATCCGTGAGGAATTTGCGGATACCGCCGCCTGGGAGCCGGTGCTGGTCACCAACGCGGACGGGCAAGCGCAAGTCACTGTCACGTTGCCCGACAACCTCACCACGTGGACGGCCCGCGCCGTCGGCCTCACCGCCGAAACGGTGGTAGGCGAGGCAACCCGCGATGTCGTCGCCACCAAGCCGCTGCTGGTACGCCCCGTCGCGCCGCGCTTCTTCGTGGTTGATGACCGCGCACAACTGGCGGCCAACGTGAGCAACAACACCGACGAGGATCTGAAGGTATCCGTCCGCTTGAGCGCAGAAGGTACAACCCTGGCGGAGGAGACGCCGGGTGAGCAGAGCATCACGATCCCAGCCCGCAGCGAGCAGAAGGTCGCCTGGTGGGTGACGGTGGCCGATGTGGAGCAGGCTCAGCTAATCTTCAGCGCAACATCCGGCGAGTACACCGATGCCAGCAAACCACGTCTCGCCACCGGTCCCGAGGGCTCGCTGCTGGTGCTGCGCTACACCGCGCCCGACATCGTCGGCACGGCAGGCCAGCTGACCGAGGGCGGCGCCATCGCCGAGGCCATCGCGCTGCCGCCCGACGTGGACACGCGACGCGGCCAGCTCACCGTGCAGCTCAATCCCAGCTTGGCGGCCGGGATGCGCGACGGCCTGCGCTACCTGGAACACTTTGAGTACGAGTGTACCGAGCAGACGGTCAGCCGCTTCCTGCCTAACCTGCTCACCTACCGCGCTCTGCAATCCTTAAACATCGAGAACCCCGCGCTGGCCGAACGACTGCCGGGACTAGTCAAAGAGGGCCTAGCGAAACTCTATCGGGAGCAAAATCCCGATGGCGGTTGGGGGTGGTGGCACCGCACCAACGAGTGGCGGAGCAATTCTTACATCAGCGGCTACGTTGTTTTCGCCCTAGTCAAAGCGCGACAGCTGGACGTGGCAGTAGATACCAATGTCCTCGCTCAAGGTATCAGTTATCTAAAGACCCAGCTCCAGGAGGTGGATACCTATGAGAACACGCGCACGGCCAATCACCAAGCATGGCTACTCTACGTGCTGGCGGAGGCCGGCGAGCCGCCCGCAAAGATCATCGACAACCTCTACGAACACCGCGACAAGCTCAGCCACTACGCACGGGCCTATCTAGCCCAGTCGCTCTGGCTCCGCGACACCAACGATGCCCGGCTGAAGACACTGCTCTCCGACCTGAACAACGCCGCCATCCTCAGCGCCACCGGCGCCCACTGGGAAGAAGAACTCCACGATTGGTGGGCCATGAACACCGACACGCGCTCCACCGCTATCGTGCTCAACACACTCACCAAGCTCGATCCCGACAACGCGCTCAATCCCAACGTGGTGCGCTGGCTGATGGTCGCCCGCGACGCCGGCATCTGGGAGACGACGCAGGAGACGGCCTGGGCGCTCATCGCCCTCACCGACTGGATGGCAGAGACAGGCGAGCTGGACGCCGACTACGACTTCGCGCTCTATCTCAACGACGATCTGTTGACCGAGGCTGCCGCCAACCGCGAGACGGTCCAGGAGAGCACCACCGTCGAGGTCGCCGTGGCTGACCTGCTGGTCGACGCCACCAACGCCTTAGCCGTGGCCCGCACCGCCGGACCCGGTCGGCTCTACTACACGGCGCACCTGGAGGTCTACCGGCCCGTGGAGTCGCTGGAGCCTGCCGACCGCGGCTTTAGCATCCAGCGGCGCTACACGGACGCGGCCTGCGCCGAGGAGCAGCTATCCCAGGGCGGTCGCATCACCGCCTGCCCGGAGGTGCGCGAGATCAAGCTGGGTGATGTGATCCGCGTTGATCTGACGATCATCACGCCCCACGACCGCTACTATGTGGTGGTGGAGGACCCGCTCCCGGCAGGCGGCGAGGCCATCGACACGGGTTTGGCGACGACGAGCCTGCTGTCCATGGACCCGACCTTGCGCCGTCAAGATTCACGTTATTGGTGGTGGTGGCGGTGGTACAGCCACAGCGAGCTGCGCGACGAGAAAGTCGTCCTCTTCGCCGACGTCCTCGGTTCAGGAACTTACGAGTATAGCTACACCTTCCGCGCCACCCTGCCGGGCGACTACCACGTCCTACCCACGGTCGCAAAGGAGTTCTACTTCCCGGAGGTCTTCGGGCGCAGCGGGGGGCGGCTGCTGACGATTGGGCAGTAGGTGGTGCAAAACTCATAATCCCTCCGATTCTGAAAATCGGAGGGATTATGATATGACCAACTTGAAATCGCATATCTAGCCAGGAACCTATTCAATCATATACTTTAGGCTCATATTGGCTATTCTATTTGTCTATAATATGCCTGAAAAATCGCTTCATGCAATTCATCACTTGAATTTTCATATTCCTGAAAATCGTCGATTCTATCTTGGTTAAGGTGCAACTGCCCTTCGCCAACATTGCCACGATGTTGACCAGTTGAATAATAACGGTTGTTTTCTACTTCTCGTGATGCCAGTACCCAATAACGGATAACGTCGCGCCACACTGCCACCCATACAAAAACATCACAACACCTTGGTTTGATCTGTTGAAAGTTCATATCAAAAGATTTCTGAGAATCAGAGGATAGAGCTTTGACATATAATGCTTCCTTGCTATCAGAGTCCACTGCTCGCGAAGCTTTCACTTCAATTCGGACCAAGCCTTCATCGAGATCCAAGACCAGATCATACTGACCAGAATAATCCGTATCTAATTTTCTTGATGGTTTTCGAAGTGCAGGTACAAGGGATTTAAGGTGTCCTTGAGCCCATCTTTCCCCAAAACCTCTTGGAGCGCTTATCTCGAAAACATATAGGTATAGATTTCTTGCTATGTATTCATCACGTAGCTCATAATAATCATCAAGTGTTAGGACTTCCGCTCCCAATAATGTTGAAATAATGTATTCATACTCATTGAACGGGTATACAGAGACAAGCGATTCGAGCCTTGACCTGAATTCATCAGCCTCTTTTAATTCATTGAGCAGTCTATCTAATTCTGCTTTGAGCTTTTCCATATTTCTCCTCTAGAATAGTGTGGGTTGAATAGCGGGCTTTTGAGCTCCCTTTACATTTTCTTCTAACGGTTCTTGAGGGAGTAAACCTAATTCTTTTTCAAATGGATTCCCGTTTTGCCAACCAAGTTTTCCCCATTTCCTAAAACGCTCCAAGCGTCGGATAGTAATTTCACAATAAACTGGATCAATATCAACTGTGAAACAGCACCGATTAAGTAACTCACTCGCTATCAAAGTAGTCCCAGAGTGACTAAAAAAATCAATGACTAGATCGCCCGCACTTGAGCTTGTCTCGACAATACGACTAATGCTGTCAAGCGGCTTCTGTGCATAACATCCAGACACATTCTCTTCCATTCGATAAAATACTTGTTGTATATCTACCCAAACGTTTCCCGGTCGTATATTATTAGATTTGCTACGTTCTAGATTCTCTGTCATCCGCCCGCCAACCTTTTTGTAGTATCCACGCAATATTTTAGGAATATCTGTGTATTGTACTGTGAAGTCTGGAGCACCTTTAACATAATAAAGCAGTTCTTGCCGAACAGCCATCCAATTCTTCTGTGTGCCGTAACCACGTTGTTTCCGCATAGTTAGAAAACTTCTGGCTTCAAAATCTGTTTCGCGCATCATGATCATGAAATCGGGTAACGGCTGGAATTGATTCTTTTGATCTGCGCCCAGCCAGACGTAGAATGCGCTATCCTCAGCTAAAACATCCCATGTTTTTGCAACCCATATCTTGCACCAATCAATATACTCTCTTAATTTCCTTTCTTTGAAAGCCACTAGATTATAGGGAGGATCATGAATCGCAAGATTAGCAACTTCCCCATCCATGAATCTATTAATTTCTGACGCATCGGTAGCATCAAGACACCCTACTTTATGCCGGTTAACAGGATCAACCCATATTTCACCGGGCGCAATACGGCAAAATGGTAGGAGTTTATGCCTAAGTGTCTCGTCCTTGTCCAACCGAGGCAAAGGGTTATTCTTCATAACTACTTTCTCCTTGCTCTCTGCACAATTCCTCTCGCAAAGACAGTCTATCATATTCAAAAAATCTGAATATCCTCTATCTTCCTTATCATCTTCCTCACGCCACCACCCCAAACTGCACCGCCTTGAGATTCTACAGCTGGCCCTGCAGCGTGATCTTAGCGACAATATTGCCATCGTCAAGCCAGATGTCAAAAATTATAGCATAAGTTAAAGTGGAAACAATCACAGCGTCTCAAGTCTCTGCAACCATTGAGTAACGTTGTCAGTTCCTGGCAATTACAGTTAAATCTAATCTTCTCTAGCCACCAACCACCAAAAGCGTGTGCCCCTAGCCTGTCATTCCGAACGGAGTGCGGCCGGTTCTGTCGGTCGCACGTAGTTGAGGAATCTACCGCATCCGTCTAGCCGTAAGCGTCCCAGGCGGGTTAGTACCGCTAAATTTTGGCCCAAAGATTAATTGACAAAAATCGGTAACGCTAACCACGTTAGTAGATTCCGCGACTGCACTTCGCTGCGCTCCGGTCCGCTCGGAATAACAGTTGTCGACGGACGGACCGACCACACGAATTGAACGGTGGCGCGGCATTTATCCAACCAAGCGTCCAGAGCATCACAACAGACAGAGCCACTCACTTATCCACTATCACCCACGCGATCCAACCATCCCGTTCAATTTGCGCGGGATAGCCCAGCTGCTCAAGTTGGGCGCGGATCTGCTCCGGGGGGAGGAAGTGGCTCTGCATCAACGCCAATTTTTCCGCCAGCGCGATCAGTTTGACGGAGAAGCGCTCAATATCCGGCTCCTCGATGACCAGCCGACCGCCGGGACTCAGCACACGCAATAGTTCGCTCAGGCCGCTACGCTGCGCGGAGAAGTGATGTAGGGCATCCACCACCATAATACGTTCAAACTGGCCGGCGGCAAACGGCAGCCGCTCAACCGGGGAGCAAATCACGCCGTGCACGCATTTTCCCGCCGCCTGTTGGAGCATGGCAGCAGAGAGATCATTGATCACCAACGCGCCCACTTGCGAGCA
>JAYELZ010000125.1:0-3364 GCA_034717835.1 Chloroflexota bacterium
TCGGCGTCGCGGTGGATGTCGTGTCGGTGGGAGTGGGAGTCGCTCCAGCGGCTAATGTCGCGGTAGGCTCTGGCGTTTCAGGCGGGGAAGTGGCAGTAACCGTGGGCGTCGCCGTGGATTCCGGCCCCGCAGTCGGCGGCGGCGAGGTGGGAGGCGGGGTCGCGGTTGACGGTCCCGGCATCGGCGTCCGCGTGGGTACCGTCTGACGCAGGCCGCTCTGCTCCGGGCCGGCCCAGGCCACCGGCAACACGCTCAAAACCAACAACGCGCCTAATATCACCCCCCATAACCAGGGCAATTTTCTTCCTCTCACGACTCATCTCCTTCTGGCACACGATACCGCACGCTCAGGCTACTGTCTTCCTTCAAGTCAAACCAGTACACAAGCACCCCGTCTTGCTGCGCTGTAGGTCGAGGTTGTGGCTCCAATAGTACCGCATTAGGAGGGAGATGCAAGGAGATGTCCACCGGCACGGTACCTAACCCGGCCTGTTTCTGCACGTCCAGATAATAATGGAAGACACCACCCGGCTCCTCCTGCAAAACGCCGGCGGGTAGCTCGTAGACGAAGTGCAGCGCGACGTGCGACGCCGTCGGGAGCAGGAACGCCTGCGCCACGACCGTGTGAGCTTGCTCCGGCGCTTCCTCCACCGGGAACCCGGACCACGGTTGTCCATCCCACATCGCCGCCGCCGGAATGAAATGCCGGCTGGCTTCCACCAACCGCGCGCCCTCCGGCAAGTACAACCGCAAATAGGCCCAGTAGCAGCGGTCCATCATCTGCACGTAGACGGGATCGTAGCGCACTTCCGGTTTGCAGGGATAGTCCACCGCGCTGGTGTGCGTGTAGACTAAGGTCAGCTCGGCCAACGGCGGCGACTGCGTCAAGTCAACGGTGTAGCTCAGAGTACGGTGGATGCGGGCAGAAGCTTTGTTGTAGCCTAAGTTTGCCTCCACCGGGAACAAAAAATCTCCCTGCACCGGACGCAAACCGCCATCCCAACCGCGCTCAGCGAGACATTCCGCGACCGCCAGCTCCGTCATATACACGAGGAGATACTTCTCCTCCAAGAGATTCAGCAACGTCTCCGCCAGCGGCACCCACTCGACCTCGCCGCTCTCCACGCGCGCCATAGCCGCCTCTGCCAGCAAACCCATGAATGATTTGCGCTGCTCCCACCACTCTCGATCCAGCTTCCCTTCCTCCGGCGCCCAGGCTTGCCGGATGGCAGCGATGAGCGACTCCCCTGTCACCGGCTCTTCCGCGCCGGCCACCGTCAGCGGCCCTAACGCGCCGACCAACCGGCTTGCCGCCTGTTGGTCGAAAGCGATGACGCCGGCAATGACAACGGGATACCCCGGGCGATAGAGTTCAATGGCCTGGCGCGCTGCCGTCGGAAAGTCCGGCGACCAGTTGCTATCACGAAAAACCCACAAATCAACGCCCAAGAAACGCCGCAACGACTCCGGCGGATCGGGGTAAGGTAGCGAAAAATCGTCCGCCGCGTAGCTATCGTGGAACGTCATGGTGACAATGCGTCCCGCCTGCAGACGCACCTCCCCCGCCCCGGTGATGAATCCCCCACCGGGCCGCAGCTCATCCTCGTTGAGGGCCAACAGCAGATACGTGCGTGACCCGTGCATCCCCAGCAGGTCCGGCGCGACCTGCGCCAGCGCCAGACCATCGTCCAACCACGGCAGGACAGCGTCCAGCTTCCCTAACGGTTCCCGCAAACGCCACGGCAACGCTTCCACCGTCACCCGCGAACGAGCCTCCCGCGCGCGCTGCACGGCGACCCGCGCCGCTCCCAAATGCGGTTGAGCCTGCTCCAACGCGACGGCGAAGCTTTCCAACAACTTGCCCTCCCCTGCCTGCCCCTCCTGCAGCACGGGCGCGAAAGCGTCCCACAAGACGACGCCGGCCTCCGTCAGCCCCTCGCCCATGTCCAACAGAGCCGGCGCGTCGCCTAACAGCGGCCCGACCTTCGGCAACCAGCACAGCGCGGGAGCGATCCGCACCAGACCACCGGTCTGGCGCTGCAAAGTCACCACGTCGGCCCGGAGATCGGTCAGCAGTTGCCCCACCGCCTGCGGATCAGAGTGTAGTACTAGGAGAGGATCGCCGGACGCCAGGGACTCCACCGCTGCTAAATGCCCCTGCAAAGAGCGCGCCGTCCCATACACCTGTGCCGCCCACACGCCTAGCAATATCAGCCCCAAAAGGAGCAGCGCCAGACCTACCCGCGCCGGCGACCACGCCCTGAGATCAGGTTTCATTTTTTCCGCCATCCAACCCCCTTCATGGGCAAACTAACGACTCCGCTTCCACGTAACACCAGGGCCGCCCCTCGGCCCACTCCTCCGGCGAGACCTCCTCGCCCCAGAGATCGCGGTCCACGACCGACACATCCGGGCGCAACCCCAGCCCGGCCTGAGCATACCACAACGTGAACGTATGCGCGTCCTGTGACGTCACCAAAACGGCGTCTGGCGGGGCTTCGGCCAATGTGCGCTCTAACCAGCGCCGCGCCGTCCAATCGTGAGAAAGGTCCAATGACGACCAGTGCCAGAGCAGAGAGAGCGCCGGCAGGAGCAGCCAGACCGCCGCCGGGACACCGCGCCCCGAGACCTCGGCGAATCCCTCTCCTAACCACAACGCTGCCAGCGGCAAGAACGGCACGAAGTAGACCAGCGAGTCAGTGGTGTTGTATCCCATGGCGTAAAACCCGGCCCCGATGACGGCCAACACCATCCCCACAGCTATCTTGCGCTCGCGCTCCCACAGACGGTAGCCTCCCCAGAGCGCGAGCGCCGCGCCCACCGGCGTAAATTGGCGTGCCAGCAACGTCGCAGCAGACAACAACCGCCGAGGCCATTCATGCCAGGGCAAGCTAAAAACGTATCCCCGGTAGAGTCGTGCGCTCACGAAGTCCCACCAGCCCGCGAGCGAACGCATGTCGGCCCACGGCTGCGGCCACGTCCCACGCAGCGGCAACAGGGCGTAGGGTAGCAATCCGACGAGGAAGCCGGCCAGGAGCCAGCCGCGCGCCTTCCCGCGCCAGCAACCCCACATCACCGGGGCGAGAAACACGAGGATTGGGTGTACTGCCACGCCCAAGCCCCACGCCAACCCCGCCGCCAATGCCCACCCAGAGGAATCCTCCCCCGGAGTCGCCCCGACCGCCAGAAAGAGCGCCCACGCCGCGAAAAACGCCGCCGTCGTGCTCACCTCCGTGATGAGCGACTGCGACCAGAAAAGCGGGGCGCAGGCCAACGCCAGCCCCGCGACCAATGCCGCGCCGCTCTCCCGCGCGCTCGGGCCGGTCTCTGACCGCGCCCGCCGGAGCAGCGTCGCCGTGACGCC
>JAYELZ010000126.1:0-15785 GCA_034717835.1 Chloroflexota bacterium
GACGAAATCAAGCGTCTACTTACTATAAGGAGGTAACAAAAAATGCCCAGCATATTGTTATTCACAATAATACCAGACATTTTTTATAAACTGTCGGGGCGCGCGGATTCGAACCGCGGACCTCTACAACCCCATTGTAGCGCGCTAGCCAAACTGCGCCACGCCCCGTCAACAGGAGAGATTATACACAAAAGATTAATTTTGACAAGTTGGCTGGACGCTGGATTCCCTAAGCACATCGCTCTTTTTGTTCCTCCTTGTATGTTGTATAATCCAAATATGAAACAGATTGATACGCGAGCTATCTCTCGACGGTGGATTCTGCGCCAAGTTCTCTCTGGTGTGGGGTTGGTGTGTGTGACTGCGTTCGTGTTGCTATTTCATTTTATCAATCATTATGATTTAGCGGTCGGCGATGTAAGTGGGCGTAGTATTCGTGCCCCGCAAGATATCACTTATCAGAGCGCGATTCTCACCCAGCAGGCTCGCGAGCAGGCTATCCGTCAGGTGTCACTGGTCTATACTAATCCAGATCCAGAGATTGCTCGCCAACAGTTGTTGCGTCTGCGCCAAGTGTCGGAATTTATCAGCGCGGTGCGGGCTGATGCCTATGCTCTGGATGCTCAAAAAGGCCACTGGATCCTGGCGGTCTCGGAACTGGAAGATCTTGCGCCTAGCGATGTCAACACTCTCTTGTCGCTAGCAGGTGTGAGCTGGAGTCGAGTGCAGTTGGAAGCCCAGAGTTTGTTGGTGCAGATCATGCGGCAGGAAGAAATCCGTCAGGGGAATTTGGCTGCGATTGAGGAACGTATCCCCGTGCAGGTGCCCTTGGATCTTCCTCAGGACGAAGCTAATTTGGTGGCGGCTTTGGTGCATCGCTTGGTCAAGCCTAATGTCTTTTATGATCAGGAAGCTACCGAAGGTCGGCGTCTCCAGGCGGCAGAGGAGAGCGAATCTATCTTCCGCACCATTCGCAACGGGGAGAGTATTGTGCGTGAAGGGGGTGTGATCACGCCCTTGGAACTGGAGCTTTTGGAGCAGTTGGGTTTAACTACCTCGGAACGGAATTGGCGCGATGTGGGTTTGGCTGTGGCCCTCGCGTTAGGTCTCACAGTATTGTTGGGCCTCTATCTGGCTAAATTGCGACCTAGTTTGTTGGCGTCCGCGCGTTTGGAGGGACTAACGCTCCTGCTTTTGCTGCTCTTTCTGCTGTTGGCGCGGCTACTTTTGCCGGCGGGGCCACTATTGCTCTACATTTTTCCCATCGCGGCATTGGGCATGTTGGTCGCCAGCACCACTGACGTTATTACTGCTATCGGCGTGGTGTGTTACGTGGCCTTGATAGGCGGCTGGATCAATGGGCAGTCTTTATTGATCGCATTTTTATTGGCAACTAACGGTATAACGGCGGCATTGGTGCTACCGCGCTATGAGCAGGCCGCTTCTATCTTCCGCGCGGGCATCCTGGGTGGGCTGGCTGGGGCCGGCGTGCGGTTGGTTTCCGCCACCGGGGGGGGAGAAGCGGTGCTCTTGGCGCTCTCGTTGGATACTGGTGCCAGTTTGGCCGGAGGTATAATTGCTGGGGGATTGACATTAGGGGGGCTTTTCTTGCTAGCTCCGCTCTTCGATTTGAGTACTACTTTTCGCCTGCTAGAGCTTAGTTATCCCAACCACCCGCTGTTACAGCGTTTGCTCCGTGAGGCTCCCGGCACTTTTCACCATACCATGATGGTTGCCAGTCTGGCCGAACAGGCCGCGGAGCAGATTGGAGCTAACGTGCTCCTGACGCGCGCCGGTACCTATTATCACGATATTGGCAAATTGGCGCGGCCGTATTTCTTTGTAGAAAATCAGGAGGGATTGAGTAACCCGCATGACCGCTTGGATCCCTTGACCAGCGTGGATATCATCACGGGGCATATACGGGATGGGGTGCGCATCGCCCGGCAGTATCGGCTGCCATCGCAAGTGCGAGCGTTTATCACAGAGCACCATGGCACTGCGTTGATCGCTTATTTTTATCATAAAGCGGTGCAAGTGGCCGGTGGAGAGGAAGGGTTAGTGGAGCGGGACGCTTTCCGGTATAGCGGGCCACGTCCTCAGAGCCGCGAAACGGCATTGGTGATGTTGGCCGATGGTTGTGAGGCGGCGACGCGCGCGGCACGTACTTCTTCGCCGGAAAAATTGCGACAGGTTATTGATGGTGTTTTCCGAGCGCGGGTTAAAGACGGTCAGTTGGATGAGTGCCCGCTCACATTACGAGAGTTAAGCATGGTACAAGAGACGTATTTCGGGGTACTGCGGGGGGCTTATCATCCGCGCATCCAGTACCCCCAAGAGAGCGAGAAAACGGAGGTGCAAGCATGACTATCCAACATGTAGTGGACGTAAGAACCGAAATAGAGTGGGAAACGGAAATAGACCTCACTTTACTACGAGTGACGGCTTTGGCAGTTCTAAAACAGCAGGGAGTCGAGCTGCCGAACGAGGTGACCATAGTGCTCACGGGGGACGATACTTTGCAAGCGCTCAATCAGCGCTTTCGAGGCGTTGATCGGCCTACCGATGTGCTCTCTTTTGCTGATGATAGCCGTGGCCCTTTTGACGGTGGCTCTGTGGAACACCCGCGCTATCTAGGGGACATCATCATTTCCTTGCCCCAGGCGGCCAAACAAGCGACGGCAGCCACGTGCGGCTTGCTCGCTGAATTGCAGCTCCTCATTGTGCATGGAATGCTGCATCTACTAGGCTACGATCACGCTACTCCAGCGGCGAAGGCGCGGATGTGGAAAGTCCAAGCTACTCTCTTGGAACTATTGGGGACGGAGGTTACTTTACCGGCATGAAACATCAAAAACCCCCTACTGTGCGGGACGGTTTTCGTTTTGCGGGCGCGGGATTGTTGTACGCGGTACTTACGCAGCGTAACTTTAGAATTCATCTGGTGATAGCGTCGTTGGTCATCATTTTGAGTTGTTGGTTGCAAATTTCACGCCCTTCCTGGGCTATCTTGGTAGTGGTCATTGGTTACGTGCTCACTGCGGAGATTTTCAACACGGCGTCTGAAGTATTGGTTGACTTAGCCAGCCCTGACTATCATCCGCTCGCCAAACAGGTCAAAGATTTAGCGGCTGGAGGCGTGCTAGTTTCCGCTATCGTAGCTGTAGTTGTTGGCGTGCTGATCTTGGGGCCGCAGCTGTTGACCCGTTTGAGTATGCTATTAGAATAGGGGTAATCCACAGATTGCGCAGATAGCACAGATTTTTCATACCCCAAGACTATATTTTTGTAGTGAAATTGACGTTTTTATTTAAGAAGGAGCTACTTATGGCCATTGCCCGTAACATTGCCTTGATCTTTTTGAGTCTGGACGTTTTGATTGTAGCATTATTCCCTCTGGCATTGTTGGTCGCGCTGAGCTATGGAATTCATCGGCTGCGGCCATTAGTGAAAGTGGGGTTGCAACAGGCCCTGGGCTACGCTGAAAAGGCGCGTGTGGCCGTGGAAAAGATTTCACTCAAAATAGTGGCACCGTTCATCTGGCTGTATAGCAAATATCAGCTGGTCGAGACGATTACTCATCATCTTATACCTAGGAGGTCAATATGAACACCAAGATAAAAGTTATGTTGATTGGCGGCATCATCGGTGCGGCCGTGGGAACGTTAGCCGGATTGTTGTACTATAACTCGGCAGCCGAGTTGGACGAGAAAGGGCAGGCGCATATTGGCGTACCGCATCCCCAGGAGGCCTTGAAGCTGAGTGTGGGTGTGTTGGGGTTGCTGCGCTCACTCTCGGGTGCGTAGCTATTCAAGTCCAGTACAGCCCGCCAGGGTGCTGGGGGCGGATTACAATCTGCCGGGAGGTTGGCGTCACTCGTGGGGATTGTGATCCCCGCAAAGCCCTCAGACGAGGGAACTATTTATGCCGGGTTGTACTAGTGGTCTGGCAGTCAATCCCGACTGCCAGACCATTTTCATTGGCCTAACTTGCGGAGCCAGGGATTTTCTTGCCATTCCCGCGCCAGAGTGCTGCATGGGCCATGTCCGGGATAGATGACCGTTTCTGGCGGCAATGCCAGCAACCGGCGCAAACTGGCCATCAACTGTCGCGCATTCCCGCCCGGCAGATCGGTGCGACCTACGCTTCCCGCAAAGAGCGTATCCCCGGTGAGTAGGGCTTGTTTCCCCGGAAGGTAGATACAGACGCTCCCCGGCGTATGTCCAGGCGTGTGGATAATTTGCAGCTCCCAGTTGCCAACTTGCAACGTCAAACCGTCGGTCAGTTCCAGCTCTGGGGGTGGGGAGGGATCATAAGCTAATCCAAATAGCGTGGCCCCGCCGCCGGACAGAAGCAACTCGCGGTCGGCGAGATGTAGGCCTAGCGGTACAGGGTAAGCCGCTTTCAGCGGGGCGTTGGCTGCGATGTGATCAAAATGCCCGTGCGTATTCAAGATGTAGTGAATGTTAAGCCGGCGTTGCTTAATTTCTGGCGTTATGAGCTGGTGATTCCCCCCCGTATCTACGATCGCGCCATCGCGTTGTGCTTCATCGTAAACTAGGTAGATGTTGGAATTGACCAGACCTATTGGTAGACTTATGATCATTGATTTTGACTCCTGGGTCTCTGTGATTTGACGTGGTAAGTGTCGCGCGACGTAAATTTTTCACCACAGATTACACGGATTACACTGATTTTTTATTTTTTTCGTGCTAATCCGTGGTTAATTTTAACTCAACCCCGCGAATTCCCAAAGAGCCTGACTCCTTTGAAAATAGCAAATCGGCAAAACTAAGGCGCAAAGATTTGGAAATTTATTTTTTCGTGGCAGGCCATTTTTGAAAAGCTCAAACAGTGTACCTATCCTATCAGCAGTTGTCTTTGATGCAATGTGTGTTTAGTATATAATAATGATGTTTATAGTATAAATTTAGGAAGAGCGTATATATGCCAGAATTGCCTGAAGTAGAGATGGTGGCGCGTATGTTGCGGCCCCGGTTGGTAGGTCGGCGCATCGAGCAGCTGGAGCTCCTGTGGGCACGCACCGTGGATCGTCCCACACCAGATGAGTTCCGCCGCCAGTTGACCGGAGCTACGCTGTTGGGCGTTGGCCGGCGCGGCAAATATCTACTCTTCCCGTTGGATAATGGGCAGACCTGGTTGGCGCATCTGCGCATGACGGGGAAGTTCCTGGTAAGTGAAAATCCGGGCTGGGAGGCTCCAGAAGGTGCGCTCTGGAAGCCGTCTCACGTCCGCGCGCGCCTGCGGTTGGATGATGGTGCTTACTTGCTCTACATTGACACGCGGAAATTTGGGCGCTTCTACCTGGTAGCAGATCCGGAGGAGATTGTGGGAGCTCTGGGGCCAGAACCGCTGGGAGAGGGGTTCACCGTGGATTGGCTCCAAGCTGCGCTGCAAGGGCGGCGCGGCGAGCTCAAGCGGTTATTGCTCCGGCAGCACTTTTTGGCGGGCTTGGGCAATATCTACGTGAGCGAAGCTCTCTGGCAGGCCGGCATTCATCCCCAACGGATTGCCGGGACGCTCACTTCTATGGAAGTAACCCGTTTGCACGCGGCCATCGTCGCGGTGCTGCGAGCTGGCATCCAGCATGGCGGTACCAGTTTAGGCGACCGGCAATATATTTATCCCAATGGTGAGCTGGGACAACATCAACATCATCTCGCCGTCTATGACCGGGGAGATGATCGCTGTCCACGTTGCGGTTATACGATTGAGCGTATCATCCAGGGACAACGGAGTACCTATTTCTGCCCGGTCTGTCAGGCTGCGCCGCCCCAGGAATGAAGTGGGCAGGGGCAGCGCGGAATAGAACGCAGATAGACGGATAAAAATTGATTTACCTGATAAAAATAATTTGCGGTAATCCTGACAATCAGTATGTATCTGTGTGCTATCTTAGTGGGTGAGCGTAACTTTACGCAAGCCCCGTGGATTTTCAGTATTCAGCCCCTTCACGCGGGTGAGATGGTAGCTGAAGAGTTGCGCCGGCACGATGTTCACCAGGGGGCTGAGCCATTCGGGGATGCCGGTAGGTAGTTCCAGGGGGAAATGCGCCAACTTCAGAACCTCCGGCAGATCAGAGATGACCAATATTTCCGCCCGTTTTTGCTCCGCGAGCTGTTGGAGGAGTTCCAGCATATCTTTTTGTAGCGCGCCGCTGTGGGCTACTGCGAAGATGGGGAACCCAGGCTCGACGATTGCAATAGGCCCGTGGCGGAAATCTGCCGAGGAATACGGTTCCGTGACCACGTAGGTAAGTTCTTTGAGCTTCAAGGCCCATTCGAACGCGGTGGCGTAATTGTAACCTCGTCCCAGAACGACGCAGTGTTGCATGTAGCGGTAGCGTTCGGCCGCACGGGCAACCTGTTTATCCAAAGTTAGAGCTTGCGCCATCAACTCTGGAACTTGACGCAGGGCAGCTAACCGCTCGGCGCTATCTTCTAAGGCCACCGAAAGCATCGCCACTACCAGCAATTGCGCGGTGTAGCTCTTGGTGGCGGCGACGGCCAATTCCGGGCCGGCGGCCACATCCAGCACCGTATCGGCCATCTGCGCCAGCGGCGAGTTGGGGCTATTGGTGATCGCTAACGTCGCGGCGCCGCACCGTTGCCCTTCCGCCAGCACACTCACAATATCTGGGGATGCGCCAGATTGCGAGATACCCACGACCAACGCGCCTTCCAAATTCGGGGGACGTTGGTAGAGTGTAAATAATGAAGGAGCGGCCAGCGCCACGGGAATATCATTATATGCACCCCAGAGGTATTTGCCGTATAAACCTGCGTGGTCAGAGGTGCCACGGGCGGCCAGGAAAATATACCGGGGCTGGTATGCGTGGATAGCAGCCGCGACTTGTTGTACGTTCTCCCATTGTGTTTGCAACGCGGTACTCAATACTGCTGGTTGTTCAAATACCTCATCTCGTAAGCTCATTTTAGCTCCTTGAAAATAATAGTAATAGTATGGCTGAAGTCGTTTGACATTTTAACATCCTACAATAAACTATCGGTAAAGCAAGTATTGGCGGGGCTCAGTAGTGACCCCCGTGGTTTTTAGTACCGATTTTGTGTTGGAGCTTATCCACGCGGTGCTAGTTAACCATGTTGGGAGATATCCTATATAATACTGTATATGGCTGCCGCCACTGGATTAAGTTCAATTCACCTGGATACAAAAAAGGAGGTTATACTTGAACGGAGCAGCTATTGCCACTCAGACTATCCCTAAACAAGAGTCTACCGGCCGCTGGTTTAAGAAGTTTTATTCAAATTTCTGGGTTCAGAAATTAGCACGGACTATCTTCACCATTTGGTTCGTCACCACCCTTATTTTCCTCTTGGTACGCTTGATGCCCTCTAATCCCATTGAGGTGTACATCAATGAGCTTATTATGCAGTATGGTCTGACCCACGACGAAGCGCAAGATCAAGCTGCTTCACTCTTTGCCATTGATCTGGATTCTCCTCTGTATATACAGTATTTTGATTATGTGCAGGGTCTTCTGCACGGCAGTTTAGGAACCTCCCTGCGCTCTCCGGGCACTCCGGTGACCAGTATTATCGCTAAATATCTACCTTGGACTCTCTTTAGCGTGGGGATCGGATTGCTGATCAGTTTTACTGTGGGGGTGAGTATCGGCATGGTGGCCGCCTATCAGCGCGACAGTTGGTGGGAGCCATTGGTCTCTGGGCTGGCATCGGTTTTGAGCTCCATCCCCAGCTACATCATTGGCATCGTCTTGTTGGTTGCGCTGGGGATTTATTTTGAGCTGATTCCGGTGCATGAGATGCGGGGTTCAACGACACCGGGCGTGCAGCCGGGCTTCACCTGGACGTTTATCTTCGATATCTTCTTCCACGCTTTTTTGCCTATTACTACTTATGTGCTGGCAACTGTCGGCAACTGGGCCTTGACTATGAAGAGTAGCACAATGAGTACTCTGGGTGAGGACTACGTAACCGTCGCCCACGCACGAGGCTTAACTGAGTTGCGCATCACCACCGCTTATGTGGGTCGTAATGCGATGTTGCCGCTGGTAACGCAGCTCTTAATTAGTTTGGGCTTTGTGGTGGGCGGTTCCATTCTGATAGAGAGAATCTTTGTCTATCCAGGTATTGGCTTCCGGTTATTGCAATCTCTCAATACGCGCGATTATCCGCTGATGCAGGGCATCTTTCTCATCATTACTATCTCCGTCGTGGTATCTAACTTACTGGCAGATTTCATCTATGGTTGGTTTGATCCCCGCGTGCGGGTGGCAGGAGGTGAATAAACATGACCTCAATGACTAAAAAGGTATCCTTCAGCATGCTAAGAGATTTTTTCCGAGGGATAGGTCGTTTTATTAAATTGATGAGTCGTAATAAAGTAGGGTTTTTAGGGTTACTACTTTTTCTCTGGTTTATCCTGATGGCAGTCGTCGGTCCCTATATGATCGAGGAACCTACCAGCTCAGACATCACGGCTATCTACTCGCCACCCTCAATGGAGCATCTATTGGGCACTGATAGCCAGGGTAAGGATATCTGGGCGCAGATCGTGCATGGCAGCACGGACATACTCAAGATGGCGCTCTTCACCGGGGTGATGGCTACTTTTATTGGCGTCACGTTAGGCTCGGTGAGCGCGCTGGCAGGTGGTCAATTTGACGCCGCCCTTAGCATGTTGGCTGATATTTGGCTGACCATCCCGCGCTTTCCATTGTTAGCGGTGATTGCTACCTTGGTGCAGCTCGATAACATCTTTACCCTCTCGTTACTCCTCTCAGTGCTCTCTTGGGCGGGTCTCTACCGTTCCATCCGCGCTCAGGTTTTATCTCTCAAGGAGCGCGATTACGTGGAGGCAGCCATTGCGCTAGATTTGGGTCTCTGGCATATTGTCTTCCGCGAGGTCTTGCCCAATATGATGAGTTACATCGTGATTAGTTTCACCATCGCCATGCGTCAGGCTATCTACGCGCAAGTGGGTTTGGTCTTCTTAGGGTTAGTGCCTCTTACCCGCAACTGGGGCGTGATGATCAACTTGGCCTGGACGCAAGGAGCTATCTTCTTCAAGGATAGCATCTACTTTATTATGGCGCCGGTCACAGCCATCGCGCTTTTTGTCCTCTCCGTAGTTTGGATGACACGGTCGTTGGAAGAGATATTCAATCCACGCTTACGCACGGGGTAAATAATGCTAAATAAAGCAACCGACATTAAAATGAAGAACTACAAAATTCCGCTCTCGGTGCGAGATCTTTGGGTAGAGTACGCAGTTGAACGCGGTGTAGTCAAAGCTGTGCGGGGGGTCTCCCTAGATTTACGCGAGGGCGAGAGTCTGGCGCTGATCGGCGAGAGTGGTTGCGGTAAGACTACTTTAGGACTCTCTCTAGTCCGCTTGTTGGTCAAAGCCGGCACGATTCGCCACGGGGGGATTAACTACGTTTATCGGGAGGGGAGAGAGATTGATATCCGCCAGTTGAGCGAAAGGGAGCTACAAAAATTCCGCTGGCAGGAATGTGCCATGGTTTTCCAATCAGCGTTGAACGCGCTTAATCCGGTACTCACCATCTTGGATCAATTCCACGATACTTTTAGATCGCATGGACATAAAGTGACCAAAGCTTACACGCGGCAGCGAGCTAAAGAGCTTTTGCGTGAAGTGCAGTTGGATCCTGAACGAGTTATTGATTCCTATCCCCATGAGTTGAGCGGGGGGATGCGGCAGCGGGTGTTGTTGGCTATGAGCTTGCTGCTTGATCCGCAGGTGCTTATTTTGGATGAGCCGACAACGGCGTTGGACATTCTGACCCAGCGCACCATCATTGATTTGTTGCAGCGCTTGCAGAGTAAGCTCGGCTTCTCCATGATGTTTATCTCACATGATCTCTCCACTGCCGCTGAGCTGGCTGACCGTATGGCGACTATGTACGCCGGCGTGATTGTGGAGCTTGGTTCGGTGGCCGACACGTTCTACCATCCCGCGCACCCTTATACCCTGGGTCTGATTCAGGCTGTTCCCACCGTCACCGGCGATTTTGAGGAGCTCTCTTCCATCCCCGGCGCACCCCCCGATTTAATTGACCCGCCCAGCGGTTGTAAGTTTCACCTCCGCTGTCCCTACGTGGCCGAGCGTTGCCGCCATGAAGAGCCAACGTTAGTCCCTGTGGACGGCAATCCTGAACATACCGCCGCTTGCTTCTACCCGGAGAAAGCCTTAGCCGCAGCCAGCGCCATGTGGAAAGAGCGTAGAGACGTGGCAGGAGAAAAAACCTTATGAAAAAAGAACATAGCATCGAAGTACGCAACCTAGTCCGGACCTTCGGTTCCAAACGAAATAAAGTCACCGCTGTTGATAGGGTAAATCTTAGTATCCCTGAAGGCTCAGTTCTCTGCCTGGTGGGAGAGAGTGGCTGTGGTAAGACTACCACCGGCAAGATGGTCGCCGGTTTGCTCAAGCCCTCTGGCGGTGAGGTGCTTTACCAGGGCCAAAGTATCTGGACCGGAAAGGGCCGCAAATCTCCTGGATTTAAGAAGTTCCGCTTAGATGTGCAGATTATCCACCAGGACCCCTACGCATCTCTCAACCCGGCACATACGGTCTATGATACCTTGCGTTATCCGCTGCTCCGTCATGGGTTAGTCCGCAATCAGCAGGAGGCGTACGAGCGCGTCAGGGAGCTGCTCCGCACGGTGGGGCTGGGGCCCGTGGAGGATTTTCTACCCAAGTACCCGCACCAGCTGAGCGGCGGCCAGCGGCAGCGCGTCTCAGTAGCCCGTGCTCTCACGGTGGAACCGCGCTTTATCGTTGCCGATGAGGCGGTCTCTATGGTTGATGTCTCCTTGCGCATTAGCTTGCTCAAGCTGCTTTCGCGCCTCAAGAACGATTTAGGCGTGACATATCTTTTCATCACCCATGATTTAGCTATCGCCAAATTTTTCGCCTGGGAGGGAGAGATTGCGGTGATGTACGTGGGCAGCGTGGTTGAGCGCGCTGCGACCCCGCAACTCATCAACTCACCGTTGCACCCTTACTCTAAAGCGTTGCTTTCGGCGGCCCCGGAGCCGGACCCCGAGCTGACACATCAGAAGAAACGCTTCGAGTTGCGCAGCCAGGACATCCCCAGCCTGCTGGCGTTGCCTAATGGCTGCCGCTTTCATCCGCGCTGTCCGTTCTTCGAAAAAGGTCTCTGTGATACCGTGCGACCTCAGCTGACTCCCGTGGGAGATGGGCGGGAGGTCGCGTGCCATATTGCCGTGCGGGAACTGGGCATCGCTGATATGGCTGTCGGGAATTTGTCTGATGCTCATGCTTAGTCCACAAGTGGGGCGCACGCTCTTTAGGATTACCTTTTATCTAGCTTTCGTTTCGGCGATCTTGATTTTCGTTTTGGAGCGTGGTAGCGCTGAGTTTATCGTCGCTAGCCTCACTTTCGGCCTGGGAATAATTACCAGCCTACTTATTGTGATATTCTTACGGCGGCAGGAACGGTAAAATTTTCCATAGCTCGTAGAGAAGTACTTGGCGGGTATGTTTCCGGGGAGGGTTTGCAACAAGGAGGTGCTAATAGAACAAATTTCTAAGAGATTAGTCATTCTATGTTATTGGCCGTTTAAATTATCTATTCAAAGTACCTATAATTTGGAGGAGAACGTACTATGTTAAACAAACGTAACTGGTTGTTTGTACTGCTCAGCGCCATAATGGTGCTGGCTTTTCTGGCGAGTTGTGCCACCCCGGAGCCTGAAATTATCGAGGTGGAGAAGACCGTTGAGGTCGAAAAGATTGTTGAGGTTGAGAAGACGGTTGAGGTCGAAAAGGTTGTCGAGGTTGAGGTAACCGCCGCTCCTACCGGCCCTGGCGTCTTTGCTGGTGCTTACCCGTATTCCGTGCCTCCTATTGGTCACCTGAACATGTTTGCGACCAACGCTGTTTTGGGCACGACTATCTACCGCCCGCTCTTCCACCCGCCCATGGCTTATTACAAGTGGGCCGATGGCAGTTGGGACCCACTGCTGGCTAAGGATTGGGAAGTTGACGCCGATGCCGCGACCCTAACCGTGAATTTGATTGAGGGCGCTAAGTGGAGCAATGGCGATGACTTCACCGCTGAAGATGTCTGGGCTACCTTCATGTGCCGCCGCCTTTCCAATGGCACTGTCTGGCGTTTCTTGGACAGTGTTGAAGTAGCTGATGAGCATACCGTCGTCTTCCACATGTCTGATCCCTCCACTGTAGTAGAACGCTACGTAATTCGCAATGAGCACATTGTGGATCGCGCCACCTATGGTGAATGGGCCAACAAAGTTCAAGACCTGGTAGCTCAGGGGCTGGATAGCGACTCTGACGAGTGGAAGACCTTGTTGCAGAAATTCAATGAGTATCGCCCTGAGGAACTGAACGCCATCGGGCCGTACACCATTGATATGGCTTCCATCAATGAAGCGCGCCTGACGCTGACCAAAAACGAGAGCTCCTGGCTAGCTGACACGGTAAACTTCGATCTGGTTTACATCTACAACGGCGAAACTCCCACCGTCACCCCCATCGTCTTGGCACAACAGGTGGACTATGCCACTCACGGTTTCCCACCCGCCACCGAAAAAGCGTACCAAAGTGCTGGCATCCGTATTTTGCGTCCCCCCACACACTTTGGCCCCGCGATTTTCTTTAACCAAACCATCTACCCCTTTGATAACCCTGAAGTTCGCCGTGCGATCGCTTATGCGATTGATAAAAAGGAGAATGGTATCGTTTCCCTGGGTGACTCTGGCAAGCCGACAAAATATATGAACGGCATCCCCGATGAGATGATCCCGAACTGGATCGATGATACCTCTGGGTTTGAGTCTTATGCCCAGGATACAGCTAAAGCCACCGAGATACTGGAAGGCTTGGGTTTCGCCAGAGATGATGATGGTGTCTGGGTTACGGATACGGGAGAGCGGATGGAGTACGAGTTGGTTGCTCCCGCCGAGTTCGCTGACTGGTCAGCCGCGGCGGAGAATGCCGCCGAGCAACTAACTGAGTTTGGCATTGTCACCACCTACCGTGGCGTAGAGTTCCGCCAGCACCCCATTGAGGTTAGTAAGGGTAATTTTGAGATGGCTATCGAAGGCTGGGGTGCGGGTAACCCGCACCCGCACTTTGCGTTCGTCGAGGAGCTCTTCACATACAACATTGAAGCTGCCGAAGGGTCAGGCATGAATTTCCCCATGGTCCAGGATACTGAGTGCTGTGGTGAGATTGATTTTGAACAGAAGATTGAGGATATGACCATTGGGCTAGATAATGAAGCTCAGAAAGAGTTAGTCTTCACTGTTGCGCAAGCTTTCAACGAACTGCTCCCGGTAGTCCCGCTCTGGGAACGCTACGGGAACAACCCTGCTATGGATGGCCTGCACACCTGTGGTTGGCCCGCCGATGGCGATCCTATCTACGACAACAACCCCTACAAAGACTCCTTTGTTCTGATGATGATCTTGGACGGCACTCTCTACCCCTGCAACCAGTAATTATGGTTTGAGTTAAGGTCATCAGCCGGTAGGTGGCTACGCTGCCTACCGGCTCTTTTGGTGAACTAACTAGGTTGGTGGATCTTTGAGCGCAATCGTTTTTTACCGAGGTGCGTTGCTGCTATTCCCGTCCGCGCAGGCGGATGGTTAGCCGTTAGGCTCTGGTAGCATACTGAATATCTGTCCAGAAGCGGTGCTGCGCTTACCTATCAAATCAACGTCGATAACAAATCACTAATTCCCAATCACTAACCGCTAACCGCTGCCTTTATAGGAGTAAAATATGATTCAAATGCCGCGCACTCTTAACCTGCCACAAGGGCCACTGGACAATTTACCTCCGGTGCAAGAATATGATTGTTTACGTGCGACTAGCTCCATCACAGTGGATGGGCGCTTGGATGAGCGTGCCTGGCAGGATACCCCGTGGTCAGTACCGTTTGTCAAGATGGATACCGGGGCAGAAGTCGCACTGGACTCACGACTCGCACTGCGCTGGGATGACGAATATCTCTATGCCGCTTACCGGTACGAGGATCACGAGATTTGGGGCACGCACGTGGAGCACCATGACCACGTTTACCACCGCGATAGCGACGCGGAGATCTTTATCGCTGGGGACGGCGTTTATTACGAGCTGGGCATCAATCCGCTCAACACTATTTATGAGGTTTTCTGGACCTGGTTAGAGCCGGTAGTAGCAGCGCGCAACCACGTCCAGCTCAACCGCTTCTTCTCCACCGAAAACTTTCTCTATTTCCTCCCCCGCTTGGATGAGCGGTTAGGTCGCCTCGGAGAGTTGGACTGGGAGTTGCCGGGGTTGCAATACGCGGTGCAGATCGACGGTGCGCTGAACTGTCCCCGCATCCGCGATAATGGCTGGACGGTCGAATTCGCGCTCCCCTGGCAAGGATTGCGCGCGCTGGGTTTGGAACTGCCGCCCGCTGCTGGCGACGTGCTGCGCATCGGGGCCTCACGCTGTCAACACTTCCATGATGAGCAGGGGCGCGATAGCCACGTGGATTGGTCTTGGAATCAACACGGCTACATCAATATGCACATCCCAGCACGGTGGAGCAAGGTAAGATTTGTAGAGTGAGGTAGGTGCAACGCACTTCAATTGAGTTGGTTAGCGAGCTAAGGAGAAAATTTATGTTAAAAGTAGGTCTCTTGGGTTTGGGGATGATGGGCAGTGTCCATGCGACCCACTATCTAAAAAATCCAAACGTAACCTTGGTGGCCGTGGCGGATAGAATGCCCGCGCGACTGGCATCCAACGTAGGTATCCAGGGCAATTTGGAGAGCAATGAATTGGATTTCGACCTCTCCAACCTGCAACGTTTTGCCGAAGCCGATGAGTTGCTCGCTACCGCGGATGTGGACCTCATCGACGTTTGTCTCCCTACCTATCAGCACAAACGCTACACCATCGCCGCCCTGCAAGCCGGGCGGCATGTCCTCTGCGAGAAGCCGATGGCGCTGACGGTGTCTGAAGCCGATGAGATGTTGGCAGCCGCCCAGCGCGCAGAGCGCCAGTTGATGATCGCTCAGTGCATCCGCTTCTGGCCGGAATATCGCGTGCTGCGCCGTTACGTCCAGGATGGCTCGCTGGGAGCACTGCTCTCCCTCAACCTGTACCGCTTGGGCGGCATGCCTGGTTGGTCGGAACGCAACTGGTACCTCGATCCGGCTCTCAGCGGTGGCATGATCCTGGATTTGCATATTCACGATGTGGATTACGTCAACTCTCTGTTGGGCGCTCCCGATATCATCCAGGCTAGCGGGAAATATGCCGAGCGTGGCGGATACCATATTGTCCATGCTGATTACGTTTATCAGAATGGACCGCACGTCCATCTACACGCCGGTTGGAGCACCGTGCAGATACCTTTTACGATGGGCTTTGACGCTTGGTTCGCAGACGGTTTTCTCCGTTACGATTCCACCCAACAGCCAGCCTTGCAGCTCTTCACCGATCCGGCACAGGTGCAAGCGGAGCCGGTAGCTCTGCCCGAAGGTGATGCTTACTACGACGAGATCGATTACTTCACCACGTGCCTGGAGCAGCAAGCGGAGCCGACTGAATGTCCGCCACAATCCGCCCGGGACTCGGTGGCGTTGGTGCAGCGCGAGATTAAAGCTATCCAGAGCCAGGAGAGTGAATCATGACCAAATTAAAGTTAGGCATTATCGCACGGTTGGAAAAAGGAGCCGCGTCTGAGTTACGGCAGGCCCACGAGTTGCAGCTGCCTACCGCTCAAGTCGTCT